>JAZLGO010000019.1:0-43722 GCA_045616305.1 Saccharofermentans sp. | reverse complement strand
GATGCGTCCATACAATTCGAAGATAAAAGGCGATTCCTTGTGGATACTACAGTCAGAAACGCATTTTTTGCGGAAAAGCCTGTATTTAATAAATCCGAGCTCCGAAGCGTCATGCATCACAAAACTAACTACAAATTGTTTGGCAATCTATTTTCCAAGAAAAACGTGAAGAACCCAAAAAGAGAACATCGAGCCTAATAATGGTAGAGTAACAGATATATTTATAACATAAGTGATGTTATATATTCTGCATTCGATAACTACAGTGAAATAAGTCGCGACATGTTATTATTCTTGCTTCTGAATATGCTGTTTTTCAGCAGAATAAGACGCATTCAGGTACACTAAAAGAACCGACTCAAACAGACAAAAGTACTTATTTTGAGACGGTTCTCCATATTGATTTAAATCGGATTTGAAAAATGATTCGAATCGATTAACGCTCATCCATAACTGTCTGAGCACGGTTGTTAATCAATGTTGCAACCTCTTGAATGTCTTTCTGACCTGCGAAGTAAGCAGGAATTTCTTCAATAATGATTACTGCTACGGCAGGGTCGATAGAAGCGAGAGTATCAGCGGCGGAAAGACATGCTACGTAACTATCTGTTATGCGTTCGTCTACCCTTCCCAAACCAAACTCAGCAAGCTCGGTTTCGGAAAATCCATAGGCCAAGAGATTCTCATATTCTTTATTGAGACGTTCAACTTCGTCAACACAAATTCTCTTAAGTGCATTAATATTGATGCAGTTGGTGTTAGAATCGGAACACAAATATTGTATATCTTCGCTGATGAGAATGTCTATGAATTCATAACATGCATCTTCAAATTGTGTGTTGGCTGAGATTCCGACAGAAGAAATAACCTCAATACAAGGTCCTCTGCCGTCTACTGAAACGCCATAGAAGCCTACGTCTTTTTTGCCGGAGTCGGATACGTTTGCATACGAGGACAAATCCTCTAAAGAAGTCCAGTATGAATCCATGTAATATAATGCTTCGTCATCGTAATAGATTTCTTCAGGAACGTTTTCAAGACAGTATGTCGCATATTCGTAGAATGAATCTTGACAGAAATTGACTGTCTTTATATCGGAATTAATGAATAAATCACTCATACGCGTAACACCCTGCAGGAAGTATTCATTTCTGCCTGCCTCGATAGGGTCGATGCCATTACATGGACCGTATACAAAATCCGTGTATTCAGGAAGTGTGAAACCTGTTCCGTTTGAAGGTGCGTATTGTGTTTCACAAGCAATACCGGAAGTAATAAAGCTGATTGGTAACTGGTACAAAGCGTCACCTGTTTTTGAAGCCTCAATTATATTGGTGAAGTATGAAGCAGAGTCGAGTTTGGAAAAGTATTCGGAAATATCCTTAAGATAATCGTTATTATTGAGCTGCGATAAGGAAGCTGCATTCATAATGATATCCGGACCGTCACCGGACATAAGTTCGATGGAAAGTTCGTTTGTCATAATTGCTGTAGCTGACAGTGCCTGTTCCTGAAAATTCTCATCGGTGAGATTCTCTGAAGACAGATTGTCGTAGGAACTGTAAATCTTTACAGAAGCAATATACTGTTCGCTTGTCTCGTTGAATTGATAAATTGCTTCAGACATAGCAACGTCTGCATAGCCGTCGATTAAGCCGATAGTTATTCTTTTCTTTCCGTCATTTGGATTGTTATCGGCTTTGGTTAGTGTACATATTGAGAAAGATGGGGCTGATTCGTAGTTTTCGGAATTCAGACGAACGGGGCCTGCAAGTACAATTGAATCCTCGGTCACATTCATTATGTCAAGGGATGTTGTCTTATAAAGATTAACATTACAGTTTTCGAAAGATAATAACGGTTCACATTCCATAGTATCGAGATTAGCTTTCTTGATACCTTCTTCATCAATACTGTAAAAATTACCGTCTGCGGCGGCTTGATATGAGTACCAGTCAAAGTTTATGTTTGTTTCTGCAGTAACTTCATATGTGTTTATATCGAGTTTATAAACTACGTTGGTATATTCTCCTGAACCGCAGCATATGAGATTTCCGTCAGCATCCGGAATAAATGTTTGCATATCATAGAGTGCCTGGTCAAAATCGTTCATGAAATCTATTGTTTTTACGATTTCGTCGTTCTCGAGAATTAAAAACACGTAAGACGGTTCTTGGACATACGTGTAGACAGATGCCAAAACAGCACCGTTTTTGAGCGGAACTATATTCTCAAGGCTGCCGTTTATATTGCCATATTCTATATTTAATTTTTCAGCTTCACCGAAAGTGTTGTTGGAAACATTATATTCAATTGAGTAGTAGTTTTCGTTGTAAGTAACAGGATCAAGAGCTGAGTAATAAAATGTGAATCCGTTGGCGGATGATGTTTGGAAAAGAATTGTGCCTTGAGATATAAGTTCTGTTATATCAGTTGTAGATATCAGGTTACCGTTTAAGTCATACTGAAGGAGCTCTGAAAAAGTATACTTGGTGTAATCATAGTCCGGAGACATAAGATCTTCTTCGGTCACAGGCCTGTTTGCTGTGAATACAGTGTAAACCATATCGTCTGCGGCAAATGTGAGCTCAAAATCCGAATAATCCAATTCTTCATCTTCATGTCCGGTTTTACACTCAACGGTATGGTTGTCGTACCATGCGTTACTTTCGAAAGTTTTCTTGTCTGAATTCTTGTTGCAACCGTTCAAAAGTACTGCCGACGGCAGAAGAATTGTTGTTCCAACGACAACTGAAATAAGTTTGTTTGCTGTTTTCATAAAATTCCCCCTGATTGTCCGAAAAAATAACTGAGTAATACATTTTTAGATGAAGATATTGTAGCATATTGGGAAACTGTTTGATAAAAAAAATATATTATATCAAGAAATCTGAAGTATTCAGTGAAGTGCAATCGGTAATGATATTTTACAGAGGAGCTGCCACAAGAAATAATCTTTTGAAACTGCCCAGTTTTCTAATAGTTTGTACGGGTATTTTCTTTATATTCACGGTTTTATTGAACATGACTTTCTAATATAATAATTGCTGAGTATTATTTTCGAGAGGAAAGATATAATGAATTTTCTTAAAATAGACAGTCCGTTTATGGATTTTCTGCGTAAGATAACTGATATTTTAATTCTTAACATTATTTGTTTTATATGCTGTATCCCTATCGTTACTATTGGTGCGGCGTTAACTGCGAAGTATTATGTAGCTATGAAGTTATCCAAAGATGAAGAATCAGGTGTATTGGTTCCGTTTTTTGTTGCTTTCAGGGATAATTTTAAGCAGTCAACACTTGTTTGGCTCATACAGATGGTTGTTACGGCACTTGTTGGTTTTGATTGGCTTGTTATTTTTTCCAATGGACTTAATAATGTTGAATTGTCATTTAAATTGGCACTTACCGTTATTTCTGTAATTATTATGTTTGTAAATATGACGGTATTTCCTTTAATTGCTCGTTTTAAGCTGTCAATGAAGGAATTATATAAGGCAACTGTTGTATTTATTTTTACGCATTTCTTTCAGCTTCTCGGTATACTTGCTTTACTTGTTACCGGATTATTTGCTGCAGTGTGGTTTACTTCTTGGTTCCCGTTAATTCTTATCCTTTGTACTGTTACTGTTACTTTTTTTCTGGCATTACTTTGTGATATTGAGTTTAAGAAATACGAGGCCCTCAATACTGAGGAAGAAGAGACCAAAACTTCTGATGATTTTAAATCTGCTGATACTGTAGAGGAGAAATTTGATGATAGCATTAATGCTGTTGTTGAAGATACTTCATATGCTGCATCGCGTAAGGAATTGAAATCTATTGCGGATATAAGCAATAGCGAGTTAGAAGCAGAGCCTAAGAAAACTAAGGAAGAGATTGCTGCCGAATACAAAGAGAGTCGTAAGCTTAAGAACAGAGTAGTTAATTATTTTGCTGAAGAAAAGGAAAAAATCTCCAAGTTGAATCGTAAGCAAAGAGTTACGTATTTTATGAATTACTACGCACCGGAATTGTTGGTTTCCTTATTTTTTATTGGCTGTGCCTGCTGGTATATTCATGATATTTACAAAGCTAATCAAATTGTTATCAGTGGTACTGTTGTTAATTGCAATATAAGCGAAGAGGGGAAGGAGTATCTTACGGAGGACTTCATAGAGTGGGCTGATCTCGGTTCAAAGAAGAAGGCTTCACTTGTTGAATCGGATATTCATTTTCAGACTTACGATGACAGTACGGGTATTCAGGAACTGGAGAATGCTTATTATGAGGATACCAATCAAAATGTAGATGCTGCTTTTCTTGCTCAGATATCAGCAGGATATTATGATTATCTGATAATGGATACTGCATCTTTGGATTATTATGTTCAGTTGGGTTTATTTACTGATGTAGGTACGTTGACAGACATGTCTTTATTTGATGAGAGTCAGCTGTATTATTACAGTGAAGCTGAGGAAGCGGTTGAAATCAGTGAGGATGATGATTCTGTAAGTGAAGAGAAACGTGAACTCTATAACGAGATAATTAATGATAAAGGCAACCCTGTGGCTATTAAACTTAATGATAACATTAAGTCAAAGCTTGGTTTATCGTCCGAAGATGATTATTATATAGCATTTGTTTATTCAACTACCTTTACAGGAAAATCAAAGAGCTCGATTTTTGTTAATTACTTATTTGGTAGTGAAAAATAAGTACTATAATTATTTTACACAAAGGAAAGTGGCTGTCTCAAATCGTCAACGCTTTCCAAGAGGCGCTAATCCAAGAGATTAACCGCGAGATGTGTGTCTAAATTTATATTTCTTCGGGGAAACTCGGAACGGGGTGCGTTGACTCAAAACAGGGTTTTCAGTGATTCTGGGCTGCTTGGCGGTCATATTCACTGAAAATGGTCATTTGAGTCACTTTACAGTGACTGAAAACAGAGTTTTCGCTGAAATAGATGATTTTTGTCGCCGGCAGCGACGTTTTAGGGGGATTTTGGCGACGCCTGACCGCCGCGGCCATATTCACTGAAATTGAACCCTGATTTGCGTTAGAAACGCAATTTTTTTGACGATTCTAACGCAATTTGTTCTCGGCAAGTGCTTCCAACGCACTGCGGCGGCCTGCTTCAACCCTGATTTGCGTTAGAAATGCAATTTTTTTGACGATTCTAACGCAATTTGTTCTCGGCAAGTGCCTCAAATGTATTGCGGCGGCTTGCTCCAACACCGCTTTGCGTTAGAAACGCAATTATTTTACCTATAGTTTGAGAAAGCCCCTTTTTTGCATATTTGCTTGTTTGATTAATTGCTTGATTTGTTGGCGGCATCCTTGAGCTTTTGTTCACGACGATTTGCAACTTCAGGACTCATAGGCTTTATTTCACCGGCCTTTGTAAGAGCCCACTTAGTCATCAGCGGTGCAGTAAGCTCATAAATTAATACTGCAAAAAGAACAATATTGCGAATCAAAGAACCCTCATTAGGAAGCTGTGAAGCAGTAACAGTCATGCCGAGAGCTACTCCTTCCTGAGGGAGAAGAGTGATTCCCAAATATTTAACAACATTAGGCTTACATTTCATAATTGTTGTTGAAACTCTGGAACCGAAGTATTTTCCCAGAGAACGTGATAATACATAAAAAACGCCAAGAAGGACGGCGGTAATCTGTGTGAAAACGTCAAGCTTAAGTTCTGCGCCGGAAACTACAAAAAAGAGTTCAAGAATAGGCAGACTCCATTTATCCGCACGTTCCATAATCTCATCCGATAAAGGACAGGTATTGCTGAAAACACTTCCGAGCATCATACAAACAAGAAGAGGCGAGAAGCCGAGTGTAACTTTTCCTTCAATTTTTATCATAGATAACGCTACTGTGAGAAGAATAAAGCTTATACTCATAATCAATCTGTTTGTATTAGAGTGGAAGAATTTCTCAATAAACGTGAGAAGTAAACCTGCCAGCGCACCGAGAGCCAAAGAGGCAAAAATCTCGATAAGCGGATTGAAGGCTATTGTATTAACATCAATAACACCGCCGTGTATGGCTTTTGCTATACCAAAAGAAACAGCAAACAGGATAAGACCGACAGCATCATCTATTGCTACTATAGGAAGAAGGAGTTTAGTTACTTCACCCTTTGCCTTGTATTGGCGTACAACCATAAGAGTTGTAGCAGGTGCCGTTGCTGCTGCAATGGCTCCCAAAGTGATAGCTGCTGACACAGATATTACGTTCGGAGCAATAAAATGGAATATAACCAAAGCTATATCTACTATTAAAGTTGTAAACACGGCCTGAAAAATACCGATGAATGTATCTGTTTTACCGGTTTCTTTAAGTTTGCTTATTTTAAATTCAGTACCCATTGAGAAGGCAATGAAGCCTAAAGCAACGTTGGATATAACCTTTACGTTGTCCAATTGATCGAAGTTGCAAAATCCAACTCCCGGTATATTAAGTGCACCGAGAAAATAAGGACCAACCAAAACACCCGCAACAAGATATGCCGTAACATCAGGTAATTTAAGTTTGTTACCGAATCTTGTTAATAAAAGTCCCATGAACATTGCTACTGATAGTGATAATAACGGAGTCATAATAAACCTTCTTTCTTAAACAAACGTCACTATTTTAATGCAACAGTCCTTGTTTTTCAATTAAGTCATATAATGTCATTTGCACAAACATCATATTGACAACCTTTAATAACTGTATTAAGATTTATATGTTATTAACATGGTGATATTAACATTTACGTTTGGTGGGGTAAAGTATGAAGAAGTACATTCCAAGTTGTAAAGAAGAACAAGATTTTCTCGAAAGCTATGATCCAAAAGCTTTTGATTCGGTTGCGGTTACTGTTGATGCTGTTATTTTCGGTACGGCAAGAAAACCTTCTGCGAACTATCGTAAATCTGATGAACTCAGTTTGAAGATTCTTTTGGTAAGACGTAAGGAGTATCCATATAAGGATGCACTTGCTCTTCCGGGTGGTTTCGTATTATTAAATGAGACTTTGGAGGATTCTCTTAATCGTACAATAAAAAACAAGACCGGTTTGAAGGATGTATACAGCGAACAGCTTATGACATTCGGTGAAGTAAACAGAGATCCGAGAATGAGAGTTATCAGCTGTGCTTACATGTCGCTTTTGGATTCAGAGAAAGCAAATGTGGTAGACGCCGAATGGTTTGATATTGATTCTTTGGATGACATGGATATAGCATTTGATCATAAGGAAATAATAAATCTGGCTTTGGCAAAATTAAGGGAAGAAATTAATTATTCAGATATTGTTTTTCATATGATGTCAGATGAATTCACGATAGGTGATTTGCAGAAAGTGTATGAATTAATTCTCGGACAGCCATTATTAGCTGCTGCATTTAGAAGAACAATTGCCGATAAAGTTGAGGATACCGGAAAAATGTCGGGTAATCTCGGTCACAGACCTTCCAGAGTATTCAAATATAAAGGAAATCTCAATAAATAAAAAATGAATTTTATGGTGTTTTTTTACGAAGACTTATTGTATTCTCTATATATTGCTAAATAGGGGAACAGGTTTTATGCGTAGATTAGCTTCTGTTATTATGTTAATGTGTTTGTCATTTACTGTGACATCTTGTTATGATAACACTATAGAATTGAATGAAAACGTTTCTGCTGTCAGCGGTGGTTTTCAAGATAATTCCGATGTTTCTTTTGTCGGATTGTCTCCTTGGTATAATCATTTCAGAATTGATATAGATTTGTCTGATTATGATGATGCATATGAAGAAAATGAGGTTACATCATTTGTTGCAACAGATGATGGTGTGTTGATGGTAGGAAAATATTCAACCGAAGGCAGCGGTTATTATCGTCTTTTGTTTTTTAACTTAAACGGACAGCATATGTGGAGTAAACAAGTAAGTGAATTTAAGGTTACTGATATAGAATATTATGATGAGTGTCCTTCTCTTTACTATTCGGACGGTACAGCATATTTTGTAAGGAATAACGGTTCAGGTGAGTGTTTTATTGTAGACGAAGAAGATGGTTTTTTATATGATTGTAAAGAATACTCAGAATTCTTTAAAGCTTTTAATGATAGCGGACAGATTTGCTCGGAATTTTATAAATATAACGATTTATTAATCGGAAGAACACAGTATGATGACGGAAATTATCTTTCGGTTCAAATGGACACTAATGATTATGTTGTTGAGAGCAGTTTGGATAAGGAAACAAATTATTTGATGGTTAAGCAAAAAAATGACGGAAGTGTATTTTGGATGTATGATGATCATTATTCCTTCGTCAGCAACAGTAAGGTTACAAACTGTAATATCGAGTATTCAAGAGAAGTTTCCGATATAAGCAAGAAAGTTTTTACAGTCCAGGATGAAATATTTATAGTGACGACTTTGTCTGTATTTAAACTTAATACCCAGAAAGCAAAGTTCGTGGAAGTAATTAATTTTTCCAACAGTTATTGTAATGTAGCCGACATTCAACAAAAAAGTCTGGTATATTGTGATGAGAAAAAGACGATTTTTGCAGGAAGCGACACCGGTAATGAGACGGACTTTGAATTTGATATTTTTTCCGAAAGTGCAGTAAATCCAAACAAAGAGAAGGTTGAATTGTCAGCCGGTTATCTTGATCCGCTCAGCAATGTTGAATGCGAGGCGATAAAAAGATTTAACAGTAACGGAACCAATAGTTTCTATATCAAAATTAACGACACGTATGAACTTGACAGTACGTATAATGTAGATGCAAAAGTAATGAGATACAATTTGCAACGACTGAATGCGTTAATTGATGATATGAATGATGGAGGCGGTCCTGACATTTTATTGAATGGTTATGCTTATCGTTCATTACTATCGAATGCAGATTATTGTTGCAATCTTTCAGATATGGTTTCTGCTGAAACGCTTGATAAAATCAGTGTGTTTGATTCTGCAAGCAAACCGATTTATCAGATGCCTGTTACTCTTTCCTTTTACGGTATGTTGATACCTGCAGATAATTTTAATTATCCTATGACAGATGAAAATTTTAATGATTTTTTTAATGAATATAATCCGGTTCCGTTTAAACTAGAAGACAATTTATTAATAGATATCGTCAAGAATATTCTTTATTATGATGATTCATTTGTTGAAAGTCAGTTAAATCAAGATGAACCTTCTGAAGAAATGCGTAATTTAATGAAATGTGTGATTAGGACGTATTACTGTCTTTTTCCTGTTAAAATTGAAAATTTCATTAACTGTTTAGAATATTCGGACGATAATTATTGGCGATTTGTAAATTTCTATAATGGTTACGAACGTGGTTTAACTGCAAATGTTGATGATTCCGTTGCTATTTTAGGAAATTGTCTTAATTCTGACGGAGCAGCTGAATTTGTAGAACTTCTCTTCAGTGAAAGTATATTAAACAGAGACGGGCTTATTACTGTTGTAAATGAAATCAATGAGGATAATCTTCAAAGTGCAGAAAGTATTTTCATCAGTGAACATGAAGAGTGCTACATTTCTATTGCTGATCTGATTATTCAGAGTATTAATTCTGATTTGAACTTCTCTGAGAGAAATTATACTGATTTATATAAAGCATTCACTGTAGTGTCTTCATTTGATGGTGTTTTTTATGATTTTTAATTGATGATTTAAAAGAGTAATTATTCTTTTTTTTAGTTGATATAGTAAACGAATTTTCAACAAAAATTGTCATTTTGTAAAATTATCAGTATAACTATTTACATTATTAGCAATAAGTGTATTATTATTAGCAAGTGTTAAAATAGCTGGTGATTTTTATGGAACAAATAAAGATAAGAAAAAATAAATTTGCCTGGCTCTGGGATAATATAGAGGGAGTAAGATGGCTTTATATTTTGGCTATGCTCGGAACTGTAGTATATAATGTTATGCAGTTAACGATACCGTATTTCTCTCAACAAATAGTCGACAGATATTTGTCCGGTCCTGATGCTGTAGGCAATCTTCAAAATGACAGAAACGGTTTATATTTTCTCATTGCCTGTATGATTGGATTCACAATTATCAGAGTTATAGTAGTATATTCTGATTGTATGGCTTATGAGGTCGTATCACAGCATGCTCTGTATAAGATACGTAATTATCTTTTTGATAAGATAGAAAGACAGGATATGCGTTTCTATTCAGAATACAGAACAGGTGATTTGATGACTCGAGTTACCGGAGATTTGGATGCAGTAAGGCATAATCTTGCATGGGTAATTCGAATGTTTATCGAAGCATTCTCACTTGTAACAGCTACGATGGTTTACTTTTTCTGGATGAACTGGCAGCTGGCTCTTTGCATAGTTTTTATTGCTCCGCTCATTTTTATTATAGTGTTTGCTTTTCGGAAAAGAATTGCACCTATGCATGCAGCATTAAGAGAAAAATTGGCTCAGATGAATACGACTGCTCAGGAAAATATTTCGGGTAACAGAGTAGTAAAGGCTTTTTCCAGAGAAGAATATGAGAAGGAGAAGTTCGAAGTCAGCAATGAAGATTATGCTGAGACCAACAAAGTAACGCAGCTTGAATGGTTTAAGTATTTTCCGCTGGTTGAGTTTTTTGCAAACTTTCTGCTTGTAATTCTTCTTCTTGTAGGCGGACTTTTCTTAATTGACAATAAGATGACTATGGGCGAATATGTAGGTTTTTCCGGGCTTATGTGGGCAGTTGCAAACCCGATGAGACTTTTGGGCAATATTTTAAATGAGTATCAAAGATTCTCGGCTGCTTCAGATAAGATTATGGAAATATACTATTCCGAACCTGATATTAAAGATTTACCTGATGCTGTCGACCATCAGGAAAGACTTGAGGGCAAAATTGAATTTAAGAATGTAAGCTTTATGTATTCTGATTCGAAGATACCTGTAATCAAAAATGTATCGTTTACAGCGGAGCCGGGTGAGACAATTGCAATAATGGGTGAGACCGGATGCGGCAAGAGCTCATTAATACACCTTATACCGAGATTTTATGAGCCTACATCCGGAGAAATTCTTATTGACGGCATAAATGTATGTAAGTACAAACTTAAACAGTTGAGAAGCAACATCGGACTTGCAACTCAGGATGTGCTTTTATATTCTGATACGATTGACGGTAATATAGCATACGGAGATACAGCACTTCCGAAGGCGGATGTAGTGAAGTTTGCGCGTTTCTCTGCTGCAGATGAGTTCATTGATAAGATGCCTGAAGGTTATGATACGATAGTCGGTGAGCGCGGAGTTGGCTTGTCCGGCGGACAGAAGCAAAGAATATCCCTTGCGAGAGCTTTGGCAATAAGACCTTCCATACTTATTCTTGACGACACTACTTCTGCTGTTGATATGGAAACCGAGAAGAAAATTCAACAGAGCCTCAGAGAACTGGATTTTAATTGTACTAAAATCATTATTGCGCAAAGAATATCTACTACCAAGACTGCAGATAAGATTCTTGTTATGCAGGACGGTCAAATCAAGGAATCAGGTACGCATAAGGAACTTATTGCACAGGGTGGTTACTATGCAGATCTTGTAAGACTTCAAACAGGTGAGGAGGTGAGCGTTAATGGCTGATACAAACAGACGTAATACCTATAAACAGGATGAAGTTCTTGAAGAACCGTTTAATATTAAGCACCTTCTTCGTGCATGGGTATATATTCGTAAGTATTCATCAAAAATGATTTTGGCTTTAATATTAAGTGCTATCGGCGGGATAGCGGCCCTATTTTCTCCGAAGATTACGCGTATTGCGTTGGATGAGGTAGTTCCGGCAGGTGATAAGGAACGATTGTTCAGACTTGTTCTTATTCTTCTCGGAGTTTATATGATAAGCATTATTTTTACCACAATTCGTTCGCGAATCATGGTAAAGGTCAGCCAGAATATTATTTTTGATATTCGAAAGGATTTGTTTTCTCATCTTCAGAAATTACCGTTTACATATTATGATGACAGACCTCACGGTAAAATTCTTATCAGAGTAGTTAACTATGTAAACTCTGTATCTGATATGCTTTCCAACGGATTGATTAACGTGGTGCTTGAGATAATAAATATTGTATTTATAGTTGTTTTTATGTTTACTACTGATGTTAAATTGGCAACCGTGGTAATGATTGGTATACCGTTTCTTGCTGTGTTTATGATGTGGGTAAAGAACAAACAGCGCCGAGCTTGGCAAATGGTATCAAACAAGAATTCCAATCTTAATGCATATTTGCAGGAGAATATAGTCGGCGCACGTATTACTCAGATTTTTGCAAGGGAAGATGAGAATGCCGAGATTTTTGCCGGCCTTTCGGATAATTGTCGTAAAACCTGGATGAATGCGCTTGTATATACCAACCTTGTATGGCCGGGAATTGATACTATCTCTGTTCTTGTTCGTGCGGCTATTTTTGTTGTCGGAGTTTTATTATTCAGTCAGGGACAGGAAACACTCGGTACCATAGTGGCTATTTCAAGTTATGCTTCGAGATTTTGGCAGCCTATTATGAATCTTGGTAATATTTTTAATAATTTCATAAATAATATCGCTTATCTCGAGAGAATATTTGAGACACTTGATGAACCTGTTGATGTCGATGATTGCCCGGGAGCTGTTGAATTACCTGAAATAAAAGGAGAAGTGGAATTCAAAAATGTTACTTTCTCATATGAAGAAGGAAAAGAAGTTCTTCACAATGTTTCTTTTAAAGTTCATCCGGGTGAAAGTGTTGCACTTGTCGGTCCTACCGGTGCAGGTAAGAGTACGATTGTAAGTCTGATATCCAGATTTTATAATTTGGATTCCGGAGTGATTACTATAGACGGACAGGATATTTCCAAGGTTACGCTTCATTCTTTGAGATCTCAGATGGGAATAATGCTTCAGGACAGCTTTATTTTCTCCGGAACTATTGAAGATAATATCCGTTACGGCAAGCTTGATGCGACTTCTGAAGAAATAGTAAAAGCAAGTAAGGTGGTTTGTGCAGACAGCTTTATACAAAATATGTCTGAAGGATATAATACAGAGGTTAAGGAGAGAGGTTCGCTTCTGTCTCAGGGACAAAAACAGCTTATATCCTTTGCACGTACTCTTTTATCGGATCCGGCAATTCTTGTTCTTGATGAAGCTACTTCAAGTATAGATGTTCAGACTGAACGCGCTCTTCAGAAAGGATTGGATGCGATGCTCAAGGGAAGAACATCATTTATTATTGCTCACCGTCTTTCTACCGTTAAAAACTGTGACAAAATAATGTATATAGACGGCGGTGGAATAGCAGAAGTCGGTACACATGATGAATTGATGAGCAAAAAAGGCGCATATTATAAGCTTTATTGCTCGCAATTGGACGAGATAGCGTAGTTCTAATTTAACATTATAGTAATATATATATTACTGTAAAATAGTATATAATTAGTATAGTTTTGATACTGGGAGGTATTGTTATGGAAAAGTCAAAATTAAATATTTCAGTTGGTCTGCTTGGTTTTATCCTTTGCTTCTCAACATTTTTCGGAAGTTATATCCCTGCTATTCTTATAGGCGGATACATTCTTTTGAGAGAAGAGAACGCTTGGATCAGAACGTTAGCTGTAAGAGTTCTTGCTTTACTTGTTATCTTTGGTGTTGCAAGTACTGTAATTTATCTTATTCCTGACTGTTTAGGTGTTGTTTCAAAATTGGTTGCTATTTTTAATACAGATGGATTTACTATCGGATTCATTAACAGAATTTGCAGTTTCTTAAGTGCAGTTTTAAGCTTTGCTAAGACATTAGTATTCCTTGCACTCGGTCTTACAGCTTTGAAGGGCAGTACAATTAAGCTTCCTATAGTTGATGGTATTGTAAACAAGAATCTTTAATTAACTGTTACAATAAAAAATATGCCCGCTTCCTGATTAAAAGGAGGCGGGTTTCTTTTTATCATTTTTGTTGTCTGTTACTCGATTTTACTTACAAATAACTTGTTATCCGTGATATTAAATACAACATTGAGACCTGCATATGAAAGACCGTATTGCCTGTCTGAATCAGAGATGTATTGCGGATTGGGATTATTGGAGAGAATTTCTGTAAGTGCAGTTAACTGAGTCTCGTTAAGTTTTTTACGCAGATCCGATATTGCTTTGTCGGAATAAACAACCTCAAGTTTGTTAAAGCTTTTGGTATCCGTAAATCCTCCGGATGCATTATTCTTAATATCTGCATAAGGAATATATGGTTTAATGTCATAAATAGGAGTCTGGTTCATCATATCAATGCCGCTGACAAAAAGCACCGGCCCTTCCTTCGAATCCAAGTCGACCGCTTCAAGTTTAACTGAAGTTAGTCCCAACGGATTCGGTCTGTTCGGCGATCTTGTTGCAAAAACGCCGATGCGTTCATTGCCGCCGAGTATAGGCGGCCTTACAGTCGGTGACCATTGATGTGATTTGTCACGACTGCTGAAGCCCTCTGAAAAACCCCATATAATCCAGAGATGAGAGAAATTCTCTATACCTTTAAAAGCATTTCTGTCCCGCCATTCCTTCTCGAAAATAATTTTTCCGCACAAATGCGGTGCTACTCCGCTTTGACGAGGTACACCGAATTTAGTTTCCAAATCACAATAGAGACGGGCAATTACTTTTAGTTCCATGAAAGTATTTTATATTTTTCTTCTCGAAAATGGAACCATACAATTTCGCCCATGTTCTGCCCTGGATTCCACTCATCTTAAATGAAATTCTCCGATAGAATAGAGACAATTATTTTATGAAAGGCTCAGAAAAATATTATGGAAGTAAAAGAGACCAACGCAGAACTTCTTCATACATTGGTAGAAGAAGGTGAGAAACCTGTAATTCTTGATTTTTATGCACAATGGTGCGGCCCGTGCAAGGTGTACAGTCCGATTTTGGAACAGTTTGCTTCCGGGATGAAGGATCAATGTATTATTCTTAAAGCTGATATTGATAAGGAACACGAGCTTACAAATCAGTTTCGTATAAAAAGTGTTCCGACCACGATAATTTTCAGTCACGGCAAACCTGTAATAAGAATGACGGGTGTTATGAGCGACAGGCAACTTCGGGAAATTCTGGCTGAAAGCACACATATGTGATTGAATTGATGCATTTCTTGTGGCAAAATATACACGAAAGAGAGGTGCTTTATATGAAGACTACTTATAATTCGTCAAGACGTTCACTTACTGTCGCTTCGATGATTTGCGAGATTCTTATTGTTATTGCGAGCGGATTTTTTACACTGATTTTTGGTGTATTGCTTGCATTTGGTGTTGACAGGGTCGAGGATTATTTCTCGAAAGCAGAGGTACGAAGATATAATGAAACTTTTGCAAGAATAGGTTATACTTTTGCTGAGATTGTGGAGGCAATGTGTGTGGTTTTTATTGCTTTGTTTATTATAGCTGCCATATTTGCCGTTATCTCAATTATTGTGTCTGCAGTTAACATCAGTCGCTCAAAGTCTAATTATGTAACATTTAACGGTGATGCTATATTCAAGATAGTAATTAACGCTTTATGGGTTTTGGGTGTATTTTTCTTTTTAGCAGAAGTACCGAATGTAATTTATTTCATTCTGGCTTTGTTATTTGCTGCGCCTGTGGTTTTAAGTATTATTGTTTTGACAACAAAATTGGACAGCAATAGTGAAGTGTCAAATGATAACAGTATTGAAAGCGATAATTCGGCCGAGATGAATATTTAATAAGGATTTGATTTATTCTGCTGCCTCACGCGTTTTATAAGTGCGTGCGGCAGTTTTTTTATGCTATGGATGTATCGGAAGTGTATAATATAATTCAATAGCATAGGGTGAGGTTTTTCTTTGGCTAATAATGAATTGATTAAGAATTTGGACAGTATACGTGATTATTTGAGAGACTTTTATGTTTATGGATTTAAAAGTCGTCTTGATTATGACAATAAAAGCAGTCGCACCTATGATTATGAGAAACAGCGTATAGTAAGCTGGCTCTCGGATTATATCGTTGAGAATTATAACGGTGATACAAAAAATGTTTCCGTATCTGTTGATACTCGTAAAGCAAATCATAATCCGTTGTATAGTGTTTTCAAATCTAAGAGTTTTACAGATAATATGATTACATTGCATTTTGTACTTATGGATATTCTTTTCGAAGAAGAAAAATATTATTCTCTTAAGGAGATTATGAGTGTAATCGATGACAAATTCTGTATAAAGGTTCTTGACGAGTCATCCGTGCGCAAAAGGCTTAATGAATATATAAATCTTGGTATAATTAAGACTTATAGAGACGGCAAAACTTCATATTATGCAAGGACTGCAACAATAGAATATAGTAACAGAGATGTGCTTGATTTTTTCTCGGAAATTGCTCCGTGCGGAGTTACCGGTTCATATCTTCTTGATAAACTTGATTCATCTGATGAAGAAGTGCTGACATTTAAGCACCACTATTTAAATCAGGCTTTGGATTCTGTTATTTTGTACGAGCTTTTGATGGCAATAAATGCCAAAGAAAAGACAGCAATAACCTTTTCCAAAAATAAGCGCAGCGTCATTTTACCATTGAAAATATATGTCAGCAGTCAAACCGGACGCCAGTGGGTGCTTTGTCATGATTATGCACTGAAAAAGATAAATACGATTCGCCTGAGTCGTATTGTATCGATTGAAAATCTTCGTGAGAAATGTGATGATTTTGATGATTATCTGGTTAAGTATTCCCAAACGATGAAATCTGTTTGGGGTGTAAGTATATACGGAGAAATGAAACCGGCAGAACATGTTGATTTTACTGTTAAGTGGAAAAGAAATGAGAGTTACATTTACGAAAGGTTGAAGCGAGAGAAACGCAACGGGCAGGTAATAAGGCTTTCTGACAACAGTGCTAAATTCACTTGCAACGTGTATGACTGTAAAGAATTATTTCCTTGGATCAGGACATTTATCGGCAGAATTGTCGAGATTAATTTCTCTGATAAAGAACTTGAGAAATTATTCAGAAACGACATGTTAACTATGTATGAGATGTATGGATTGGAGGTGCCGCATGATATTTAGTGAATTTTACGGTGCCTACTATAATTGCGTGGCGGCGATTATAAATGAAGCAATAAAACGTCCTTTGGACGATAATGATATCAATTATTTTGTAGAAAGATTTGCTTTTAAGGATTCGTTTTTGAATATTAACATGGTTAATCTGACTGAGAAATGGGGATTGCTCGATTCCGAAGGCAGAGCTGTTGTAAAGAATTCGCCTACCATGCCGTTATCTTCATTACAGCTTAGGTGGCTTAAGTCTGTAATGTCGGATAAAAGAGTAAATCTTTTTGAGGATAACTGTCGAGCTGTTCTGGATTCTTTGAAGGATGTTGAGCCCCTTTATAAGGAGGAAAATATAGTTGTATTTGACATGTGCCTTGACGGTGATAATTATGATGATTTGAGTTACAGAGACAATTTTAAGGCGGTTTTGTCAGCAATCCATAATAAAAAAGTTATAAAGGTTGAGTATGATTCGTTAAGCGGTGGACACAAAAGCTTATTTGTGAGTCCGTGTAAAATCGAATATTCATTGAAGGATGACAAATTCAGACTGTATGCCTGTTCAAAAGATAAAACGGTTATATTAAGAATGTCGCAGATTATTTGTGTTATGGAAGCTACCGGGGAATATTGTTCTGATATTATTCAAAAAAGCAAGAGTGTAACAATAACAGTATGGGATGATTTAAGCGGTTTAGGACGCAATGCACTCGAAAGAGTTATGCTTCAGTTCTCACATTTCAAAAAAACAGCTGTAAAACTCGGTGAGAATGAATATGAGGTGACGATAGAATATGATGTTACTGATGAGACAGAAGTGCTGATTCAACTTATGTCATTCGGACCGTTGATTAAGGTTACTGCACCTGAAGATTTTGTGAATTTGATTAAGTTCAGACTTGCAAAACAACTTGAAGCAGATATTTTTTGATTCGCAATTTTTTTTCCGTGATATAAAAACACCAAACTTATATACTGACATCGTAAGGTTGAGTGACGCTTAAGTGAGTTGCTGCAATGGCAGGAAGAAGCGGTCTCACAATGTTGTATGACTGTTAGGTCTATACATTACAAACGGCGTAAACGCAGTGCCTTACTTGCAATTGGTATTGATTTCAAATCGAAAAAAACCAATGCGATTGTCAGTCAGAGAGAGGCTATACAGCTAATCAAAAGACAAATACGCTTATGAGCTTGTCTGCTTCAGATTAGGTTCATATGAGAATTTCTGTCAGGGACTGAAGCGGATTTTTGAATTTTTGTCAAAAAGATGCTTGAGAGAAGCAGCAATTCAAAAAGATGAATACGGGTTGCGGCCCTCAGATGTGTATGACAATCGCTGACTCGAATTTATACAAACGGAGGAAAAATATATGAGAAAAGTAACAGTACATGCTAATGAGATTGGTGTTGAGATTAAGAATGGCAAGTTCAGCAAAATACTTGAGAGCGGTGTTTACTATGTTTGGGGTAATAGGGAGATAATTGTTCAGAATAATTATGCCAGAATTCAGTTTGCCAATATGGATAAAAATGCATTTGCAAAGAGCAAGTCTGTTGCAAATAAAGTTTACGAGAAAGTGATTGATTCTGATGAAGTACTTATTCACTTTGTAGACGGTATTTACTGCGACTGGTGTATAGGCGCTGCAAGAAATTTCTATTGGAAGAATGCAGGTGTTTATACCTTTAAGAGCATGGATATCAAAAGTATTATTGTTGATGAGACAGAAGTGGAAAGAAGTGTTCTTGAGAAGATGGTAGGCGAATATCTTAAAAAAGTAAAAGTGGATGAGGGTATGGTTGCTCTTGTTTTTGTGGACGGAAAGTTTTACAGAAAGCTTGAAGCAGGTATTTACTTCTACTGGAATATTGTTAATGATGTAGCAGTGAAAATTTACGATACCAGAGTTCTTAGTTTGAATTTGACTAAGCAGGAACTTGTTACTCTGGATAAAGTAACATTACGTCTGAATGCGACTGTTGAATATGCTTTCACAGATATTGTGAAATATGCTGCTGAGGTAAAGGATGGTCTTACTGTTCTTTATCAGAAGGCTCAACTTGCATTAAGAGAGGCAGTCAGTGAGATGAAACTGGATGATTTGCTTTCTGACAGGGAACAGCTTACAAAGAAAATTTTAGGCAGCATTAAATCAAGTACAGAGAATCTCTATATTGATATTAAGAGCGCTGCGGTAGTGGATGTTGTTCTGCCTGGTGAAGTGAGAGATATCATGAACACTGTTCTTGTGGCGGAGAAGAAGGCTCAGGCAAGTAATATTGCCAGAAGGGAGGAAGTAGCTTCTACCAGAACACTTCTTAATACTGCCAAACTTATGGATGAGAACAAGACTTTGTATCACCTTAAGGAACTTGAATATATTGAGAAAATATGTGCAGGTGCAGGCAAACTTACCATAGGCGGTAAGAATGTTATTAAACAGTTGTCTGATATGATTGCTGATGACCAGTAAATTGAGTTGCAGGTGAGAACTGTGTTATAATTCTTATCATAAACAGTTAATTAAAGGAGACAAACTATGAAAGTTTTGATGATTAACGGAAGTGCACATGAGAATGGTAACACAGCAGTAGCGCTTAATGAGATGAAAAAAGTATTTACTCAATATAACATTGAGACTGAAATTATTCAGATTGGTAATAAATCAATCAGAGGATGCGTAGCCTGTGGTTCCTGTGGAACGACAGGCAAATGCATTTTCGATGATGAAGTGAATTTGATTGCAGATAAATTGGAAAAGGCTGATGGCTTTGTTGTAGGTACACCTGTATATTATGCTTCTGCCAATGCTACAGTGGTTGCGCTGCTTGACAGACTCTTTTACAGCAGCAGATTTGATAAGCGAATGAAGGTCGGTGCCGCTGTTGCTTCGGCAAGAAGAGGCGGAATAACTGCTACATTTGATGAGATAAACAAATACTTTACTATATCAGGAATGCCGGTTGCATCAGGACAGTACTGGAACGGAATTCACGGTAACGGAGGCTGTAATGATGCTCTTCAGGATGAGGAAGGACTTCAGATGATGCGTACACTTGCTCAGAATATGGTATTCCTTATGAGATCAATAGAATTAGGTAAGGAAAAGTACGGTTTACCTCCTGAAGAAATACATGCATGGACAAATTTTGTTCGCTGATACATAAATATCTATAACAGGACTTTGACAGAGTTGAAGCGCTCTTGGTTATAAGTGTGCGGATTATCGCTTTTATAAACATTTTACTTTATACTCTGTTTGTGTTATTTTTATTTTAAATATTACATATACTTAAGGAGATAAGGGTAAAATGAACCAGATAATAACGAGCTTATTGGAAACAGATGCATATAAATTCTCAATGGGTCAGGCCATTTATCATCAGTTTAGCGATTATAAGACAACATGGTCATTTAAATGTCGTAATGAGGATGTACATTTTACAACTGAAATGGTTGATGAAATTAAAAGACAGATTATGTTATACTGCGATCTCAGATTTCAGGAGGATGAACTCGAATATCTGCATAATATTACCTGGATAAAGGGCTCATATGTCGATTTTTTGAGGCTTTGGAAACCTAGATATGCTGATTTTGAGATTACTACAGATGCAGATTGCGGTCTTGCAATTGAGACTAAGGGAACATGGCTTAATACTTCAATGTATGAGATTCCTACACTTGCCATTGTAAATGAAGTGTATTTCAGAATGGCTTATGATTATGATGATTTAATGGAAAGCTTCAAAGAACGTCTTAATAATAAGATAAGCAAACTTGTTGCAGGTGAATTTGATTTGGGTGCATTCAGTGAATTCGGAATGCGTCGTCGTTTGTCCGGTGAGGCACAGGCTTTGGCAGTTCAGGAACTTGCAAAGGCTACGTATCCTTCTTCTACCTTTGTAGGTACATCAAACGTTTATCTTGCCAAGAAGTTCGGACTTACTGCCGTAGGTACAATGGCACACGAGTGGATTATGTGTGTCGGACAGGGTAATCATAAGCACAATCCTGCGTATTCTAACTGGTATGCTCTTGATGCGTGGGTAAAGGAATATGGTGTCCTTAACGGTACAGCTCTTACCGATGCCATTACTACAAAGTGCTTCCTGAAAGATTTCCAACTTACGTATGCTACCTTGTTCAGCGGCGTTCGCCATGACAGCGGTGACCCGTATGAATGGGGTGATTTGATGATTGAACATTACAAAAAGCTTGGAATAGATGCTAAATCAAAGACACTTTTGTTCAGTGACAGTCTTGATTTTGAACGTGCTACCAATATAAATAAGTATTTTAAGGGTAAGGCTAAGGTTGCTTTCGGAATCGGAACTTACATAGCCAATGATACGAAGGTAGCTCCGTTAAATATTGTTATGAAGACAACCGCTTGTAACGGAATGGATGTTGCAAAAATATCCGATGTGGAAGGAAAGGGTATGTGTAAAAATCCTGATTATATACACTACCTTAAGCGTTGTATTGAATGGCGTATGACTCACGAAGAGAATACAATCAGATAAAATACTTTGAATTTCAAAATAATCTGCTTTTATTCGCCTTAATGTACGTTTAATTACGATTTCATTGGTGTATATTATAATTACAAATGAAATATACGTTAGTTAATTCTTGCTTAAAGGAGGGATGCATATGTTCAGATCAGGACGTAATTCTAAGAATATGCCGGGACAGGGTGATGCACCTAAGCACAGAAAATTTCCTCTGATTTTAGGGCTCAAACTGGTTTTTGGTATTTTGGTGTGCATAGTAATAATTAGAGGAGTGACTTCCTGGAAGAAATTTTTGAAAGCAAAAAATGCGGCTACTGTCGGACTCATAGATGCAGTATCCAATCGTGTTAATAAGTTTGTTGATAACAACATTATCGGACAGGAAGGTGAAGTTACGACTGAGACAAAGATTAATTTGAAGGATGTTCTTGATATAGAACAGCTTTCGACTTTGGATTATAACTACAGCGGTATTTGCCCTTTAGTCGGTGAGAACGGAAAGATAGTATATTATATAGCTTACGACGGCATAATTCATTATGGTATAGATTTGTCAAAGATGAAGGATCCGATAGTAGATGATGATAGAAAGACTATTACTATTACTATTCCGGATGTGGAAATGCAGGGAAATCCTGAGATACTTGTGAAATCCTTGGATTATTTGTTTATTGATGAATCGGCCAATATACCTCAGACAGCAGCAACAGCTCAGGAGTTCTGTGAGACGGCAATATTGGATGCGGCACGCAATGATGAGAAGCTTTTGCAGAATGCAAGAGATAACACTTATTCAGAGTTTGTAGCTTTGAATAAACCTCTGATAAATATATTTTTCCCTGATTATGAACTTATAGTAGAGTGGGATGTTTAAGGGGGTGTAATAAATGAAAAAGAGCAGACTGATACTTTTTATTACTACTGTTTTAATGTCTTCGTTTATATTTGCCGGATGTTCAATAGAAGAAACGAAGGAATATTTCCATTATCTTCTGAATGGCGAAGAGATAGTTCGGGAGGTTGAACCTGAAGAAACCACTGAAAGTACGACTGAACCGACACCGGAACCGACACCGATTGTATACCTTCCGGAGAAGACAGATATAGATTCGATTTGTCAGTTGGCAACTTTGGATTGTTATTATAATTGTGTTGCCAAATCAATCAAAGAAGGCGGAAGCGGTCTTTCTCATATGGGTGAGAAGGATAGGAAGTTTTGGATTGAATATACAGCAACTGCCAGGGTCGGAATTGACATTGCAAAGGTAAGAATGTCTATTGATGAAGAGAATAAAGAGATTCATATAACTTTGCCGTCAGCTCAGATTATCGGAGAAGTAAATGCTGATCCTGAGTCATATGATATTAATCAGTTCATTACAGAACCGGATCAGTGGTTTAATGAGAATCCTATTGGTGCTTCTGATGTTACTGAATCAATTAATCAGTCTCTGGATGAATTAAGAGCTGAGATTTTGAATGATACTGCGCTGATGGAAAGAGCCAGAAACAGAGCAAAGGATTTAATAAAAAACTATATAGGCGAACTTGCAGATTTGTCAGGAGAGACATACAAGATTGTATGGGAAGACTTAAATGAGATTGAACAATGATTTTATTAATATAAGTTTGCTTTACAATATTAACAATTTATAAACGAGCTTTGGTTGCGGATTGACGCAAGTTGTAAACCATAGGTAGAATTTTTTTCAAACTAAAGGTTACAACTTGTGTCATTTTTTTCGCGCGAAAAACACTCCTTAAAATGGCGAGAATTGATTTTTCGTACTATTTGACTGGAGGAGATATGGAAATAATGAACGGTCTCAAAACTATCAGAAGACAATGTAATTTTTCGTTGTCTGAATTAGCAAATACCTTTGGAGTGACAAGGCAGGCAATCAGCGCTTGGGAAAACGGAAAGAAACCTATACCTAAGCAGAGAAGAGAACAAATAGCTGAGTTCTTTGGTATTGAAGAGAAATATTTAGAAGAGATAACAGTTAAGCAGCGGGAGGAGATAATAAATAAAACGATGTACAGATTCTCTTCTGATTGGAGAGATAAGTACAGATACAGACCGATTGACAGCACAAAAGTAAATACGGAGTATCACTTTGAAGAAAGAAAAATAAGTGAAGATCGTGAATTGGAGGAAGTTCTTAGAGACTTTAAGTGTCTTGAGAAACGGTTAAGTGTTTTAAAAGAAAGACGTAAGAACATGAGTGAAGAAGTGTGGATTGATTTTATCAAATGTAATAACTGTGTTCTTACAAGGATAGCTACGATATTGGAGAATGTGGTGGTATCTGATAAACAGGCATTAATTGAGCAATATGAGTTAATAAACGTGGAATTATTGAGGTTGGAACAAAAATTAACAGAAATGAACAACTGAACAGTAAAGGAGGAAATGTTTATGGATTATGAATCAAAATTAATGTGTCCTGAATGCGGTGGCTGTAATGTGGACGGTGAAGGTTTTTGCACTGAATGCGGGGCAAAGGTATTAGGAGAAAGTTCGAGAATCAGTAAAGCAGAGACTCTATCCCGAACGGTTACACATAAAACGAAAGAAAAGAAGAAATTACCTTTGCCTGTGAGAGTGATTTTGTTCTTTGTAAAAGGAATAATTGCTGTTGCTATACTTTTTATACTAATTTCCATTATATATGCTTGCTCAACCTCTTTAGTCGAAGTGAAGCAGACCAAAGGACAGAATACAAAACAGTCGGTAAGTAACGTTAAAGCTGAAGTAACTCCTGAACTTGTGGAATTCTTAGATTCCTACGAGGAGTTTGTTGATGTATATTGCAAATATATGAAAGATATATCTTCCGGAAAGAAGAATATTATCGACAATTATGACGAGTACAGTAAGCTGCTTAATGCATTGTCTGAATATGAGCAGGCTTTGACAAAAATCAATGTATCTGATTTGAGTGCTGCCGATTACGAATATTATATTGAAGTAACAGCACGAGTAAGCAGTAAATTAATGAATTCCATCAATTAGTCAGGAGGTAACAGGTATGAGTATTATTAAGTGTTTGGAATGTGAGAATTCTTATTCGGATACATTGTTTTCCTGTCCTCATTGCGGATACACACCGACGGTATTCATTTGTAAATCATGCGGAGAAATAATTGGTAAGGATTACAGTACCTGTTTAATGTGCGGTGATTCGGTTCACGGAAGTATTCCTAATAAGCCTTCAGATGTGGATTATACGCTGAGTAAGGTGAATTCTTATGCCGGTGTAATAGAAGAATCAACAGATATTGAAGAAATTAAGCGAATGCAGAAATTGATAGCTTCAACAGAATCGCAGATAGATATTAATGAAGTAATGCAATCAGCTAAGAAAAAACTTAATGAATTGTCTTCAGCAAAGGAAACAGAGAAACGGTATCAAGCAGGTATACGTCAGCTTGAAAATAAAAACTATGCGCAGGCTATTCGAATATTTGAGAAACTGGGTGATTATCTTGATTCTGAAGAGAAAGCTGCTCTTTGTGCTAATGAAGTAAAAAAGGCAGAACAGAAGAAGAAGAAGAAAGGCAATGTTATTATATTGTCGATTTGTTCAGTTGCTTTGGTTACAGCTGTAGTATTACTTATTATCCTAAAAATAGTACCCGAAAAGCATTATAACAAGGCTCAGGAATACTATGACAGCGGTGATTATCTCTTGGCCGAAGAAGAGTTTACTGTTGCAGGGAAATACGGTGATTCTGAGAAGATGGCAGTGCTCTCACATAAGGCTGCATTATATCAGGATGCTGAAACGGCATTGGCATCGCTTGATTATGCTGCTGCTGTCAGTCTGTTTAAAGAAGCCGGCGATTATATGGATTCCGGTGAGCGAGCATTATCTGCTTGTTCTGATTGGGCTGATTATGCTTTCGCTAATGAGGATTATGAGACTGCATATCGTTTGTATCTTGATATGGAGGATTCATCAAATAAGCGTATAGAGTGTGGTAAGGGATTAATTGAACAGGGTAATTATGAGTTGGCACTTGAAGTATTTACACCTATATCAAATTCGTATACTGCTTATACAGAAGCTTTGTTGGCGCTTGAGAATGAAGAATATCTTGATGCTATAGATGCCTTGGCCAGGGCGAACAATATAGACGGTGCCTTATCTTTACAGGATGAGGCATATTATGGTCAGGCTGAGAAATATATGGAAGAAGGTGAATATGGAAAGGCTTCTGTTTATTACGGTAATGCCGGCAGATATTTGGATGCTCCTGAAAAGAAGAAGGAAGCGGATTATCAGAAAGGAATCAAATTTTTTAACCAAAAAAAATATATTGATGCTTTTGAGGTTTTCAGATCGCTTGCTGAATATAAGGATTCTCAGGAATATTATGACAACTCAGAACTTATGTATGCTGAGAAATTGTATAATGATGGCTGTTTGAATGAGGCTGAGATTCATTTTGAGAATCAGACCGGCAGAGAATACGACAATGTCTCTGCGGATGCAAGGTTGGAAACATTAAATAAGTATTCGGCATTTGTAGAGGTATGCGGTGATTGGAAAGCATCACACGGCTATATGCAGACTAAAGATATTACCGGTGGATATTCTACAGGGTGGAACATTGATTCTGACGACTATAGGAGAATTCTTACTGATTGCAGTGTGCATATTCAGTGTCATATTGAAAATGATACCGTCAGGATGTGTGTTACTTATTCATACTTCAGATATACTAATTTTTCCGTTGTTGCAGATTTGTTGAATAGGGAATTGCGCGAGAATTATGTGGAAATAGATAATCTTACTTCGTTTGGAAGTTCGATTAACCTCTCGGATTATGAGACTCTTCGTTTCTCAAATGGTGAACTTTATATAGATTATCTTCAGACTGCAACTCCGGTTGCATATTCTAAAGAAGAATATAAGAGCAACTACACATATGTCCATGAATAGTGTTTTTGCTTTACTCAAAGCTAAATTAAGTTTACAATGATTGCATGAGAAATATAGATTTTGGAATGCCGACATTAATAGAGAACAGTTCTCTTAAGGATAATATAGAGTTGTGTAAAAGGCTCGGACTTAAATTTATAGAGCTTAATATGAATTTCCCCGAATATCAAATTGATCGATTGGAGGAGGAAATAGAGTATGTATATCATGAGGCTGATAAGGCCGGCATATATTACACAATTCACCTTGACGAAGCTTTGAATATTGCTGATTTTAATCCGTTGGTAAGAAGAGCTTACTCAGAGACTGTGAGACGTACGATTGAGATAACAAAGAAGTTGTATCCTCTTTATGAGAAGTACGGGGGAGAATATAGGCAAGCACTGACGATTAATATGCACATGAATCATGGTATATATATCACTCTTCCGGATCGCAAGGTTCAGCTTTATGCTGAAAAGAATGATGTTTATATGGATTATTTCAGACAATTTAAAAATGACGTTGAGGCTTGGATCGGCAATCTGAATATCAAAATAGTAATTGAGAATACAGATGGTTTTAAAGAATATGAAGTTGCGGCCATAGAGGATGTGCTGGAAAGTCGTTGCTTCGGACTTACTTGGGATATAGGCCATTCAAAGGCTGTTAAGGAAAAAGATGTAGGTTTCATTGAATCTCATATAGATAAGCTTATTCATATGCATATTCATGACGGCACGGAAGAACCTCCAAGGAATCATTTGGCATTGGGTACAGGTTCTGTTAACCTTGTTCAACGACTTGCTACGGCAGAACGTGTTCACGCCAGATGCGTACTTGAAACAAAAACAATAGAAGCTCTGGAAGAATCCGTAAGATGGTTAGATAGAGAACTTATAATACAGTAAAATTACTGCCTCAGAATCAGTTAGATTGTGAGGCAGTATTAATATTAATGTTGATTTAATTTTTCTTTTGCCAAATCAAGAATTTCTTCAGGACTGTATATAGGTATACAAGCGACTTTGGAATCCGGATTATCTATACGATAAGGTCCTATATCGTCATTTACATATATTTTGTCATCATTGGCACCAACCATATATGAAATATCGCCAACGATTTCTCCTGTTTCCTTAGAAATCATAAGTGTGACATTGTCAAAGCTTCCTACAAAATAGTAATCTTTGTTTTGAATGCACGACATATACCAGACACCTGATGTATTTGTAAATTTTGAAAGTAGTTTTCCGCTGTCACTTTCATACAACTCAACTTCACCGTTGTTGCGATTAACAAAGAATAAGGATAAATCATCTGAATAACAAATGCAGTAGATGTCGTCTGTATCTATATCTTTATATTTTTTATTAAATGCTTTTATTTTCTCGGTACTGCCTGGGAGTGTGTATTCACCTATATTAAGAAGGCTGACATCGCTCGGAATGGAATCAACTGATTCAAAGCTGGGTGAAGCGGTGATTCTGTATACTTGTACATTTGCTGAATGAACGTTTACTATAAGATACGTGTCATGATACCACACAGCAAATTTTGTATCCGGCGTTTTTATTCCAAATAAATTTTGTCTGGAAGGCAACAATCCGGTAGATTCATAATTTGCTGATTCAACTGTTCCGTCAGCCAAGAATACTGTACAGATATTATCGAGTAAGTAAGTGCTGACTATAGAAGAAGAGAATGAAGTTCCGAATTCCGGTTTGCCGGTATATATATTTAAAGCTTCTATGGAGTTGCCGTAAACATAGAATATCCATTCAGGATGAATATCATTGTCGTGCAGAATATCGCTACAGCCGTTAGTCGGCGTATCAAATTCCCATAGTTTCATAAGTGGATATGACGACTCGCTTGTGTCGACACTTTCAGATGTAACAACATCTTCATCGGGGCTGTCTTCAATAGCACCGTCATCTTCTGAAACATCGGTTTCCTCCGGTAATTCCGAATCTTCATAATCACCGGTTTCTTCCGGTAACTCCGAATCCTCATAATCATCGGCGGCTTCATTAATGTCGGAACTTTCGGTTTCTTCAGATAATTCCGCATTCTCGGAAATTTCGTTTGCTTCTTCGTTATCTTCAGTAACATCAGATATAATTGTCTCGTTACCGTAATCAGGATTTAATGTAAGTGCTATTGAAAAGCGTCCCGTAGCATTATATCCGTTTTGATTCATGGAAATACACAAAATGTTATCATAAAAGTCAGCGGAAACAAGCAAATTTGAACCGATACATTCATAATAAACGAGTTCGCCGCTGCTGACAGAATATACATACAGAAAATTTTCACAGTCTCTGTTGACATCAACGCTGAAGATATTACCTGTCGTGAAGACCAAATAGTCGTCAGCCAAAAAAATATCTACAGGATTTTCATTGCAATTTAAGGAGAAAACAAGTTCTAAGGTTGTTAGGTCATAAATATCAATAGCAGATTCAGTTTCACAGATAAGTTTGCTGTTATCACAACTTGAATATATACTGTACGGGGAAACATCCAGACTGCGTTCTTCACCGTTGGACAGATTTAATATAGTGATTTTTGAAACATAACTAAATGCTTCCTGCAATCTATCCCGGTAAATAAAATAATCATCACCGGCAAAAATATATTCATTCTCAGAATTTATATTTCGGCACGTTTTAAAGACATTTAATACTTCACAGTCAATAACTGTACAGTCACCGGAGTTTGTGCGATAAGCCGAATATCGACCGGAAGGAGAGGCTTTCATCTCGGTAATTGTATTACCAAGCGGTATAGTGTTGCATAAATGGAACTGCGATCCATTATCATAAAGGTGCAAAATATTTGTCATCAAACGTTGAGCTTTAGGCGTGTATTGCATTTCAATTCCGTCAATTTCAGTAGCGGAATCATAAGCAGTTTTCAAAGCTTTAAGCGGGTCTGTTGCACTTTCAATCTCTGCAATATCGGCTTGAGCTTGTGATTGATTTAAAATAAGTTGTTGTTGTTGTTCTTCCAAAGTAATATTCTTGTTGGCTATTTCTTCGTTTTGATCAATGATAACTTCATTTTGTTTTGCAATATACACTGCAGAACCAAAACCGATAGCACCGACCAGGAGACTTACTCCGGCTACAACCGTTGATAAAATAATCCTTCTTCTTACCTCAATTTCATGGTGTCTTCTGCGCAAATCATCAAAATTAACATTGTACATTCTTGCAAGAAGTCTGAAAACTTCAATATCGGCTTTCTTGTTTATTTCCTTTTTTGTTTTTCCTCTGAAATCAGCGGCAAGAGGGTCAAGTTCCGTTCTTTGTACAGTGACAGTCCCGTCTTCGTTGACAATTTTTTTCTCGTCATATTTCATAAGTTCAGGAAATGACTCGTTCGGTTCACCTTCTGCAAGAATCAGAAGGACTCTGTCTCGTCCGTGAAGTTGAATAAACGTAGAAATCTCTTTTTTACACCATTCGGATTGATTAAGACGAGGAGTGCATATAACTATAAGCCAATCAGAATTACTGAGCGCGGCAACAATAGGGTCCTCAAGATTTGTTGCCAACGGAAGTTCTTCTTCATCTCTGAAAACACGTTTTATTTTACGTTCACCATTTACCAGTGTCGCCTTAAGTTTTGACGGGAGCTTGAATGCTTCGAGCCTTTTGTGCAACATTTCTGCAACATATTTATCTAAATCGGAATGTCTGTAACTTATAAAAGCATCATATTTATATGTTGTTTTTTCTGCCATTGAAACTTCCTTTCTCGAAAAGAAAAATTATTAAGTGAATTTATAATGCAATTATACTATAATTAAGTGTCGAAAGGATGAGAAATTATCTTTTCGAGCGGTATATACATAATTCATTCGGAGCAGACTATGTTGACAAGAATATCAGACAAAAGAATTAACAAACTCGGACGGTGTGTTGTTCAAGATAACTATACTGAATTTTACTGGACCGGTTCAGGTATTGAGTTCATTACCGATACTACAAATGTTATATTGGAGGCCGAGGCAGAATATTCAGGACTTGATATATGGCTTACCGTTGAGGTCAATGGCGCTCCGGTTCAACGAGTAATGCTTCTTCCGGGCAAAAATAAAATCGGGATTTTGCATGGCATGGAAGAAGGGAAAGATAAGCGTGTTCGCATCTTGAAGGAAACTCAACTTGATGTTGATGCAGAACACTATGTTAGGTTTTGTGGACTTTCTGATTTTGAGGGAAATGAGATTTCTCTTAAGGAATCGCCTAAGTACGATATGCAGATTGATTTTTACGGCGACAGTCTGACTACCGGCGAAGGCTTGTACGGAAGACAAGGCGAGATGGATTTTGCGGCAATCTACATGGGCTTCATAAATAGCTATGTAAAAATTGCTTCCGATGCTCTTAATGCAAATTATCGTATTTGTTCACAGAGCGGTTGGGGTGTAGCGGCAGGCTTTGATAATTGCATATTAAAGACAATTCCGAGAATTTATAAGTATACGGACGGTAAGAATATACCGTATGATTTTGCTTCGAATCATGCTGATTTTGTCGTAATAAATCTGGGTACCAATGATTGGGGTGCATTTATGAATGATGCATGGATATCACCTGAGGGTGATGTATACAAACTGAGACTTGACGGAAATAAAAAAGCTTATCCTGAAGATGCTGAGAAGTTTATTGAAGCTGCAGTTGAATTTTTAAATGAACTTCAGTCAAGGTACATCAATTCAAAGTTTGTTTGGATGATTGGCATGTGCGAAAACGAAATACAGGAATATATCAGAACGGCAATAAGCAGATGCTCTGAACCTGAGCGTGTCAGATTCCTTGAGGTTGAGCCGTCTGTTGACTATGGTTCCAGGGAACATCCGGGTCCGATAGGACATCGAGATGCTGCAGATAAGCTTATTCAGTGTATAAGTGATTTTATGTGATGAAGAACTGTTGGGGGATTCTTCCGTTTTTGTGGTTTACTAAATATAGAAGCTGTCTTGAGACCGATTTATTTTGAGACAGCTTTTTTATAAGTTATTTTAACTTGCTTTTGAACCTGTTCTGTACCGTGCTTAATGAGCAGAACCGGCAGCGTATGAGTTTTTATGAAGGAATTAATATAAATATTCACTTTGTGTCTGATAAATAGTAGAATATATCATGTATATTCTTTTTTTGAAATGGAGGATAAGAAATGTTTTGTAATTTTTGCGGAACTCCGATTCCGGACGGTGCTATTAAATGTCCGGCGTGTAATGCGGAGATAAATGCAGGAAAAGACGAAGAAACTGCAAAAGAAGCAGTAAATGAAGTTAAGGAACTTATACCGGTTCCGGAAGAAGAGAAGACTGAAGTGTCAGAAAGTGATTCAGTCCCGGTTAAAACTGAAGATACGCCTTCTGCGACAGCACCGGAGGAAACTTCCGTTGCACCGGTCATTGAACCGACAAACGCAGATAAGTTCAAGCCGAATGACGGTGCTGTTCAGGTACCTGTCAGTGCTGAAGTTGCAGATATTGCTGCTCCTGCGGCACGTGAGGTAAAAGCTTCGCCTGTAAATGATATTAAAAAAGCGGATACTAAGCCAAAGAAAGCAAAGAAGAAAAAGGGAAAGAAAATCTTTGCTGTAATAGCTGCCATTCTTGCTGTTTTAATTATCGGTTGCGGTGCTCTTTATGCTGTGAGTATATATCAGGAGAATAACAGTTCTTCGAGCAGTTCGCACCACAGCAGCAGGTCCGATAAGGATAAGAAGAACAAGAAGGACAAGGACAAGGATAAAGATAAAGATAAAGATCCGACCCCTACTCCTGACGCATTGCCTACAGATGAACCGACAACAGAACCTACCCCTACTCCTGAAGCTACGGAAGCGGTAACACCTACGCCGGTTGTAAACACCAACGGTGATTACTCTTGGACAATCATGATTTATATGTGCGGTTCCGATCTCGAGTCAGGTAATGCTATAGCATCAATGGTCTTGGATCAGTATGATGATTTGAAGCCTGATGATAATATAAATATTATCGTAGAGACCGGCGGAACTACAGCATGGTACAATGATGATTCGAATTTTAGCGGTGATGCCGTACATGATGTAGAAATTCCGGATGATGCGCTCGGAAGATATCAGATTAAGAACAATGAGATTATCGATTTGGGAAGTGTTCCTTTGGATTCAATGGGTAAGGCTTCTACATTAAGTGACTTTATCTCTTGGGGATCTGAACAATTCCCGGCTGATAAATATATGTTTGTAATGTGGAATCACGGTTATGTTGAACCATATGGTTGCCTTGAATGTGATCAGCTTTTCTATACTGATGACAACGGAGAAGTATATTACTATAATGATCCCGGAAGTGAAAATGCTTTCTACAATGATTGTCTTGACCTCGATGAGCTTGCGCAGGGACTAAAAGACGGCGGGGTGCATTTTGAGTTGTTTGCTTTCAATACGTGTCTGTCTGCTTCTATGGAGATTGCAACCGTAGTTGCTCCTTATGCCAATGCAATGGTAGGTTCTGAGGAATCCGTACCTGCAGCAATCGGAATTCCTTTGGAATATGTGTCATACATAAATCAGAATAAGGGAATTGACGGATTTACCTTAGGTAAAATGATATGTGATGACTATCAGGATTATATTAATGCAATCCTTGATTATCTCAACGGTGATGACTCGGCTAGTGCAGGAATGTTCTCAAAGAGCAATTTGTCTGTTATTAATTTGTCGGCTGTAGGTGAGATGAAGGATTGCTACGATGACGTAATGCGTGATGTTTATTACAGCGTTTACAGTGACGATGCATATACAGGTATCCTTGATGCTGCCAGCAAATGCGAGAACTACGGTTCTGAAGGTGTAACGGAGGGAAATCTTATTGATTTAAGGTCTTTCCTTAAAAATGCAGCTCCGTACTTGATAGATACTGAGTCAGACGAGAAGTTAATGAATCTTATCGCTGACAATATTTACGTTGCAAACGGACCGGCAAGAGTTCAGTCATCAGGCTTGTCATTCTTCTTCCCAAGCTATAATTATTTGAATAATTTAAAGGCAGAGATTGAAGGTGAGGCGTTAGCAGCTGGTATAGATTTAGCTGATGATGAGATGGAAATGGTTTTGGCTGAGTATATCAGTCATTCGATGAGTGTTTATGAGACAAATATTCACAATGATTCTGATTATTTCTGGTATGCCTCTTATCTCGGATACAGATTTGCTGATTATTGGCAACCTTCTGCCGATGCACAGAATCGTTTGGCACAGGCTCTTGATTCAGGTTATACCGATGCGCAGACGATAAATGATTCTGAACATGGTGTTACATTCAGCACTCGTGTAGATGATGAGTATAACTTCGTATTGGATGTGACAGAGGGTGCTAATTCTGTTATATCGGTTGAGATGAATTTCATTATGCACAATGTAGTTGAGAGCAGCAGCGATGATACTGAACCATTTGATAATTATACTTACTTTGGTGCTACCAGAAGAGATGTAGTTGCGGATGCTGCAAACGGTAAATGGTCAACATATTTTAAGTGTGAGTGGTTCTATTACGGTGATTATCCTGTTCCGGTGTATTGTATAGAGGAGACAGAAGATCATACGCTTTATGGTTTCCAGGCGACTGTTAACGGTTATGATGCAATAATTGTATTTGAGCATGTCAAAGCAACAGATGAATGTGAGATTCTTTATGTTATGAAAGTTAATCAGATTGAAGGTGTTGCATCAAACGATTACTATCAGCTTCAAGAGGGTGATGAGATTGGAGTAATGTTCTTCTCATTTATTCCTGATTTCCCTTACGGAAACGATATATACGAGGATACTCTCTTCATAAGACCTTTCTATAAGCGTACATATTCGTTAACTGATAAGATAACAGTAGGACCGACTTACAGTTCGGGCGCTAAAATGGATTTTCTTGCAAACTATACGATTACCGATGCTTACGGAAATACATACAATACTGATTTTGTCAGATATAATGTTGAAAACGGAATGATTACATCTGTCGAAGAAGTAAGTATAAACGATATTCCTGCATCCATTTATGAGGAATTGTTCGGCTTAGTATAAACAGATTTGAACAGTTAAAACTAAAGATGTTGTCTCATACAAAAAATTGCTTTGAGACAGCATCTTTTTTTGAGAAAAATATGATAGAATGTCTGTGTAAAAAGTATTGTGCGGAGGGGAAGTATGTCTTCAGATAATTTGGAACACAGAAAGAGAAGTTATTCTGTATCTTTTGTAGATAAGGCCGGTAATCCGGTGGTCGGTGAGAAAGTACAAGGTAAACTTGTAAATCATGAGTTTTTGTTCGGTTGCGGTGCATTTCCTGCGAAGTTTCTTATGGAATATAATGATCCGAAGCTTGCTGAGTTTGCTGAAGTTCGTTTTGATTTAATGAAGAAACTGTTTAATTACCTCACACTTCACATGTATTGGGGTAATTTTGAGAAGGAAGAAGGAAAGCCTGCTACTGAGTTTGTAATGAGTAATGCTAAATTCTTTCAGGAGAATGGATTTAAGCTTAAGGGACACCCGCTTTGTTGGCACACTGTATGCTGCGATTGGCTCTTAAAGTATGATGATGAGACTATTTTGAGAAAACAACTCGAGAGAATCAAAAGAGATGTTACTGCTTTTAAGGGCATAATCGACATTTGGGATGTAATCAATGAAGTTGTAATAATGCCGGTATTCGATAAGTATGATAATGCGGTTACGAGAATTTGTAATATGAAAGGTCGTTTGGCTCTTGTTCAGGATGTGTTTGGAGAAGCTCGCAAAGCTAATCCTAATGCAACACTTTTGCTTAACGATTTTAATATGTCTGTTTCTTATGAACAGCTTATCGAGGAATGCCTTGAGGCTGGAGTTCCGATAGATGTTATCGGTCTTCAGTCACATCAGCATCAGGGTTATTGGGGTGCTGAGAAGACTCTTGATGTAATTGAACGTTTCTCTAAGTTTGGGCTTCCGCTTCACTTTACAGAGAATACGATTCTCTCAGGCACACTCGTTCCGCCTGAAATTGAGGACTTGAACGATCATCAGGTAACTGAATGGCCGTCTACACCGGAACTTGAGGAACTTCAGTCTAATCAGCTTGAGGAGATGATGAGAATAATTTTTAATTCTTCTTCAGTAAAGGGTATGACATATTGGGATTTCGGTGACGGCGCTTGGCTTAATGCTCCGAGTGGCTTGGTTCGTAAGGATAACAGTATAAAACCTGTATATAATATGTTTGATAATCTTGTAAATAAAGAATGGTCAACATCGGTAGAACTTGTTACCGATGAGAACGGAATGATTAATTTTACAGGCTTCAAGGGTGACTATGAGTTTACTGTAAGAGGCAATTCGGTAAAAGCAATTAATTCCGAAGACGGTAAGATTAAAATAATTGTATAAGTTCAACAGATAAAGCAAATGAAGAACAGAGGGCGTGTTTCATGAATAAAAAATGAGACGGCCCTTTTTGTTTGTTGAGTATATTTTGTGAACATAGCGAAACCAATAAAATCACTTTCTTTTTACATATCGTTATGAGATAATTATTTAAGAGTGTTTTGTTTTTGTGGAAAGGAGAGTGTTTATGGGTTTATTGGGAGAGCTTTTTAAGGCAGTAGGTAAATCTGCTGTTAAGTCAGCTGAACAAAAGGTTGCGCGCGAAGCAGGCAGACAAATCGGTCAGAAGGCCGGGGAAACTATTGTAAACGGTGTTAAAGATTTAACAGGAATTGACAGAGGAAATAATTCGAATTCACAATCAGGTTCTTTAAGAGATACAGCAGTTAATGAATCTGTGACGGAAGAACGCAAAGTAAATCGTTCATCAGAGAAGCGTATATACGCTCTTCCGCGTAAAAGTCTCACGGAGAACTCAGATACTGTTCGTACTGCGGGAATAATTCGTAATGAACTTTCTGCTTATTCTTCTTATGATGTAAAAGAGGATTATTCTTTTGCAGGAGCTGATGCTCAGAATGCTTCGTTTGCTGTTTTCAGTAACGGTGCTCCGAAGCTGTATATTATGCTTGTCGGTAAATCCACCTGTTCTTCACATGCTTATCTTGAGGCTAAACGCAAGGCCGTGTCGGAGGGAGTTTCCATTGTGAATTTTGTTGAACACTTTGAAAATAAACCTGAGTATGTTAAGGAACGAATTGCCGAATATTTGTTGTAATATTACGGCTGTTAACTAAGTAAAAAAGAAAGAGAATGCATTTATGCGTCTGCGGCGGAAGAAGCATTTACCGTTCTATGACTTTGCAGACAGTCGGTGGGTGTTCAAATCCGGTATTCAAGCATAGCTTGAATTCAAAGTTTTTCTCTTTCTTTTTTTGTGTTTATTTTCGAAAATTTATAAAAGAGGTTATACAGATTAATGTCATTACTGAATGATTTGTCCGATTCGAAAATCTGGGATAAGTATCGTGATTATAAAGTGTCCGGACAACATATAAGCAAATATGAACTGAAAAAACTGGATGATTTTATAGCGGATAAAAGATATTTGTATTATGCAAAACACATTTTCGATGAGAAAATTCCTTTTGATTATCCCTGTAAAAGAACAGTAAATAAAAGCGGTACTGACAAAAAACGAGTTGTATATACCTATTCGGATGACGAGATGCTGGTGCTGAAACTCATAATGTACAGGCTGCGTAAATATGAGAATAAATTCAGTCCGTCTTGTTATTCTTTCAGAAGCAATAGAACAGTAAAGGGTGCAATAAGAAAAATTATTACTTCATCCTATGTGCGTGATTCTTATATATATAAGGCCGATATTCATAATTACTTTAATTCAATGGATGCAGAGTTACTTATCAGAAGCATTTCTGAAGTGATAGATGACGATTCGGAACTTGTGATTTTTCTCAGTAAGCTTCTCAGAGTAAATAAAGCATATGATCAGGAAGGAAATATTATAGAAGAAGCAAGAGGAGGAATGGCCGGGATACCTATATCTCCGTTTTTTGCAAATGTTTACCTTAAAGCTGTTGATGATATGTTCAGTGATGTGCCTTATTACAGATATTCAGATGATATTCTGATTTTTGCCCCTGATAAGGATGCTTTGGATTCGTATAAGGCAAAATTTGAAAGTGCGATTTCTTCAGCAAATCTTGAACTTAATCCGGATAAGGTGTCAGTGACAGAACCCGGAAGGCCGTGGGAATTTCTCGGTTTTAAATATATTAACGGTAAGATGGATATCTCGGATGTGGCAGTAAATAAGATTAAAGCCAAGATAAAGCGTAAGGCTGCTAAGCTATATCGTTGGCGTTGTAAAAAGAATGTAAGCTTTGATTCAACGGCCAAAGTAATGATAAGAGTTTTTAACCGTAAGTTTTATGGCTGTGATACTGAGAATTCAGAGGAAGAGACTGATGATTTTACTTGGTGCAGATGGTTTTTTCCTGTTATTGATACGGCGGCTTCATTGAAAGTTATAGATGAATATTTGGTTGAATATATAAGATATTTGTCCAGCGGCAGGCACTATAAAGGCAACTATAAAATAACATATGAGCATATAAAAGAACTCGGATTCAGAAGTCTGGTTAATGAATATTATCGTTATAAAGATGAAAGTAAATCTGCTTGATATATGATTATATTTTGGTGTAATATGCAAGGTGACTAAAAATGTTAGGGAGATATATTATGAAAAAGATAGTTAGTCGAATTGCGTCAGTTACTTTGACGGCAAGTTTAGTTTTATCTTCAATGTGTTTATCTGTTTTTGCAGATGCAAAGAACGGTGTTGTGGATTTTGTCACACGTTGCTATGAGATAGCACTGGGCAGAGAACCGGATGCGGCCAGCTTGGCAGCTTGGACGGATAAACTTGAAAACGGTGAAGAGTGCGGTGTTACTGTAGCATATGGTTTTGTATACAGCTCAGAATTTCAGGAAGCAGGATACGACAATGCAACATATGTTGAGAAAATGTATAACATGCTTCTCGGAAGACCGTCTGATGGGGAAGGAAAGGAAGCATGGGTGAAGATGCTTGATGAAGGCGGAGACAAAAGTGAGATTTTTTGCGGTTTTGCCAATTCTCAGGAATTCTATAACCTTTGTGACAGCTACGGAGTTTTTGCCGGTTACTATAACATGAATTTGGATATGCATTCAAACGCTTTGATTAACGGTTTTGTGGACAGATTCTATACAATTTGTCTCGGAAGACACGGTGATATCGGTGGACAAGCAGGTTGGGTACAATCCTTATCATCCGGAGCATTAACCGGAGTAGATTTAGCCAACGGATTTGTTTTCAGTAATGAGTTTTTAAATGCTGATGTCAGCAATGAAGATTATGTAGATGTTCTTTATCATACATTTATGGGAAGAGATGCTGATTCTTTGGCAAAGGTATGGTCTCATTATCTTAACCGTGGTTCAATGTGCAGGGAGGAAGTTTTTGATAATTTCTCTTCTTCTGCCGAATTCGGTGCTATTTGCAGTGAGTACGGAATAATTGCCGGTGATGTTAAGTTGTACGGTGGTATTTTTACTGATTCGAGTTTGTACAATTTCACACCGATTTATTCAAATAAACTGATAACCATGATGTTCACTGCCGAAGAAAATACTGTTACAATGAAATATCCTTTAGGTAATTCGGAAGAAAATAAAGTTGCATATTTTAACAGCAAATTCGAATCAAATGTAGATCGTGTTGAATTAATCGGTGATGTATTGAGTGATGGTGCTACATATGCAGTTGGTACTACATCGTATACGGTGCGTATTTATTGCAAAGAAGCTAGTAACGAGACATTGTTCTATGGCTATACCAGTACGATATTCTTTGGATTTGATTATACAAATAAAGCTGTTCAGCAATTTGACGGTGAGAATTATTACTATGATTTGATATATACCATGCCGTTCAATTTATTTGACTATACGCAGGATGTAGTAATTAATGATGGTGAATCAAATGCTTTTGCTGTTTGTGTTTCGGATGAGAATGAGTCTTCTCTTTATGCACTTATTACATTCAATATAGCGAAGTAAGTAGAAAACGTTTTTATGAAACTGTCTCTTCATGTGTGTTGAGACAGTTTTTTTATGCCTGTTTTTTGCGAAAATCCGGTCGAAGAATGTTTGAGTCCAATTAATAAACCGTGCCCAATGGTATAATTAAAACAAATAAAAAATATTTGGTAATTAAGGAGGGTTTTATGAGGCTTTTCCATTTGAGTGATTTGCATGTAGGTAAGATAGTAAATTCATATTCAATTATTGATGATCAGAAGTATATTTTGAATTGCATTATTAATGAAGTAAAAGTTAAAAAGCCGGACGGAATAATTATTGCCGGTGACTTATATGATGTTCCGGCCCCGTCAGTAGCGGCAGTTACTTTGCTGGATTCTTTCATTACAAATTTAACCGTACTCGGAGTAAAGCTTTACATAATAAGCGGTAATCATGATTCGGAGGAGAGGGTTGCTTTTGGTTCTGCTCTTATGGAAAATTCGGGTGTATATATGGCCAAACCATATAAAGGCAGTATTTATAAGGTAACCGAGAATAATGGTGATATTCCGGTAAATATATATCTTTTACCTTATATAAAACCACGTGGATTAAGATCTATTGAAGGATTTGAAGATGTTGATAATTATGATCAGCTTATGAGAAAGGTTATAGCTCGTGAGAATATAAACAGAGACGAGTCGAATATTCTTGTTTCTCATCAGTTTGTTACCGGAAGTGTTACGTGTGATTCAGAGGAAATGTCGGTAGGCGGCCTGGAAAATATTGATTCTGATGCATTTGATGCATTTGATTATGTGGCTTTAGGTCACATACACGGACCACAGTATGTCGGCAAAAATCGTCCGGGAGATAAGGGAACGATAATAAGATATTGCGGTACGCCGCTTAAGTACTCTTTTTCGGAAGTAAAACATAAGAAATCTATTACCATGATTGATATTGACGGTAAGAATATAAAGATAGAGGAGATTCCTCTTATTCCGCTTCATGATATGGCTGAATTAAGAGGAACATTTGAAGAGATTATGCGTGATGACTTCAGACCTGAGGTAAAGAGCGATGATTATGTAAAAATTATTCTTACTGATGAGCAGGAGATTCCTGATGCAAAACGTAAGCTCGATACCAAGTATATTCAGATTATGAGTACTTCTTATGATAATTCGAGAACACGTGCCAACAATACAATCGATGAGACACAGGAAACAAAAAAAGAGAACCCTATGGAGTATATCAGCGCACTCTATGAGGCGCAGAACGGTTTGCCTCTTGATGAAGAGCAGAGAGAATTTTGTGAAGATTTGTTGAGAGAGATAACGGAGGGCTGATTTATGAGACCTATATCACTTGAATTGTATGGTTTTGGTCCGTTTGCATCAAAAACGGTGATTGAATTTGAGAAGTTCGGCAAGAAAGGGATATTTTTAATTACCGGTACTACAGGATCGGGAAAGACTTCAATTTTTGATGCAATTGTTTTTGCTTTATACGGCGAAGCAAGCGGTAATAATCGTGATAATACAATGTTTAAAACGCTTGGATTTCCTGACGGTGAGATGCCTTATGTGAGTTTTAAGTTTGAGGCAAAGAACAGAATATATGAGATAAACAGAACACTTTCGTACAATCGCAAGGCCAGAAAAGGAGACGGCTTCACACATGAAGATGCAAGTGCTGCCATTTGTTGCGATGGAAAGGTTTTAATCGAGGATAAAGTTGGACGTAAAGACCCTGTTGCTTCAAAAGTTGAAGAGATTTTGGGTGTAGATTATAAACAATATAAGATGCTCGCGGTTCTTCCTCAGGGGGAATTTGAGAAATTTCTTACAGCTTCTACGGATGAACGTAAATCTATTTTGCAGAAGCTGTTTGATACATATGTTTATAATGAATTTCAGCAAAGAGTCGCTGTCAGATGCAAAGCTCTCGAAGATAAGGTAAAAGAACATAATAATAACAGAGCAATTTACATTAACGGAGTTGTGTGTGATGAATCAAGTAACTGCTTTGAAATGCTTAAGCAAGCTAAGGAAGGCAGAGTCGCTGATGATAAATTGGTTCAATTGATTGAGGAAATTATTAACGAAGATGAAGCTTCTGTAAAAGAACTTGATGAAGAGAAGAATAAATATACGGCAGAGCTTGAGAAACTGAACCGGAGAATCGGTAAAGCCGAAGATGTAAAAAGAAATCGCGAGGCACTGTTAAAAGCTGATTCTGAACTTCGTGATTTTAACGGAAAATTATCCGAATTTGAAAATAGTAAAAAGTCAGCTGAGGCTAAACTTGACGACAAAAAGTTTATTGATGCTGAGATTGTAAAAATGAACGAGAGCCTTAAGGAGTATGATGAATTAGATAAGCTTAGTAAAGAACAACAGAGTGATAGAAAGAATTGTGAGAGTGATAAAAAGCTTTATGCGAAAACAGAGAAGCAACTTAATGAATTCAAAGCAGAGCTTGATGAGATAAATAAAAAAATAACTATATTGGAAAATGCCGGTGAGAATCTGGTTAAATTCGAAGCAGAAAAGAAAGAACTCGATAACAGCCTTAATATTATCGGAAATCTTAAAGATAAGCATAAAGCACTGACGGAAGCACTTAAAGAGTATGACAAAAACAGTGCTGAATTGGTTCAGGCATTGGCGCAAAGAAGAAATGCAAATCTGTTTTATGAGAATATAAATGACAGATTTATATGTGCACAAGCAGGTATATTGGCAGAAAGACTTGTTGATAATAAAGCTTGTCCTGTTTGCGGTGCTTTAGAACATCCGACTCCTGCGATTAAAGCTGCAGATGCACCGAGTGAGGATGATGTTAAAGAGGCAAAGGAGAAACTGGATAAATGTAATACGGAATTGTCAGATATTAATTCTAATACTTCTGCATCGAAGGAAAAAGCAGACAGTTTGAAAGTCGTTTTCAATGATTTGTATAAAAATGTATTTGGTGAGTGCGTGGATTTTGATTCAGATAAGCGGAATGATTCGTTTTTGTCATATATCAAAGATAAAGAGAGTGAGACAGAAAAAGAATTAAAGTCTGTATCTCGGAAGATTAAAGATGAGAAAGCTAATGTTATTATTCGTGAGGAATTAAAAAATAAAAAGCCGGTTATTGAAGAATCTATAAATAATAGTAATGAAGAACTTAAGAAATTATCGGAGAGAATTAATAAGCTTGAAGGTAATATAGAAGCACGTGAGAAGCAGATTGATTCTCTTAAGACAAAATTGCCTTATGAGAATAAGGAGAAGGTAGAAACTGTTATTAATGATAAGAAGAAATCGTCAGATGCTATCCAAAAGGAGTTTGACCAAGCAGACAAGAATTTAAATGAATGTAAGAATGTGATAAGCGGTCTTAACGGTCAGATAGAAGGACTGAAAAAAGCACTTAAGGATGTCGTAGAAGAGAATTTGGATGAACTTGAAAACAGCAGAAAGAATATTAAAATCACACTGACATCTTTGGAAAATAAGATTGAACTTATCTTATCACGACGAGACAATAATAATACACGACTTGATAATATAAACAAAGAAAATAAGGAAACGGATGAGATAAACAAGCAACTTCAAGTAATCAAACCTGTGTCGGATACCATGAACGGATGCTTGAAAGGCAAGGAAAAAGTTGAGCTTGATACTTATGTGTTGCAGAGATTTTTTAATCAGATTATCAGGCGTGCCAATGTCAGACTTGCAGTAATGACTAATAATAATTATGAATTGAAGGTTAGTCCTGAACATAAGCAAAACAAGGGAAAGACAGGACTGGAGTTGGCAGTTGTGGATCATTTTGCTTCAGACGGAATGGAAAGAGATGTTCAGTCTTTATCAGGAGGAGAGAAATTCAAAGCTTCTCTTGCTTTAGCTTTGGGTCTGTCTGATGAGATTAGTGCTATGTCAGGCGGAATTAAATTGGATTCGCTTTTTATCGATGAGGGGTTTGGTTCGCTTGATCGTGAATCTTTGGAAGCTGCAATTAAGATAATAGACGGACTTACTGAAGGAAATGTTCTTGTAGGCATTATTTCTCATGTTGAAATTTTGAAAGAACGTATCAATAAGCAATTGGTAGTAACCAAAAATAAAAAAGGCAGTGAAGTTGAAACTGTAATATAGTTGTATATAACATGCCGATAATAT
>JAZLGO010000018.1:0-5548 GCA_045616305.1 Saccharofermentans sp. | reverse complement strand
GTCAATTCCGCAAGATGTGTCCATAAAATTCGAAGGAAAAACGTGATTTCTTGCGGAATTTCCAATCAGAGACACTGATTCCACAAGTCGCAGACACAGAATTGTAAATAAATAACGAATTCGTGTGGAATTTATAGTCGGCCCGCAGTTTACAGGTAGTCCGCAGCCCGTAGCCCGCAGTTTACAGGTAGCCCGTAGCCCGTAGTCCGTAGCCCGCAGTTTCGGATCGCAAAACACAACCACAAAAACAACCGCCCCGCTTCCGTTAACAAACAAGAAGCGAGGCGGCTGTCATTATAAACCAAGCTTAACAGAACTTGTGCTGCCGGTTGCGCAGGCACTTTAGTGCCGAGCACTGTTCGAAGCTAAGCACAAGTTTCTGTTTAAGCGTTAATACCATATGAAGCACACAACTCAACAAACTCAGCTGAACCTGTGAAGCCTGCAAAAACGTCCTCACGAGTTGCTGTACCGTCCTCAAGCTGACCTACCCAGTAGTTCAAGCCTGCATCATCAGCCTCACGACCGAAGAATGCACGGTACATATACTTAACAAAATCTGTGTTGTCTAAGTTAAGTTCAGTAAACTCAGGGCTGAATACAAATCCGTATGCGCAGCTACTACCGCTGACTTCACCGTTCATAAGCTTTATTACCCAGCCTGCCTGGCCGCCCATATCAGGAAGTCTGTTCAAGCATACTTTGTACAAACGTGCTACGAAGCAGTTAACTCCGCCCTGTACATCGTTCGGTACGCCTACTAAGTAAGCGCCGCATACAACACCGTACTTACCGCACAAATTGAAGAACTCTTCTGAATTTGCAAAGCCTGCCATGATATCTTCTCTTGTAGCTGTCTCATTGTTAAGCATATCTAACCAGTAGTTATATCCTGCTTCGTCAGCCTCGCGTCCGAAATACATTGCATACAAATCATTTACGAACTCTTCGTTTGTTCTGTTCTTGTTCGTATACTCTTCACTGAAGATAAAACCAAAGCCTACCTGAGCACCGCACAACTCGCCGTTATTAAGGCCGTCTACCCAATAATTATATCCTGCTTCATCAGCTTCTCTTCCGAGTGCTACTTCATAGCAACGATTGATGAAGTCACCTACATTTAATTCAGGTGCCTGTGTAGGTGTAGGCTCGTTTGTAGGAGTTGGCTCACCTGAAGGTTCCGGACTAGGTGTTGGCTCACCTGAAGGTTCCGGACTAGGAGTTGGCTCGCCTGAAGGTTCCGGACTAGGTGTAGGATCACCTGATGGAGTAGGCTTATTAGCTTCTGCCTCATCAGCAGCCTTAATAGCTGCGTCTGCGATACCTTGGATATCATTAGGTGTTGTTACGTTCTTAATATCTTCGATTCCTTGTTCTATAGCAGCAACGGCATCGTCAACAGTATAATCAGCTTTCTTATCAGTAAGCTCAGATACGGCATTATCAATAGCATCTGCCAGAGCCTTATCAGCGTTTTCGGCTGCCGCAATTCCATCGATAGCATTCATATCAACTACAAAAATTGAATTAGAGCCCTTAACGCTCTCGATAGCCTGATCGATAGCGGCCTTTGCTTCGTCAGAGATAAAGTCATCTTTCTTAGAGACGAGTTCCTCTACCGTAGAGTTGATTAAATCTGTTAATGCTGAATCAGCATCGTCTGCATCGGCGATTGCATTTTCGAAAATTGATTCAATCTCATCAATCGTTGTTGCATCTTTTATGTCAACAATAGCATCTTTGAGAATTTCAGTAGCTTCGTAGCTTATATAATCGTCCATGACACCTTCAATCTCTTTTATTGCCAAAGTTTTGGCCAGAGATAATTCCGATCCAAGATAAATAGTATGTGATGTATTACTTCCGACACCGGTGGAAAGTGTGATTTTTTCAAGGGTATTCAATTCAGCATTCGTAGAAGCACTTCCAAGGCTTAAGATGCCATAACTATCATCAATGTTTATAGAATCAGTAACTGTGAGAGTATATCCGTTACTTGTTACATAAAAAGTAGCATTCTCAGAAGATACTGTAAAACAATCACATAAGATATTAAACGTAGAAGCGCCGTCTGTTACAACTGTAACGGAACCGCTGTTATCGAATATATTTGTTGAAACAGCAGATTCAACATCGCAATTTGGTGAGAAATTAATATCCATCTCGCCTGAATTCGAGATTGTATTGGTATATACAACTATTCCACCGTTATAATCGCTTTCGGATACATCCATATTGATAGAAAGACTTCCGTTGTTGACAAGTTCACCTTGGAATACACCATAGCCTTTACCGGCACCGAATGTTGTAGTATCTGATGCTGCTGCCGTATAGTTTATATTAACGGAACCGTTATTAGTAAACTTTGAAGAGTTATTCAAGGAGAATCCGTAAAAACCGTTGCCGTCATAGGTATCAGAGGAAATCTTAATGTTGCCTTCGTTAGTTACATCATTCGTAATACTAAACGGTGTTGTAGCGGACGTCTTTGAGTTTCCCAACTCAACAGTAACAGAGCTGTCTGTACCTGAATTCTTAAAAGATTTTGCAAGAATACCATAGTTTAAAGAGTCGCTGTCACCGCCGTTAATAGTGATTCGACCGTAATTGTCAATACTGCCGTTCGGTAAATGGAATCCATAAATTCTCGTGTCGGCTTTTGCTTCCTGATCTTTATCAATGTTGGCAGTTATTACGCCTTTATTTTCGAAGGTAAAATTGTTGCTGCTAAAGATTCCGCGAGCAGCACCGTTCTCTGCAACTACATCAACAGTAACGCTGCCCGTATTACTTACAGAATTATTTATAATGATTCCATATGTAGATTCAGCATTTTGAGAATTAACATTAACTGAAATACTGCCGAGATTACTGAAATCACCGCAAACTATTCCTTCAACTTCTGAACAAGGTTTACTGCTGTCGTTATTAACAGAAATTGTACCGGCGTTATACAGTGAATAGCCGGAGATACTGAGTCCGATGGAAATTTCACTGGATTTCAAGTTAAGGGTTCCGTAATTTGTAAAGTTTGAACCGCTGACACAAGTTATCGGATTACCGGTTTCTAAGGAGATATTTACTGTCGGAGCATTATTCTCGTCACCGTTTATTAGGTTTCTGGCAAGTATGCCCGAAGGAATAGTATCGGTTTCACCTGTAAGACAAATATCAAGTGAACCGTTACCTGTAAAAGTAACATCATGATTTGATGGACCTAAAATACCGTAACCGATTTTAGCACTGTCACCGAAAAGCTCATTCTCTCCGATGAGTTTAATTGCACTCAGATTATCACCAATTACATTGGCAATTATCCCCGAGTATTTTCCTTCACATGTTATCGAGGCTTCGTTCAGTGTAAGGACCTTAGTCTCTGTATCATATGATACAGTTCCGTCTTCAAAAATATCGTCAGCATTGGCATCGGTAACCTCTATATCACCGACGAAGAGATATGGAGCTCCGTCGGCACGGATTACATTTGCCAGAAGTGTTACACACATAGATGTGCTTAACACCAAACTGATTAATTTGCGTTTTAGCATAAATTTCTCCTTTCGAGCAAATAAGATTATTTTATATTCTATCAGATTCCTATTGTTATTTCTTTAGTATTTTAAATCTCACATAAACCGAAATGTTTCTCTACACACTTTACCATCTCAGCCGGTTCTTTCATATTATTTCTTGAAAAAGTCTTGAAGCCGTACTTATCCGCATTTTCGAAAAAGGCATTAACAGCGGCCTCCCTGCGCATCCGTATCCTTACGGCTTTCTCAGAATCCGAGACGCCTTCTTCTCTCATAATGGCATCCACCATGGCGCTATGATCAAAACGCTCAAAGAAAACCTGTTCGCAGATTTTGCGGTCAACGGTAAGGTACGCTGCCTGTGACGCGGGAACAATCTCCTTAAGATAATTCATATCGAGCATGCCCTCAAACAGCACATATTTATGTTGCTTTGACAGATCCGTCAAATCCTTCAACACCATAGGAGTCTGCTCGGCTATGACGCCGCGTTCCCAAGCAATCATTTCATCCAACGACCAACTCCAGAAATCAGAGGTGTCCATAGTCATATATTTATGAACTGATGCGTCGGCCAGACCATAGTAGTGAAATCTCTGTTCATCGCCGCTGAAACAGTGCATCCCGTATTTGTCTGCCAGTATCTTGCCGACGGTTGTTTTTCCGGAGCACGGACAACCAAGTAAAAAGAAAATGTTTTTGTTAAGCATAAAGATAAAACGCCCCCATTTTTGCAGAGTGTCATGATAGATGTGTGATTACAGTATAATGTAAACGGCATTTTTCGACAAACAGTCGGTATTTATATTATTTTCGAAAATAGGATAAATACAACGAAATGCGATAAGGACGCACGGCAGAGGCCGGTTGGCAGCTTTGTCGGATTTGTCGCAAAATTGTCGAATTTTAGTAGTATTTTTTGCCTCTGAGAGTTTGTAAGATATTTCTATATATACTTTACAGGAGGTGATGCAATCCTTATGGATTATAGAATTTATTTTTCTAATGATTTTCTGGCGCTTAATATCAACTATTTTGAAATGAAGCTTCAGGAAGCGTTTAGGTATTCGCTGGTGACGAGGGGTGACAAGTCAAAGATCTGTGTGTATGATTGTCATACGTACAAGAGATTACACGAATATTCATTGGAATCTCAACTTGGCAAGGCGGCATATGATGATATGGTCAGAATTGAGAAAATTGAGAATCTGCTATCCGATTACAAAGCACTTTGGCGGTATCGTAACAATTATCCGGTTCCTAAAATTAATTCGGATGTTATAAATACTCTTATGAGATTTAACAGTAATCGACTTAATATTGATTTCTATAATTCTCTTAGTTCTGATATGGCAAAAGGTCTATCTGAGAAATTTAATCGTTCGTATTACTCGGGCAATACCGGTATGGCTTCCTATCTGGAGAATCGTTGTGCCTCGGTCCTTAAAAAGCTTAATCTGGAATACAAATATGAACCATTAATATCATTGAAAAACTATGACAAGCTGGTCGATTTTTTTATAGGTGTTCCGATAATTAATTTCTGCTTTCCGCTTGAGGTTGCCGGCAAACTGGATGATGTAACATACTTTAATAAATTTCAACAGGACATGGAGCGATATTATCGTTCAGATTTAGTTGAAGGTCATACATTGCTTGTTATCAGGGTTAATTCAAGATTTAAGGTAAGTGATGAGATGATGGCACAAGAAATCTGTCACTTTATTAACAAAGCAGTGAGGTTAACACTTCTTGAATTTGACAGCAAACTGGTAAGCTTGATAAATCCTGATTTTGATTTGTCTGATTATTCCGGAATAAGTGAGTGATTTTTTGAGTATAGGATGATTTGTTGAGAAGAGAGTGCGAGTTTGGTGATTCTGGGTGATTTTCAGTGAATGTGGGTAGTTGATAGTTCAGATTCACGGTAAAACCCGATTTTAGTCGCGGTAAATGTGAAAAAACGAATTATGCAGGTTTTAAATTTACACACAAATATGGATTTGACTCGCCAC
>JAZLGO010000017.1:0-11712 GCA_045616305.1 Saccharofermentans sp. | reverse complement strand
CAACAGGCTCTACATAATCATAATATTCAAGATGTCCTGCCTGCTTCTCTTCTTCAAGCTTCTCAAGGAACCTGTCTACTGATACCATAGGTATTTTACGAGTTATTGTGAGCTTGTCATTATATTTAGCATCAGTATATGTAAGCTGTACGGTATTTCCGTTAATTATTACACTCTCTACATCGTAACTCTCATCAGAAATATACTCATATAAATCAGAAAGGTTCTCGCGTCTTGCCGTATTGTTAGTATGAAGCACTGTGTAAGACAAAATTATTATGAGAACAATGATAACAGCATAGAAAACAAGTCCACCCGGTATTCTCGGTGGCTTAAATTCACTGTTCTCGCCCTCATTAGGTTCTTTTCCCAAATTCTTATTTTCCATTATCTTCCTCCACAAAATTAACTACGCATACATCAGGCAGATTGCGATAAGCACCGTCAAAATCAAGTCCGTATCCAACGATGAATCTGTCAGGTATAACCAAGCCCGTAAAATCCGGCTTCAAATCATTAATCCTTCTTTCCGGTTTATCAAAAGCAACACAGATTCTCAGTGACTTCGGATTTAAACCCTCAAGCATATCTTTTAAACACTGAAGAGTGTATCCTGTGTCAATAACATCTTCAACAATAAGAACATTGCGGTCTTTTATGTCAACCGATAAATCCTTATGAATCTTAAGAACACCCGTAGAATTCTCACCTTCATAAGAAGACACCTGCATAAAATCCAAAACAGTCGGCATATTCAATTTACGAACCAAATCACCGGTAAAAACGAATGCCCCTGTTAAGATTCCGACTACAATCAATTCTTCACCGTTATAAACTTCATTTATCTGATTCGCAACTCTGTTTACCATAACTTCAATAGAGTCACGCGATATCAGTATTTCAGACGTATCAATTGTCATTTCTATCCTCTCTGTAAAAGCTAAGCTTTATCAAAGCCGTCGCTTTGTCCTTATTCTGATTCAGACACTTACCTCTGGATTCTTCACTTAAAAAGCCTTCATGATGTCCTATACCCGGAACCCACAAAACCGTATCGGTCTCATCTACAATTCCTACCGCATCATCCCTTATAATCGCAGGAATATGCATATCGCACATTACATCATTAAGCTTCTTGTTGCAGGAAGAACCGGCCTTATTAAACACCTTATTCTTCAGTCTGTTAGACAAAAAAAGCTTTTTGCCTTTACCTTCACCGAATATCGGTAAAAACCAAGACAAATTATTATACTCTAATTTGCAACTATTCTCAATCTTTTCGAGAAAGAAAGGAAGAGACAAATTAGGCAAAATTGTATTTTCGGGATATATTTCCGTAAAAATATCGCTGTCGGTAAAAACAAAACCGTCTTCTTTTTTGTATTCCCTGAGAACTTTCGGCAATTCTTTCGGTAAAGTAAATCCAAAAAAGCCATCATAAAGATAACACTGTCTGCCGAAAGCAAGGTCAATTGTGCGTACTCGCCCTATTCCCGAATTATCTCTTATAAAATCAACCGCTATCCCTATATGTGTATTCTCAAAATCTGTAAGATTTCCGAAAGTGTCTGACCACAATCTTCTTATTATGCGTGATGAGATTGCCTTAGGAACATTAATTATACTCTGGGGCAAAGCCTCAAACTTACCCAAAAAACGAACCTTCTCCGTGAATAATTTATCAACCTCATTATTTATGAATTGCAAATCATCAAGAAGCAAAGAATAAGTATCTGTTATCGCCGAAGTCGGTTCCTTTATCGCAATCTCGCTCACCGCCGGCAAAACCTTGTTGCGCCAACCGTTGCGGGTACAACACAGATCCTGATTCGTCAAATCCAATGCATACGGGATGCTATTATCATCCAAATAAGCTACAAGATTTTTTTTCTTCTCGAAAAGGAACGGCCTGATAATATTGCGATACTTCGGTAAAGGTGAACAAAGACCGTCAAGACCGGCACCTCTGAAAAGATTCATTAATACGGTCTCAGACAAATCATCTGCATGGTGAGCCACGGCTATTCTGACTTTTGAAGAAGGATTATGAAACGTTATCTCGTCCGTAAGCAAATCAAACTGCTCGTATCTTAATATGCGACCGGCAGTCTCAACAGAAATCTTATTTCTCTTTGCATAATCAGCTACATCAAGCTTCACAGCTCTGAAAGGTACGCCTAATTCATCACACAGCTTACCTGCGAGCTCCTCATCGCTGTCAGCCGCTTCAGCTCTCAGACAGTGATTAATATGGACAGCATATAAATTAAACGAATACTTCTCCGAAAGTGCCTTAAGAACGTGCAAAAGAGCAACAGAATCAGGTCCTCCGGATAATCCCACAACAATATCAGAGGCCTCAAGCAAATCATATTTGTTGCAAAAGGTCTCCGTATCATAAACTAATCTGTGTTTTTTATATGCGTCAGTAATCATAATATCTCCGACTAGATAAAATCAGGAGGTAAATCAGTATGAAAATCATTAAAGAATTCCTGATTTTCTTCATTGTTTACTTCACCGGAATCAGCAGAAGAAGGCGTCTGTACCTGCTCAACTGTATGAGGAATATCCTCTTCAAACGGAGGAATCGAATCTTCATACGGAGGCGGTACATCGTTATCATTCGGAATATATTCAGGTTCCGGAGGAGGCATATATGCCGGTTCTTCAAAATTGTAATTACCTGCCGCAGCATCTCCGTCCACAGTCCTTGTATATGAAGATACTTTTGACGTATATCCCGCAGGCATCTCAGAAGCCTCTTTGGAAGGCGGATCCAAAAACAACGTCTTGTCCGGTATCCATAATACCTTACAGGTTCCCGTACTTCCTGCACGGTTTTTTGCAACAATTATCTTTGCTTGCAACGCTGCATGACCGTCTATAAGCATCACATTGCTCTTTGTACTGCCTTCAGATTCAGAATTATCACCGGAATTACCGTTCTTCTCATTCTTATTATGATAATAATCGTCACGATCGATAAAAATGACTGAGTCGGCATCCTGCTCAATAGCACCGGAATCACGAAGGTCAGACAGCATAGGTGTGTGATCCTCACGTTGTTCGGCACCTCGTGAAAGCTGTGACAATGCTATAACCGGGATTTGCATATCCATTGCCAACAGCTTAAGATTACGTGCTATATCAGCTACTTCCTGCTGTCTTGATGAATTTTTACCCTGATTCGGCATAGTCATCAATCCGAGATAGTCAACAACAACCAAATCAACTTTACCGTTGGCACGCTGCTGTTCCAGCTTTGATTTCATAGTAAACGGATTGGTCTGTGTATCATCATCAATATAAAACGGTACCTTTGCAAGACTTATATATGCATTCTGAAGAAGAACCTCTTCAGCCGGTGTAGTCTGTGAACGTTGTATTTTTTTAGCATCAACCGATGAATTCGTAATAAGAATTTTATTTGCAAGCTCTGCTTTACTCATCTCCAATGAGAAAAAGCAAACCGTCTTTTGATAATTAATAGCAACATTAGTGGCAATATTCAATGCCAAGGATGTTTTTCCCATACCCGGTCGCGCTGCGATAATATATAAAGCACCACCCTTTAATCCGCCAAGATGATGATCAAGTCCCTTAAAACCTGTTTTTATTGTTGTAATCTTCTTCTCACCTGTTGCAATCTGGTGAATCTCTTTCAGATTCTCACCTAACTGATTACCCAATAAAGTAAAACCCTTAGAACCGGTCTCACGCATCTTTGATAATCCGCTGACTGCAGAATCTATCAAGTCAGAAGCACTGTTTTTGTTGTCATAAGCGTACTTCAGAATACTGTTTATAAATGTGATCAATTTCCTTGATGCACTTTTACTTTTTACATTTTGGACATATGTCTTCATATTGGAAGGAACAGTAACGGCATTATAAATCTCATTCAGGTACTGTATTCCGCCTGTTTGATTGGTTTTACCCTTTCTCTCTAATTCACTTGATACCGCAACAATATCCAAAGCATCGCCCTTAAGATACATATCAGCCATTACTCCGAAAATAATACTGTTTCTTGTATCGCAAAAGTCTTCTGCCGTCAAAGAATTGATGACAACACCCAAATTAGCCGCATTTCTAAGGCACAGTGACAAAATAGCTCTTTCACTGTTCATGTCAGCAGGCAACGCACGTCCCGCGCTTAAAGCATCAGAACCGCCTTCTATTAAGTTATCACTTAAATCTCTATCCATTATTCCCTGCCAAAAATCACTCTGATACTACATTAACAACAACCTTTGTTGAAACCTTTGTGTGAAGCTTAACCTTTACGTCAAACTTACCGACATTTTTAATTGTTCCGTCTATAACTACATTCTTCTTCTGAATCTCAAAGCCTTCCTTCTTCATTGCTTCAGCAACATCCATTGAAGTTACTGCACCGTAAAGCTTACCGCCTTCGCCGCATTTTACTTTAAGTTCAAATTCCTTATTCTCTATCTTTGCTGCCAAAGCCTTGGCATTCTCAAGTTCTCTTCTTGCAAGTTCAGCCTCTGCACCCTTCTTCATCTTTACATCATTAAGGTTAGCTGCAGTAACTTCCTTTGCGAGCTTCTTTTTAAGAAGAAAATTACGACCGTATCCGTCGTTTACATCTACAACATCATTCTTCTTTCCTACATCCTTAACATCCTGCAATAAAATAAGCTTCATTTCCGGTGCCTCCTATATATCAAATTAATCAACTATAAAATAATGGACATTCTCTGATGATACTCATCAGGAAATGTCCATGTATTATACAATATTATTCCCTTTGCTTCAAACTAAAAACAATGTGAAATTAGTCAGCAATAAATGGGAGAAGTGCGATATGACGTGCTGTCTTAATAGCAGTAGTCAATTCACGCTGGTGCTTAGCGCAAGTACCTGTCATTCTCTTAGGGAGAATCTTACCGCGCTCTGATACACACTTCTTAAGTCTGGCAACATCCATAAAGTCAATAACTTCAACCTTATCTGCGCAGAACTGACAAGCCTTTCTGCGTGGACGTCTCTGTCTTGCATTATTAGCAAATTCACGACCTGTCTTAGGTGCTCTATTCTCAGCCATTTTAAACTCCTTATCTGATTGAAAACAATCAAGTTAAACTCGAATTAAATCTCGAACGGTAGTGTGTCATCTGAATCAGCAGGACCGAAACCGTCATTCATACTCGGATCAACCGGGATAGAATTCATAGGAGCAGTCGGAGCTGCAGGTGCCGTAGGTGCAACAGGTGCAGCAGGTGCTGAATATGAAGTCTGCGGCGCTGTCGGAACAGAACTGTATCCGTTTGGCATTGCCTGACCGTCATTTCTACCTGAATCAGCAAAGTCCACCTCATCAACAACTACTTCAGTGACATAGCGCTTCTGGCCGTTTGCATCGTCATACGAACGTGACTGAATACTTCCTCCGACCAAAATCTTGGAACCCTTATGGAAATAACTTCCGATAAACTGAGCTGTTTGTCTCCAAGCAACACAACTGATAAAATCAGCCTGTCGCTGACCGTTTGTATCTTTAAATCTGCGATCTACTGCAATAGTGAAATTACAGAATGATACCTGACTTGCAGTCATCTTTACTTCAGGTTCTTTTGTCAATCTACCTAATAAAATTACTTTGTTCATGTTAAGTCCTCCGTTAGTAAAAATTATTCACCAACACGAACTACAATGAAACGCAAAACACCGTCAGTAATCTTGAGAACACGCTCAATTTCCTTAGGTAAATCTGACTCAGATGTAAATGTGTACTTTACATAGAAGCCCTCGGTCTGATTAGCAATAGAATAAGCCAAAGTCTTCTTTCCGATTGTATCGATAGCATCGATAGATGTTGCAGAAGCCTCAATCTTGGACTTAATGCTCTCAGACAAATTGTTAATTCCCTCTTCACCCAACTCAGCGTTGAGGATAACTATCAACTGATACTGATTTGCCATGTGTCATTCACCTCCTCTTGGACATTAGGCCCGATAACCTGTATCGAGCAAGGATTAACTGTAAACATAAGAACAGCCTTGTGAGAATATCACATAAACATGTATTTCGTCAAGATAAATCTTTAAATCGTCTCATTAAATTCGTATTGTCTCTTCTTTTGTTCATCACATAGAATAATTATAACACACGAACGCGACTTAAAAACGACTCTTTAATTTTTTATCAGATTCTTTTTACACCCAAATCCTTAAGAATATACGGAAATAAAAGTTCAAGATAGGCTTTAATTGCTTTTACGGTATGTAAATGCGTAGCATAGTTCTCTCCTGTCGGATCCGGCAATGATACGGAAAGGACTCTTCCCTGTTCATTTTTTACAACCAAACCGCAATTCGCTGCATATGAAGAAAGTGAAAAGGCTTTATTCTCCAACGGAGGAAAATTATGAATCAATTTCTGCAAAGTGTCTTCTCTCAGGCATATAATGAGATCGGAATCATCATATACCGACGGACTTCCCCTCAGGGCTTTCAGGTAAGCTGCATCTATACCTGCGGCTTCCTTTAATGCCCTCAAAGTAAACTCATCCGGCAAATCTCCGTCTATTGCATTTATTCCGCACGACTCGGCATAAAGTTCAGCCCCTGTATCAACAGACAAAACCGAACAGTAAGGCAATTCTCTGTTTATAATATCTCTGAACAGCGCCTCTGCCGCGATGGATAAATTACGATTTTTATCACAAATGAACAAAACAGATGCAGTACATGTAGATTTAAATGAATCCAAAGAGCGCTTGCTTCTCAAATTCAAGTCATCGCCCTTTAACACAGAATCCGGTATATCCCCCGATTTATACGCTGCTTTCATAAGACGATTCATATAAGCCTTAGAGATTCCTTCACCGCTGAAGCCGGCAGCCAGAATAACATCAGTCTTATTAACATCAAGTTCTCTCAAGCCGTCAAAAAGGCAATGCGATGCAGCAGCAGTATCTGCACTTCTTCCGTAGACAAAAAATTCCGTATGATAGTAAATGTTATCATCTCGAAGCATCTCAAGCGAAGCCTTAACCTCGGCACCGGCAAAAATACCGATTCTTGCAAGCGGATTCTCACTTAATATTTCTCTGATTCTGTTCATAAAAGGAAGAGTAATCTTAAGAACGTTCTTCTTCTCTCCGTCACTAAGCTTGGTAAAATCAAGCTCTGCATCATCAGCTGTCTCAAGTTCCAAAGTCTCATCATTAATCAGTTCAATATCTTCCGGCAAATTAATTATCTCAACCGAGCAATGCGGTGCATAATGGCGATATTTCATTCCCGGAGCCTTAGGTGTCTCACCCTTTTTAAGAGTAATATTATCCTCAGATTTTGTATCGAGCGCATCGGATATCATTTTACCCGTAACAGCCCCCGGTCTTAATACCACAGGGATGCTGCCCGTAGCATCGACAACAGTTGATTCCAACCCGTAATCAGCCTCACCGCCGTCTACAACAGCATAAACATAACCATCCATATCAGACATAACATGGTCAGCACGCGTAGGTGACGGACTGCCTGATATATTGGCCGAAGGTGCCGCAACAGGACAATTACACAAACGCAAGAAATTATTGGCCTCTTTCTTTGAAGGCATTCTGATTCCTACCGTATCAAGCCCGGCTGTAACATTGGACGGAATCTTGTCAGACTTACGCATTATTACCGTAATCGGTCCCGGCATAAAAGCATCAATCAGCTTTTGTGCTACGGGTGTTATCTCTGATACCAGTTCTTTTATCTGCGCTTTATCAGCAATATGAACAATCAGCGGATTATCACCCGGTCTTCCTTTAGCTTCAAAAATCTTATCTACGGCTTCCCTGTCAAATGCATTGGCACCGAGACCATAAACCGTCTCTGTAGGAAAACCTACGACTTCACCGTCATGAAGATGCTGTGCCGCATCTTTTACTGCTTCAATATTCTTTGAAGAAACAAATTCAGTTTTGTCGTACTTTTTAATTCTCATTTTGCTTTACCTTAATCTTCATCTGAAATATCATCATTGTTAACAACAAGGTCATCGGCGCCTCCTGCAATAGTAAGTGCATCAATAATCTCGTCCAAATCGCCTGCAAGGATAGCTTCAAGCTTATATAATGTCAAGCCGATTCTGTGATCGGTTACTCTGGATTGGTGATAATTATACGTTCTTATCTTCTCCGAACGTTCACCTGTTCCGACTTGATTCTTACGAGTATCATCTACTTGACTCTTACTCTTATTCTCCGCCATCTCAAGCAATCTTGAATTGAGAACTGCCATCGCTTTATCTTTATTCTTATACTGGCTTCGCTCATCCTGACAGGTAACTACCAAACCCGTAGGAATGTGAGTTATTCGTATGGCTGAATCAGTTCTGTTAACATGCTGTCCGCCCTTGCCTGAAGCTCGGTATGTGTCAATTCTCAAATCTTCAGGATTAATCTTAACTTCTGTCGGTTCTGCTTCCGGCAAAACTGCAACAGTAACAGTCGAAGTATGAACTCTGCCGCCGGTCTCGGTTACAGGTACACGCTGCACTCTGTGAACACCGCTCTCAAATTTAAATTTCGAGTATGCTCCGCGTCCCTCTATCTCAAATACTATTTCCTTATAACCGCCGAGTTCCGTATCATTAGAATCAATAATATTGACCTTCAGACCGTGATTCTGCGAATACATTGAATACATCTTAAAGAGCGTTGATGCAAACAAAGCTGCTTCCTCGCCGCCTGCGCCCGCGCGAATCTCGATAATTACGTTACGCTCATCACGCGGATCCTGCGGAGCCAAAATAAGCGCTATATCATGTTCTAATACTTCTCTGTCATTTTTTGCTTCGTTAAGTTCTTCGGCAGCAAGTTCATGTATTTCATCATCATCCGAATTCTGAAGTAAATCCAAGGCATCCTTAAGCTTTTGTTCATTATCATAATATGCTTTAATTCTTGTTACCTTAAACTCCAGCTCTCCCAATTCCTTCGAAAGCTTCAAATATCGTTCTTTATCATTTACGATGCTCGGATCCTGCATTGACGACAGGATTTCCTCATATCTCATTAATACCGAATTAATTTTTTCTTCGTTAATTGCCATGATTGTTCGTTTAAATATTTCCTCAATAATTTAAAATACAATTGTTAATCTGTCACTTTACGGTACATCTGTAAGCAACAAAAACAGCCATGTGCATTATACACCATTATGTTATTTTTCTGAAATTGGGATATAATATGAAATACAGGAGAATCATAGAGAATGAATATTGCAATTTTTACAGATAATTATTTTCCGAATATAAACGGAGTATCAAGTTCAATATATACTTTAGCTAACGGTCTTATTGCAAAGGGACATAAGGTTTATATTTTCTCAATTTCCGAACCGTCAAAGAAAATTAAGCTTGTCGAGACTAATCCTCCTGTATTCAGGGTTCCTTCGGTATCTGTAGCCTTTGTTAAACCTTACAGAGCAGTTAAGCCGTATTATATCGGTGTTATAGAGCTTTGCAAAAAACTTAACATAGATATAATTCATTCTCAAACAGAATTCTCAATGGGTATCATGGGACATCTTGTAGCAAAAGCCTTGGGTATTGCTCAGATTCACACCTACCATACGATGCTTGAAGATTATACCCATTACCTGACACACGGTGTAAAAGTTGCTGACAAACCTGCTAAAATTGCCGCGAAAATGCTGTCCGGTTCTTTTTGTGAATCAGCAAACTCACTGATTGTTCCGACAGAAAAAGTCAAACAGAGCATAATCTCATACGGCGTAGACATGAATACATATGTTATTCCGTCCGGAATAAATCTAAAGCCGTTCAGCACTTCGGAAATTGACTATACACGCTTAAACGAAATAAAAAAAGAGTGGAACATTCTTCCCGGTGATAAAGTCATTCTTTCAATCGGTCGTGTCGCTCCCGAGAAGAGCATTGATATGATCATTCGTAAAATGCCTGAAATATTATCGCTTAATCCGAATATCCTTTTTATAGTAATCGGCGACGGCCCGGCAATGCCTGAACTTAAAGCTTTGTCCGAAGAATTAAAACTGGGAGACAGAATCAGATTCCCGGGATTTGTACCGTATTCCGAGGTTGCAACATATTATCATGTGGGCGACGCATTTATCTCGTGTTCAACTTCAGAGACACAAGGTTTAACCTACTATGAAGCCTTGGCAGCAGGACTTCCTGTTATTGCCAGATATGATGATTCGATATCTGCTGTTCTTAAGGATAATTTTAACAGTATGGTATTTAAAAATCCCGATTTGTTACCTGAGATTGTTAACAACCTTTTCGAGAATGAAGAAAAATACAATAGAATTGCGTCAAATGCTGTAAAATCAGTTGAAGATTTTGATGCTGATGTTTTCGCGGACAAAGTAGAATTAGCATATATGGAAACGATTAATCGGTACAATAAAAGGCATGCCGACAGAGATGCCACAACCATACATCACATTAAGTACAAAGCCGTGGATAATATCGAGCGCACTTGGAACGTTGCATACAGAGGCACAAATAAGATAATCAAACCGCTTATACGGAAAACCCACAATTCCAAACGCAAGCTTACAAAAATATATAATGAAGCCTTGAACAAACTGACAGAGCTCTGATTATACGTCAGTTTTTGAGTATACAGGCTCGGCATTCTTCATAGCGGATTTTGCCAAATCGGTTGCAGAACTTATAATCATATACGGCATTGAATCAACATAATCTGCTGCCATAAAATCAAACTCAGAGAAAATCTTTTTCTGCAAATCACCCGAACACACATTATTAAAAGCAATAACAAAAAGCCAACCCATTTCACTGTCTTCCTGAGCAGAATTTGGATTCTTCTGATACAGTCTCAAAAAAATCTTAACTATTTCAGAATGATTTACTCCGAACTCAGTTACCTTCTCTCTCAAGCCGGCAGGATATTTGTTACTGTCGCCTATTTTTATATCATCAGCAGAAGGAACAACCTCAGAAGAATTCACTTCACTGGTATTATTCTCGGATTTGTTCTGCGGAAGCTGCTCCTTAATCATTTTAAGCATATCTTTTCCGAAAAGGATTTCCTCATGTCCCGGATTCAAAATAAAACCGTCCAATTTAAGAGATTCATTCAATACAGCCTCAATTAAATCTGCAAAAGAGGCAACAGCTGTCTTTTGATTTCTGTCTGCTGCAAAATCTTCCAAAAAGGTATCACTGTCACCGTAAACAACTAAATATGCCTTACCGTCTGGCCCCTGTAAAGCATGAAAGCTTATCTTCTCAGAACCGTCAACCGGCACAAGGAAATTAGACACAGCAGCCTCAGCCAAAAGGTCAAGCATTGCTTGTTCTTTCTTGGTTACTCTTACTTCCTGCATCAAAGCTCTTAATTTTTTATTACTTAAATCCATCTCAGGCATATTATTTCCCCTTTGTATCAGTTAAAATTTCTAAGTTCGGCTTTACCGTCTTCAATAATAATATAAGAAGGAACAGAATTTTCCTTCGGTATACTCGGTGATCCCGGATTCATATAACGATAACCGTCAAACATTATATCCTTTGCTATGTGAGTATGTCCGTTAAGAAGTATTCCGTTCTCAGGTAAATGCGGAGGACATTCAGGATTAATTTTGTGACCGTGTGTCGCAAAAATGACAGTATCACCCGAGACCAAATAAATATATTCAGCCATTATCGGAAAATCAAGAAAAGTCGGAGGCCAAG
>JAZLGO010000016.1:0-45810 GCA_045616305.1 Saccharofermentans sp. | reverse complement strand
CAGCCATTATCGGGAAATCAAGAACCATCTGATCAACCTCGGTGTCGCAGTTACCGCGAACGGCAAGAATATTATCGGCTTCACTGTTAAGAAGTGCAATAACGGCTTTGGGATTATAATCCTTCGGAATATTGTTACGCGGACCGTGATAAAGAAGGTCCCCCAACAGCAGCAGTTTATCACAGTTAAGTTCATGATACTTATCAGTAATCATTTTACAATGTTCATATGAACCGTGAATATCTGAAGCAACCATTATTTTCATTCTTCGTCATCCTCCCCGTCTTTGTTCTTTTCTGTAAACTCACTTAAAGACTTTAAGAAAACGTCATGTTTCTCTTCATAGTTATTAATTCGTTTCCACACAGTGTGCTCTCTCTTACTGATAGAACTTAAGGTATTGTTTATCTTTTCTGTCAGTCTGTTCTTATCTTCCTCTATTTTATTTTTTTCCTGAGCCATCAGTTTATCATATAATGCTTTTTCCTGCGCGCGATGTTTCAAATATAATTCTTTTTCTTCCGCTTTATTTTTTGTATAGAGTTCTTTAATCTCGCTATAACCTTCAATTACCGGAACTGTTCTTTTTACCACCGGCTCAACACGACCGTAAAGTCTTGTGCCTATTCTGTCTGATACGGCACGCAGCTCGTCGGAAGCTTCCTCAACAAGACTGATTTTCTCTTTGAGTTTAAGAACAGTTAATACAGTTGCTGTTATATCCAAAACAAATACTGCCGTAAGAATAATTAAAGTAACTGCTTTTACCGCTGCCGGAATCAAAGATAGAAATGAACTTACAGCCGGATGAACCGCGAGCATTGCAAATGAACCTGCAATTCCCCAATAAATTGAGAATCTGAGACAGATATATCCTCCGAGATTAAGTTTGTTGGACGAATAGTTCCACCATCTGAGTCCGAAGAGTTTATAAAGAACAAAGCCCGCCGCCAGTTCTATTGAAGTAGTAATAAGCATTGATCCCAAGAAAAGGCCTGCAAAATTATCCTTAATCGGTGTAAGTAAAGCAACTATGCCATAAAAACCAATGCCGTAAACCGGACATAAGGGACCGTTAAGAAAACCTCGATTTACAAATTCGCTTTTCATTATGCCGTGATAAATAACTTCAACACACCATCCGATAAAAGCATATATATAGAAATAACTGTAAACATCAAGGAACTGTGTCATTGTTACCTCATTAAAATTAAGCTTTAACAGACTTCATAACTCTGTAACCGCCTGATACTCCTATTGTCTCACAATTACCGAACAGTTCTGCAAGCTTCTTCTCAGTTGAAGGGGCACCCTGCTTGCGTTGAAGAACAACATAAATCATTCCTCCGACATTCATATGTTCATAAGCTTGATCATAGAATGCAAAAACCGTTGTTTTTCCGGCACGAACCGGCGGATTGGTCGCAACAATATCAAACATATCAGTTTTCTCAAGATGTTCAAGAACAGAACCTGATACTATTCTGTGAATAGGTGTTCTGTTACGTTCTGCATTTGTCTTAGCCAAGCCTACAGCACGTTCATTAACATCAGTCTGGGTAACGGTAAGTCCCTTAAAAATCGATTTCATTACTATTCCTACAGGTCCGTAGCCGCAGCCTAAATCAAGAAAATTCTTTCCTGATGTCAATCTGCCGTCCTGTTTAAGGTCCTCAACCATCTTCTGTAACAGGAAATCCGAACCGTAATCTATCTCATTTCTGCTGAAAACATTTGTATCCGTAACGAACTCAAAGTTCATACCGTTAATTCTGTAATCAATCGTCTTCTTATCCGATTTTGTCATCGGATTCTCGTCATAATAATGAGACATCAACTCTACTCTCTTTCTAAGTAAAAATATAAATAGCACAAAGGCTGCCTCAACTTCAAATTTTGAGACAGCCCCTTATACTTAACTTAACATCAATCATGTTCTGAACAACATGGTAAACATTATTGAACCGCCTGACAACAATAAAGCTATCGTTATCAACAAAGCAATCAATCTGACAGTTCTCTTTTGCTTCTTACTACCCATAAACCGTTTAATGCTCGTAATCAGCGCTCTCACCGATTACAATCTCCAATTTAACAATGTCGCCATCACGCATAACCTCAATACTAACAGCATCACCGATATTGTGTGAATCACGCACTTCCATAATATCACTAGATTCTTTTATTTCAATACCGTCAAATGAAATAATTTTATCTCCGACTTCCAATCCGGCTTTCTCTGCAGGACCGTTCGGTGTGAGTGATTCAACATAAAGCCCAGGCACAGCTCCGTAAAAATCACCTTCACTTATAGTACGAATCATTACTCCGAGAGTAGGTCTTCCGGCTACATAACCGATGTTAATTATCGATTCAATGACATCTTTTACAGAATTAATCGGAATTGCAAAACCGAGGCCTTCTGCCGAAGATATCTTCGCATTTGTTACACCGATTACTTCACCAAAAGAATTTATCAACGGGCCGCCGCTGTTACCGGAATTTATTGAAGCATCCGTCTGAAGCAGTTCTACTGTATAGCCATTAGTATTAATATCTCTTGAGGTAGCTGAAATAACACCGACAGTTACCGTGCTCTCAAAGGAACCAAGCGGATTACCGATAGCTACAGCCAATTCACCTATTTGCAACATATCAGAGTCTCCGAGAGTAACACATGACATATTCTTCGCATCCTTAAGTTTAACAACTGCAATATCTGTTTGTTCATCAGTACCGACTATATCAGCAACATAAGAATCATCATCCCCCGGAACATGAACACGAATACCCAAATCCTCACTGCCTGCCGCCTCGGCAACTACATGCTTATTGGTTACAACATAACCGTCCTCGGAAATAACAAAACCTGAACCGGAAGCTAAAACAGTATCTGCATGGTGAGCATCAACTATATAAATTGACACCGTAGCCGGCATCAGCTTTGAAGCTATCTCGCTTATCGAAAGTGTTTCCTTGTTCGGATCTGTTACGCTGGCAGCCTCTTCAAGCGAGAAATGAGGATCCACAACATTGGCATTATCTAAAATTTTGCTGTTCTTCTTATCTTTCTTCTCATCCTTATCCTTCTTCGAACTGCGATAAGATTCATTATCGTAGGTCATTATACCGACCTTAGCGCTGTTGAGTTTATATATATATATCGTCTGAAAACCGATGATTGCAATCAACAAAACAGTTATTCCGGCAAAAATCAAAGATTGAGTCGTCCTTCTTCTTCTTTCAGTTTTTTCCGTATAATACTTTATCTCGGCAGTACGTTTTGCAGCCTCTTTATCATCTGCATCAGCTTTTGTATCAGCATTTGTATTTATGCCGGAAGCGGTATCGATTTTTATATTCTCGCTTACACTTATGTCAGACGCCGAATCCGCATTTTCCACATCACTCAAAACGCTGCCGTCGTTGTCGACGGAAGATGTCAAAGTCTCAACCGACTTTACTGTATTCTCTGTCTGCTGTTCCTGAACAGCAATATCCTTCTCATTTAAGCTTTCACCCTCATGCTCAAGAGCGGTTGAAGTTACGTCCTTATTCATTGGTTCGTTTCCTGTCTTCGGAGCAAATCTTTCATATCCCATATCATCCATTATTGTCATTCCTCTTTTCTTACGACTGATACACTCAATCTTTACTTGACAGCCTAAATATTATCACTCTCTGCGAAAAAAAATAGTACAAATTAAGGCAAAAATTAATCAAAGAAATCTTGTTTCTCGCTTAACTTATTCAATCCGATTTTCCCTGTTCCTGAATTCGTAATCAATTCAATAAAATCTTCATTTCTCTCCTTAAGACAAGTTACTTCTATTCCCACATCCGCACCGTAATCTATTGAATCCACACGATGACCCTCTGCTTTTATATCATATAAAACTCGTTCACTCAGGCTGTAATCGCAACGGAAAGAATATGATATAACATCCTTCAATTCCACTATTCCCGCATTTCTGACAGCTTCAGCGGCAGCTTCGCTGTAGGCTCTTACCAATCCGCCCTTCCCCAGAAGCACTCCGCCGAAATATCTTGTAACAACAACGGCAGCATTAGTAATATTCTGTTTCGTTATACACGACAGAATCGGCATTCCTGCCGTTCCCTGCGGCTCACCGTCGTCACTGTATTTTTGCATGACAACATCACCGTTTATTATCCATGCATAACAATTATGTCTTGCATCGGGATAACGTGAACGAATTTCACTTACAAATGAAATTGCTTCCTCCGGAGTTGTCACAGGAGCAGCATGACCGATAAATATAGATTTGGTAATCTCTGTCTCGGATTTTCCGAGTTGTTTTAAAGTAATAACCGACATTAGACAATCTCTTTATATTGTTGGTATCCCATCATCAGAAGGCTCTTGTCCTGACTGTAGGTTACACGCTTTAAAGCTTCTTCTACTTCAACGAATTCAGCCTTCTCAACTTTACATTCCGGGTTAGGCACCGGATTGCAGTCCAAAGCCTTCATCACATACCAAGAAACATTATTGTGGACAGGTTTTTTTCTTGTAATTGAATAAAATTCATAATTGGTTTTACCACAGGCAGCAAGAATTTCAGCTTTAATTCCGGTCTCTGTATATACACGTTCGACGGCCTTCTCATTAAGTTTTTCTCCTCTGCGGACAACGCCTTTCGGAAAAGACCATTCAAGTTTGTCATTCTGTTCCAGCAAAACAGAATCCTTAAAAAACACCAAACCTCCGCTGCAGTTACGAATTATCATATACACCTCAATACAAGAAAACTTGTTTTTCTTTATTGTATCATAAAAAAACAATATAATTGAGCTTTTCGAAAAGCGAATGTATAATATGTTGGTATGCTTAATCAAAATGAAAATTACAACTATAATAAGAAAATCAAATCCAATCGCGAACGCTTCAACGGCTCCGGTACAGTAGCCCTGCTTCGCGACCTCGTTAAGATAACCGGAATTACGGCTCTGTGCGGTGCACTTTTGTTTTCCGGTATTTTCATAGGGAAGAAGTCATCGAAGCCTGAAGGTACACCTATGTTTGTATTAAATACTGACGAAACAACATTAGAAACAACTTCGGCAGTTACAATGGCAGAAATAACCGCCCCTCCTACAACAACATTGAGAGAGGTTGTCGAGACTCTTCCTTATAATCAGCTTTCTGAAGATTATTGGGGACCGCTCCCGTCTATTGACGGCGGTGCCGAGGTAATTCGCAATGAAGTACACGGTCTTTATATCGGTGCGGCAGCAAATCTTGATGCCAACATCGAAACAGCAAAAAATTCAACCATTAATTCCTTTGTAATTGATTTGAAAGAGACAGATTATATTTATTACAACACATCAAATCAGACAGCTCGCGATATCGGCTACGTTAGTGACAAGGCATATAATCTCGCCGATGTTTGTCAGAAGTGCCATGATAACGATATTTGGGTTATCGGTCGTATAGTTTGCTTTAAGGATGTACATCTTGCAAATGCATACCCTGAGCGAGCCATTTGCGACAGTAACGGAGAAATTCTCCTTTTTAGTAATGAGGGTTCCGAAGCTTTCGTTAATCCTTATGACACACGCAATTGGGATTACCTTATAAGCATTGCAGAAGAAGCAATTTCAATGGGAGTCGACGAGATTCAGTTTGATTACGTGCGTTTCCCTACAGGTTCCACCGTCAGCGGAAACGAACCGTACTTTGGAATTGAGGGAGAGGTTCCTTCAAAGTGTGATGCTATAAATCGCTTCCTTCAAACTGCACGAATACGCATTCAGGATACGCTCGGTGTTCCGGTGTCTGCAGACATATTCGGTATTGCAGTATCAAGTCAGCTTGACGGCAATATTCTCGGCCAAGATTGGTCACGAGTAGGCCTGACCGGTGTTGATTCCGTCTGCCCTATGATATATCCTTCCCATTATGCCCTGGGAACTATGATGAACGGACATGTATTTGAGCATCCTGATCTTGAACCGTATGACGTTATGTTCTCTGCACTTGAGTTGGGCAAAACATATCATTCTCAAGAAGGCTATGCCACAGTAAGACCATACTGCCAAGCATTTACAGCTTCCTACATTGGAGCAGGTAATTACATGAGCTATGATTACAACGCAATTAACGAACAAATCAAAGCCATCCAGGATCAGGGACTGACAGAATTTATCTTGTGGAATCCATCAGGAGAATATCCTTCAGGATATTACGGCGGAAATCAGGGTTAGGGTTAACATCAAGTCAACATCAGATAAATCAAGAGATTATCCTGCGCATAAGTGATAAACCGATATTCTTCGTTGCGAAAAATCATACTCAATACAGGGCTGTTGCTGTATGTTGCTACATTCCCGCCTATAATCTCACACAAAGTCTCGTACATCGTCTCATCTTCGCAGTCAATTGCAATATTAAGACATTGAATATATGAATACATATTCACCGAACCGAAAGATTGCTTTGTCGCAAGATAAAAGCCGTTTCCGAGATGTTTTTGATTAATTACAGAATTCTTAAGATAAGCAAAAACATTAGGCGACAACTCACCTACATCTGCCATATTCAGCGAAGTCTCAATCGAAGCCGATATGTCAACAATGCCGGAAGTATCACCCGAATATATGTAGTGTGTCAAACCGTCTTCACCGATGTAATAAGCGAAGGCATAAAAAGGCATGTCATCAGATATATAACTCTCTTTTACTGTTTTTAAAGCTTTATCATAAGCACCGTTCTGAATAAAATTATTATTCTCAAGATTACGGATAAGTCTGAGATTAACACTTCTCATCTCAACCCCCATAACAGTCTCTTCCGATATATTGCTGTTATCCGGAAGATTACTATCTGTTGCGGAATCTGCTTCTTCATTTGCAGTCTCCGAAGCCAAGTCATCCTCAAAATAATAAATGCTTTTAAGAGCAGAAAATCTTAACTCTGACAATACAATATTTCCTTCTTCATCAAAAAGGGACTCGGACGCCGCCTTTATTCTCTCATAATCACCGGTAGAACCGAAAACCGAATAATACTCAAGGAAGCTTCCAAGCCAAACCATATTATCATGAACAGAGATTATACTGTCATCAGTACCGATTTCCGACAGTAAAAGAGAACTCTGTGACGAACTGAATTCGCTGTAGACCTCATTAACAAGAGACATAGCAGCCAATCTGTCATTCTGTCTTACATAAACAGATAATAAGAGAGCCTGATCTGTAAGAAGATAACGCTTCGAGTATTCAGCCGTCTCTTCAGTCAGCTGTCCCTCTATCAAATAATATTCCGGAATGAGTTTATCTGAACCCAGCATAACCGAATTCGTCCTTGACCATATATAATCTGCTGTCAAATTATACTTAGAAGCATTATTTTGTTCGTCATAATCGACTCTGTTCTGAACATCAATATTAACCTGTTTCTTATTACCGTAATTATTGGCATACCATAAGTAAATAATACCTAAAACGAGTAATACTCCTGCTCCGACAAAATACTTAATATTTTTTTGTCTGAACAAACCTTTAAAGAAGCTTTTCATAAAAATTCCCGCTTGTTTCTGTTATAATGCATATACAATTATACATTAAAAGTCTTAAGAGGGAATCATCAATGCGAGTTATCGGCATAGTTGCAGAATATAATCCATATACAAACGGACACGAGTATCTTGTTCGTGAGGCAAGGAGAGCAGTAGGAGATGAACGTGCCGTTGTTATATCCGTTATGAGCGGAGCAATTACTCAACGGGGTATTCCTGCTTTACTTCCGAAGTTGTCAAGAACCAGGGCCTGTCTTGTAACATCAAAACAAAAAAAAGACAATTCCTTTTACGGTAGTGATTTGGTATTGGAATTACCGGTCTGCTTCTCGTGTGCTCCTGCCTCCGAATTTGCATCGGGTGCTGTCAGAACCCTGACGGCTACGGGAGTTTTAACCGACATAGCCTTCGGAATTGATATAGATGATTCCTCGATTGTTAAGAAGCTTGCAGAATACGATAATCTGATTAAATCTTCTCCCGAATATACTACTTTACTTAAAAGCAAACTGTCAGAGGGTTCATCTTTCCCTTCTGCCTCCGCTTTCGCAACAATTAATGCAATCAAAACAAATAGTGAATTAAGAGAAGTTTTCGCGGATACAGATTTTGAATCACTGTCGGAAGCATTACGCAAACCAAACTCTATACTGGCTTTTGAATATTTAAAGGAAATCAAAAATTACAACAGCAAAAACAAGGCTCATCCTGTTAATGTGCATATAATAAATCGACGCGGCGAGGATTATTCGTCTCAAAACATGTCCGAATACGCCTCTGCCGGCGCGATACGAAACAAAATCTATGCCGATAAAGACAAAATCGATTCCGTAGCGCACTTGGCAACTGAACTTGCAGGTCATATGCCGGATTCTTCTCTGGCAGTAATGCTTGAGGATTTATCATTTAAGCGCTATAGTCTTCCTTCATATAAGGAATATTGTCGTGACATCACAGACAGAATATCAGTAATGTCCCCGGCGGAACTTGAGGAATATGCATATATGGGAGATGAACTCGCCTCATATCTTGTAAACAAGATTAATTCCAAACTGAAGGATGAAATACTCGATATCAAGCTTTGGGAGAAAGAATTATCCACAAAGCACTTCACATCAGGAAGAATTAACAGAGCATGTTCTTCTCTTTTAATCGGACGCAAACGCAATATGACCGGTCCTGACCTTAAACCGCGTTACATTCGCGTACTCGGTTTTAACAACGACGGTCGTTATTGTCTCAAAGTAATGTCTAAATGTGCCAAGCTTCCTGTAATTCACAAGCTGTCAGACTTTAAAACCTGCAGCGAAGATATAAAACAAATGGCTGAACTTGATATCATTGCCGGTAATATGCAAGGAAAATATCTTCATATGCCGTTAAATTATGAATGGGAAGAAATGCCGATAATTATTAAATAGGCAACTTCTGTTACAAAGTTGCCTAAAGCTTATTTACCAAACAGCTCAGCTGCCTTTTGCATTTTGTCTGCAATATTTACACCAAACGGACACCTGCTCTCACACCCGCCGCAACCGACACATTCCGATGCATGATGGCTCAATAATTCATAATGCGACTTAACTGTAGTCGGAACTTCATTTTGCATTACAGCCAAATCATAATACTTATTAACCATAGCAATGTCTATATCCATAGGGCACGGTTTACAATGACCGCAGTAAGTGCACTGGCCTCTGTAAGAATGAAGCGGCGCATCGGCAAGAACAGAAGCATAATCTTTCTCGGCTTCTGTTGCTGACTCATAGTATACTGCATCATCAACTTGTTCTTTGGTATCATAACCGCATAAAACAGAACTTACAGCCGGTCTTGTAAGCGCATAATGAATGCACTGTGATGGTGTAAGACTTACACCGAAAGGCGATCTTGTCGCATCAAACAGCCTACCGCCTGCAAATCCTTTCATAACGGTAATACCGACATCGTTTTCTTCACAGATTTTATATAACAGTGCTCTGTCCGGACTTATTCCGGTCAACGTCGTATCGTATTCATCAGCAAACAAGATATTGAAATCCTCATTGGCAGGAAACATATCAAAGGCAGGATTTATGCTGAACAAAATCATCTCAACATAACCCGATTGAGCTGCCTTGGAAGCAACCTCAGGATTATGCGAGCTTATTCCAATATGTTTAACAATGCCCTTCTCCTTCAGTGATTTGACATATTGCAAATACTCAGAGTCTTGAATGCTTTCCCATTCTTCCGGTGAATCGACAAAGTGAATCATTCCCAAATCGATATAGTCGGTTTGTAAACGCCTGAGTAAATCCTCAAAAGCCGGTATGACATATTTAATATCACGAGTCTTGTAATACTGCTCATCCTTCCATGTTGAACCTATATGTCCTTGAACAAACCATTTCTCTCTGTTTTCCTTTATTGCTTCACCGATTATATTTCTTGATTTAGGATCCGGCATCCAACAGTCAATAATATTAATACCTTTACCCGATGCATATTTTATTAAATCTATGCTTTCTTTCTCTGAATGTCTCTCAAGCCATTCTCCGCCGAAGCCAATCTCACTTACCATTAACTCTGTTTTACCAAGTCTCCTGAAATTCATAACATACCGCCTCCCAAATAAAGAATTAATCCACCATATTTTCGCAAAAAAAATACTGCCCTGCAATACGCAGAGCAGTAATAAATAATCTTTTTAAGATTAAGCCTGTGCCTTAGCAGCAGCCTTAGAAAGTCTTGACTTCTTACGAGCAGCAGCATTCTTGGAAATATATCCCTTAGCAGCAGCCTTATCCAAAGTCTTCTGAGCTGTCTTCAAAGACTCAGCTGTATCGCCTGTAGCAATGGAAGCATTAGCCTTCTTAATAACTGTACGAATCTCGCTCTTCTTCATCTTGTTAGCCTCAGTCTTCTTCTCTGAAACCTTAACGCGCTTAATAGCTGACTTAATGTTTGGCATTATATTCACCTCCATCGTTAGTAATCGTTTAACACCGAGAGATTATATCATGACGTTGTTTTTTAATCAATAGTTATTTTTAAATTAGTTAAGCATTAGTTAAGTTTGCTGAAACATGAAAGAATATCTTCCAAAGATACACTTGCATCAGGTGAAGTTGTAATATTAACCATAAGAAGTGTATCATTCAATGTTACATAGGTCTGATATGTAGACACAGTCATTCCGTAAACACTATAGTCCAAATGAGCAGTCCAAACATCCTCACCAAATATATTCATCTGAACAGCTTCACAAGTTATCAAATCCTCATCGCTCATACCAAGCATCTCGACCATTTCAGAACCCAGCATCTCAGCATAACTTTGACAAATTGCCTCATTATCCATTGAGAACGTGCTCATCATCGAAGAACAAGCCTGAATTTGAACATTTGTCATAATATCTTCATTGCTTTTGGCTGTAAGAAGCAAAACCGTACCGCTGCTTTCAAGCATTTCTTCAAAGTTCTCAACGTCCAAAGCTTCAGCGCCGGCTACAGCGTTAGAGATATATTCCTCGTTATCCATAATTGTCCATTTGCCGTTACCTTCAAACTTAAAGCCATAGTAATCGTTTGTATAAACATCACCGTCTACAGCACCGAAAAAATCTGATGCACCGTCATCGCCGTCATCACTGTTTGTTGCGTCAGTTGCCTCAGTAGTTTCCTCTGTTGTCTCTACAGTAGTTTCTTCAGTAGTCTCCTCTGTAGCTTCTACAGTTGTCTCCTCTGTAGTTTCTTCCGTTGTCTCTTCTGTTGTTTCCTTGGACTTTTTCTTGTCGTCATCATCGTCATCTTTATTCTTTTTGTCTTTTTTCTTCTTGTTGTTATGAGATGATTTCTCAGAATCTTCAGTCTTACTGAACAAATCACCCACAGAGTCACAAGCTGTAAATGCCGTTGTTGAAGATAATGCCATTATCAATACCAACAAAATAACTGCAATTTTTCTCATTTTCTTCATAATAGTAAATCCTTTCATTCTTCATTTCAGATTAAATCCGTAATTCGTATACAAACGAGTACTTATCTATCCTCAAAACATATTACATTATATTTTTTTGCAGTCAATCATTAAATCTTTGTAAATAATGAACAAATTGCATTTATGTCAGGTGCGCCGGAATATATATCAATCGTCAAACTTACCACTTTATCATTCATAAAAAAATAAGACTGATAAAATCCCTGAATACCATTCTCCTCATTATATACAATATGTCCTGCCCATATCTTCTGTCCGACAAAATTAAGTTGTACAGCTTCGGAATTCTTCATATTATCCGACGAATCAAGTATATCCAAAAACTCCTGACATCGTGCTTCATCAACAAAAACCATTTCTCTCATCTCATCTGACATTACACTGATTTGAAAATTGACTCCCTTGCTCTCGGCACTTAATATAACAGCCATTCCGTTTTTCATTAAATAATCACTTATCTCTATATTGTCAGCTAAATCGGCCATAAATGCCTCGTAGCCGGTCAGTTTGAAGTCGTCTTTTCCGTCGAAACTGAAACCCAATACCTCATTGGTATAAACGTTTCCGTCTATGTGTCCGATAACAGTTTCATCAATATTATTTACAATTTCCCTTGTTCCTTCATTGCCGCTTTGACCTATCATTACTTCTGTTTCCTGATTTCTTGCATTTTGTTCGGTCTGCTCTGCTTCCGAATCAACGGAAGACTTACAGGAAGTACAAACGCCGGCAAAGGACAACATAATTGCTGCCGAAATCAAAGCAAAAATTCTTTTATTCTTATTCATATTCTTACCTCACCACTTATTTCTTGTTGCCTCATACATGGCTATACTGGCCGCAATAGGCAAATTCAGGCTGTCAATGTTCTGAGTGTGTTCTATTCTTATTGGCTTTCCTATCTCGCTGAATTCGTGCGAAAGACCGGTTGCCTCATTCCCCAAAATCAAGCTGAAGTTCTCTTCTATCGGAGTATACTGCATTTTTGAAGACCCATCCAACATAAACGGATATAAATTATTCTCGGGAAATCTTCTTCTATAATCTTCAAAGGTCTCGAAAAGCTCAACTCTCACACGCGCTGCAGCTCCCATAGAAGCCCTTACGGTCTTCGGATCGAAAGGATCTACGGCAGGAGTAATAATTGCAATATTCTCTATACCGAAGCCCAATGCGCTTCTCATAATGGTACCCAAATTACCTGCATTCGAAGGATTTACCAAAACTATATGATTCCCTTCAGACACCTTGGAACGTTTTTTCTTAACAACTGCTATAACGAAACAGTTTTCCTTCTGAGAGAGAATATTGAAAGGTTTTTCCTCTGTAACCGCAGGAATTCTGTTCTGAGTACAAATCGACATTATTCGTTCTTTAGTGTCCTCAGCTCTGAAGGCAGGATGAATAATTATCCCCTTAACATTCTCTGTATCGTGAAGAAGATATTCCATTACAACTGTTGCTCCGAGCGCGTAGGTAATATCATCTTCTTTCCTGTAACGTGTAATCTTCATACAAAATCACCTTATTTTTAATTTAAAAAAATACACAAGAATGATACCATATTTGTATTGAATTAACATGGAGGATTTTTTATGTCAGGTGCAAAATTATCTGTTTCCCAATATACAAAGCTTTATGCTGTTCTTTCTTATATCCCCGGTTTATGGATTATCGGTCTGTTCAAAGATAACGAGAACAGTTCATATATTAATTCTCATCTGAGACACGGAATCTATTTTTCCTTATGTGATATGTTTGCCTGGGTGCCGGGAATCGGTCAGTTTATGCTTATAGCAACACTTATATTAAGAATAATGGGAATATTTTATGCATGTACAAACCGTATGTTTGAATTCAGCATTCCTATTCTCAGTACATTTGCCAATAATCTTTTAAGAAAAATGACCATGCGCTGATATTTTTTCAAATTTATTGCGTAAAACTATTGATTTTTAATCATAGCATGTGTATAATGCTTCTTGCATTTCGAGGTGTAGCGCAGTTGGTAGCGTACGTGCTTTGGGAGCATGGGGTCGCAGGTTCGAACCCTGTCACCTCGACCATGTAAGGACTGTCTCAAAAGTGATTAATTCACAGAGAGTCAGTCCTTTAGTTTTGTTCAAAATTTGACACAATAAGCCCCCAAAACCATATAAACCCAGTGCTTAAGCACAATTTCAGTTAAAAGATTTATCAACTGAGTGAGGAGGCCTTCTACACAAGTTGTAAGATGTTCCTTACGGAATCGAGCTATCGTGTTGTGGGCAGGTACCTTTTCTTCTCCAAGTAAATACTTGAAAGCTAAATTTAAATTTCAGGCTTTCCCCATCTCTCCGAAAGAATAGATTGCTGTGAATATGCATATACCATTATCTTAAAAAGAGTCTTCGGTGAGACTGCCGGCTTTCGTCCTTCGGACGAGCAGGTCAGGTATAATTCTCTGTAATATATCTCCTCTAAAGCTAATCTATGAGTCTGACTGAATCGTCTACGGGAATTAAACATTCGGTTTGGATTGGAAGTGACAGTTTAATATAGCTCCCGTTTTTGCTATAGTCTGACTGTAATGTTAGATTTGTTTTCACAGAATTATTCTAATATTAAGCGGGCCCTTCGGGACCCATTTTCTTTTGTGAAAAATGTGGGGCTATCTCAATTTTTGTTTTGAGACAGGCCCCGGTTATTATGGCTTTCTATATTCAAGCCAGAGACAACAAGATTCACTGAAAAACCTATTTTCAGTCGCTGCCGGCGCCAAAATACGCCTATTCCAGCGACGCGCCGGTCAGGCGTCGCCAAAATTACCCTAAAACGTGGCTGCCGGCGACAAAAAACGCCTATTTCAGCGACGCGGCGGTCAGGCGTCGCCAAAAACACCCTAAAACGTCGCTACTGGCGACAAAAAACGCCTATTCCAGCGACGCGGCGGTCAAGCGTCGCCAAAAACACCCTAAAACGTCGCTGCCGGCGACAAAAAACGCCTATTCCAGCGACGCGGCGGTCAGGCGTCGCCAAAATTACCCTAAAACGTCGCTGCCGGCGACAAAAATCATCTGTTTCAGCGACGCGGCGGTCAAGCGTCGCCAAAAACACCCTAAAACGTCGCTGCCGGCGACAAAAAACGCCTATTCCAGCGACGCGGCAGTCAGGCGTCGCCAAAATCACCCTAAAACGTCGCTGCCGGCGACAAAAAACGCCTATTCCAGCGACGCGGCAGTCACTGTAAAGTGACTCAAATGACCATTTCCAGTGAATATGACCGCCAATCAGCCCAGATTCACTGAAAACTGTCAGGCGCTTCAGGCTATGTGTCGACTTACAATTCCGTTTATGAACGAAGGAAGCAAGATTATAAATATTGCTTCCGTGGCTGCCTTTCAACCTATTCCCTACATAAATGTATACGTTGCCTCCAAGGCCTTTGTTTTATCATACAGTCGGGCATTGAACAGAGAAATGAAATCTCACGGTATCAGCGTAACCGCAGTATGTTCGTTCCGGACAAAAACTGAATTCTTCTCACGTGCAGTCATATCAGATAAAAAAAACCGTTGTAAAAAAACATGTTGCCATGTATGAACCGGGACAAATAGTTAAGCGTGCCTGGCACGATTCCAAGAAAGGCAAGGATGTAAGTAAATACGGCTTTATTGCAAGATTCCAAGCCGGACTGTGCAAGATATTACCGCACAGTCTGATTATGCCTGTTTGGATGAAACAACAAAATTTGAAGTGATTTGTAATTTCTCTCTTAACATTTCCCGAAAAATGTTTTACTATATTCTTTGCAATAAATTGTAATAAATTATATTAAAGGAGAATTGGTATGGATCTTTCACCACTTCAAATTGCCAGATATGAGTATAAGCCAAAGCTTCCGGGAATGCTCAGAAACGGTATTTCAGAGATTTGCGTAAAGGAAGGCGCTGAGACACAGAGTGTTGCAGATCAGGATAAGATTAAGGCTCTTTTCCCTAACACATACGGTAAAAAAGAGATTACTTTCGAGAAGGGACAGAATACATCAACTGCAAAGAAGCAGGTTGTAGGTGTTATCCTTTCGGGCGGACAGGCTCCTGGCGGACACAACGTTATTTCAGGTCTTTATGATGCTTTAAAGGCTACAAACAAGGACAATGTTCTTTTGGGATTTAAGAAAGGTCCTGACGGACTTCTTAAGAATGATTATGTAGAATTCGATGACAAGTTCATTGATTCATACAGAAATACAGGTGGTTTTGATATCATCGGTTCAGGCAGAACAAAGCTTGAGACTGAGGAGCAGTTTAACATCGTTGCCGAGAATGCTAAGAAGAACGGTCTTACAGCTATCGTAATTATCGGTGGTGACGATTCAAATACCAACGCTGCTACACTCGCTGAGTACATGGCTGCAAAGAATACAGGAATCCAGGTTATCGGTTGTCCTAAGACTATCGACGGTGACCTTAAGAATGAGGATATCGAGGCTTCTTTCGGATTTGATACAGCTACTAAGACTTACTCTGAGCTCATCGGTAACATCGAGAGAGATGCTAACTCGGCTAAGAAGTATTGGCACTTCATTAAGGTAATGGGTCGTTCAGCTTCACACGTTGCACTTGAGTGTGCTCTTGAGACACAGCCTAATATCTGTCTCATCGGTGAGGAAGTTGCCGCTAAGAAAATGTCTCTTGCGGATATTACAAATTATATTGCTGACTCGGTTGAGAAGAGAGCAGCTAACGGCAATAACTTCGGTGTTGCAATTATTCCTGAGGGTATTGTTGAGTTCGTACCTGAGTTCTCTGCTCTTATTGCTGAGATTAATGAGCTTCTTGCAGGTTCAAAGACAGAAGAGTTCAATGCTCTTCCTGATTGGCAGGCAAAGTACGACTTTATTAAGGCAGGTCTTACTGCTTCTGCTTTCGCAGTATTCGATCTTCTCCCTGTAGGAATTCAGCAGCAGCTCTTCCTCGAGAGAGACCCACACGGTAACGTTCAGGTATCACTCATCGAGTCAGAGAAGCTCTTCTCTGAGCTCGTTAAGAATGAGCTTGCTAAGAGAAAGGCTGCAGGCACATACGTAGGTAAGTTCGGAACACAGCATCACTTCTTCGGTTATGAAGGAAGATGTGCTTTCCCTTCTAACTTCGATGCAGATTACTGCTATTCTTTGGGCTTTAACGCTTTCATGCTCATTCAGTATGGTTATACAGGTTACCTCTCAAAGGTATCAAATATCTCAAAGCCTGCTGAGGAATGGATTGCCGGCGGTATGCCAATCACAAAGATGATGAATATGGAGAGAAGAAACGGTCAGGATAAGCCTGTTATTCGTAAAGCTCTTGTTGAGCTTGACGGTAAGCCGTTTAAGTTCTTTGAAGCAAACAGAGAGAAGTGGGCTGTTGAGACAGCATTTACTTATCCAGGTGCTATTCAGTATTATGGTCCTGCATCAGTTTGTGATCTTACAACAAGAACTCTTGCTCTTGAGAAATCATGATTTGAATATTGTTTAAAAGTATTAAGGCTGTCTCAAGTTTGAGGCAGCCTTTTTGTATCAACAAAACGATTTACTTCTTAATAATGTAACCTTCCTCAGCCAACAAGTCTAAAGCTGCTTCGAAATTTTCTTTCTTAGTAAGCACGTAATCCGTATTATATGTTGATATCGCAAATATGCCGATTTTGTTTTCTGCCAGAATACCGGTTATTTTTGACAAAATTCCTACCAATGAGAAATCCAGTGTCCCAACTATTCTGAAAGCCTTCCAGCCGTCTTCCCTGCTTAATACATTCTTCGGAACATCAGATGTAAGGCAAACCAAAGAAATCTCCTCATCCGTTTTCCCTATAAAAACAATATCTTTTTGTAAATCTGTATCGGCAATATCATCAACCTTACAAATCGATAATTCCCACTCAAGTGCTTCAAGCTCCATTTGCGGCACCTCCCTGACTCATACAGTGTAATTTTGTTATCGGTAACACCCGTTTTCGCAAATTATAAAAGATATTTATCTATACTTCAATCTTCCGATAGCGTATAATTTAGGTTCAGTTGAAATTTTTATGGGAGAAGCAATATGAATAAACTAGTAAAAAGAGTTTTGTCAGCAGCACTTATTATGTGCATGGGTCTTTCGATGGCTGCTTGTTCTTCAAAAAAGTCACTTACTGTTGAGGACGGTGTTCTTACAATGGCTACAAATGCAGCATTTCCTCCTTATGAGTTCTATGAGAACAGTAAAATTGTAGGTATTGATGCTGAGATAGCCGAAGCAATTGCCAATAAATTAGGTCTTAAGCTTGTTATCGAGGATACAGCATTTGACTCACTGATAACCGGTGTTCAGAGCGGTAAATACGATATCGTTGCCGCAGGACTTACTGTTACTGAAGAACGTAAGCAATCAGTATCATTTACTGAATCTTATTCAACAGGCATTCAGTCAATTATTGTGCCTGAAGGCTCACCTATTACTGATATCGATTCCATTGTTAACGGTGATTATATTGTAGGAGTTCAGATTGCTACTACAGGCGATATCTATATGACAGATGAGATCGGTTCTGAAAGAGTAGAGCAGTACAATAACGGTGCAGATGCCGTACAAGCATTGGTTACAGGTAAAGTTGACGCCGTGGTAATCGACAATCAGCCTGCTATATCCTTTGTTGCTGCAAACGAAGGTCTTGTTATTCTCGATACACCTTATACAGTTGAGGATTATGCTATTGCCGTTAATAAGGATAACGAAGAGCTTCTCAACAAGATTAACGATGCTCTCAAGGAACTTAAGGAAGACGGTACTATTGATGCGATTATAAACAAGTACATTCCTGCTGAATGATTTAGTTCTGATATATTTAGAAACTTACAGTCCTCATGTCATTTGCACATTGATATGAGGGCTTTTTTTGATGTAAAAAGCGGCAATTATGGATTGTATAACGATGTCTCCCCTTTCTAATTGCAGTCATTATTGGTATAATATTATTCTATTACTTTTGGAATGGTTGTTACTATGAATATCTATTACTTATCCGGTTTTCAGTCTTGGTTACAGGACATCAAAGATACCTTTACATTAAATTTTATTGCCGATGACAGATATATGTATTTTGTTAAAGGTCTCGGAGTTACTCTTGAAGTTACTTTTTTTGCATGTCTTCTCGGTATTTTTCTCGGCGCGTTAGTAGCTGTAATACGTACAACACATGATAAAACAATTCAAGATATTACAAAACCCTTTGCTCGCTTCGGACTTAAGTTTTTAAATTTTCTCTGCAAAATATACTTAACGGTTATTCGAGGAACACCTGTTGTAGTTCAGCTCATGATATGTTACTTCGTAATATTTGCTTCTTCAAAAAACAAAGTACTTATTGCTGTACTTGCCTTCGGTTTCAATTCCGGTGCATATGTTGCTGAGATAGTCAGAGCAGGTATAATGAGTATCGATAACGGTCAGTTTGAGGCCGGACGTTCACTGGGATTTAATTATTTCCAAACTATGTATTATATTGTTTTTCCGCAGGCCTTTAAGAATATCCTTCCTTCATTGGCAAATGAATTCATTGTTCTCCTTAAAGAGACCTCTGTAGCCGGTTATGTAGGACTTCAGGATTTAACCAAGGGCGGCGATATCGTTCGAGGAAGAACATTCTCGGCATTTATGCCGCTTTTGGCCGTAGCTATTATTTATCTCATAGTAGTAATGTTCTTTACAAGACTTGTTGCTATTCTCGAAAGGAGGCTGAAGAACAGTGAGCGCTGAACCTATGATATCCGTTATTGATTTAAAAAAACATTACAATGACGGTTCAATAAAAGCCATTGACGGCATTACCACAACAATAAAAAAAGGCGAGGTAGTTGTTATTATCGGACCTTCGGGAAGCGGAAAATCCACTTTCCTTCGTTCCCTTAACCTTCTTGAGAAGCCAAGTGCAGGAACGATAGAGTTTGAAGGAACCGATATCACTTCACAAAAAACAGACATTAACACACTGCGTATGAAAATGGGAATGGTTTTTCAACACTTTAATCTTTTCCCTCATCTTACGATTTTGGACAATATGACACTGGCTCCTATAAAACTGCTTAAGATACCTAAAGCAGATGCCGAGAAGCAAGCCAAGGAGCTTCTTGCCAAAGTTGCCCTTCAGGACAGAGCCAATGCTTATCCGAGTCAGCTCTCAGGCGGACAAAAGCAAAGAATTGCGATTGTAAGAGCTTTGTGCATGAATCCTGATGTACTTCTTTTTGATGAACCTACTTCTGCTTTGGATCCAGAGATGGTTGGTGAAGTTCTCGAAGTTATGAAGGATCTTGCTAAATCAGGCATGACTATGATTGTTGTTACACATGAGATGGGATTTGCACGTGAAGTCGGTTCAAGAGTAATCTTCATGGATGAAGGCAAAATCATCGAAGAAGGCACTCCTGATCAGATTTTTAATTCTCCTAAGAACGAGCGTCTTAAATCGTTCTTGGCTAAAATTCTTTAAACAAAAGCGGCTGTCTCAATCAATATTTGAGGCAGCCTTTCTTATGACCTATAGTACTTGACCTAATATTCCTTTATATTCAATATCTGTAAAATCTTTGAGTTTGTAGGTCTTCTCTTCAGAATCAATCGCTTTTATAATATCATCCATTTCTTTTTTACACTTTCTTCGTCATTATAGCAACCGAGAATAGCAGTATGTGCTCAAAAAAACTACTCTGTCTACCGTCTTTAATATGTAAGAAGGTTCATCATTCGCCGATGTTTGTTCATTATCCATAAGGTAATCCAGGGAAACATTCAGCTTTACAAACCATATAAAAAAACACACGATTATCGGCAGGAAGGGAATGTGCTTCATCGTGTGTTTTACATTATCGGCCGACGGTGCTCAGCCTCTGTCTACGTCCCGCCCAGCCTCCACTTAATTGATATTTATTTTACTTTTTGTGAGTTATCTCTACTGAGCCGGCAGAACAATCAATATTAACCATAATGTCAGCATCTGTATTTAAATTTACTTCGTCCTTAAACTTGTCACCGTCAATAATTATGCTGCCTGCTGAAGAATCAATATCATATCCGATATCATCTCCGCCGTTTGTAAGTTCAATCTCAATACTGCCTGCACTGCAATCTATATCCATATCATTCAAAAGTTCTATTCCGTATCCCTCAACTCCGCCGGCAGACACTTCTAATTTACCGCCGTTTACCTTGCTGTCACGCATTTCAATTCCGCCTGCTGATAAATCAACATTCATATCAGTTAAATAAGAATTTTTTATTACTATTCCGCCTGCCGAACAATCTGCTTCAAAAGCCCCTTCGTAATTCTCAAGCTCAACTCCGCCGGCGCTGACATCAACAAATAACGACTCAGCTTTTAATTCATTCTCAGAGAAGAATCCGCCCGCACTGGTATCAACTTTGATTGAATCAAATTTGGAACCGGCAGGATAGTAAACTGTTATGTACGGTACATTATCATCATCAAAGTTAAAACCTCCGAAATTGAAAAAATTAACTTCATCATCTGTTTTTACAACCAACTTATTATTCTTAACCTCACAGGTAATCAAATCTTCAGATGAATATAAACTATATTCAATCTCATATTTGTCAGCACTGTTTTCTACCAAATTAACCTTTCCGGTCACATTAATATCTATATCCTTAAATGCTTCAAACTCAGTTTTATCCATTGTTAGCAGTTCATCTTCTGCTAATTTAAAACCTCTGTCCCAATATACACTGAAGCCATTGCCTCCGTTAGCTGCAAGACCTATTCCGACCATAACAGCGCCGACAACTACTGCTGCAACACCTATTACTAAAAACACCTTTGTAATCTTTTTCATTTATCTTCCCTCCGTTTATTTTTAACTATTTTGGCGAACAATGCAGCCACACCGTTACAGAACAGTGATAAGAGCTTTGCAAAGCCAATCACAAAACAAATACCGATGCCTAATGTCACCAATCCGGCTCCAGTCATAAGCAACACTTTTCCTATGCCTATAGGCAACATAAAAAATGACACTGCTACTACCGCAATTCCTGCTATGAGCATTCCTATACCTGTTGCTATAAAAGAAATAAACACTATAATAAGCGAAAATATTACCGCAAGTAATGCAATGAACAAAGCAAACAGAACCGGTGAGAGCGGCAAAGCCAATATTGCAGCTACTGCAATCAAAAAGGTTCTTAAAGCAGAATTTTCTTTCTTCTTTTTGTTATCTTGACCTTCCTGATGCAAATCAGTTTCCTCAACATTATCCTGTCCTTCAGAAGAAAACTTTTTATCAACAACATCAACCAGAATCTTTTTTGCCAGTTCCTTAGGTGAGCCTAATTCTTCAATAACAGCCGTCTCATTCTCTATACCGGCATCATCAAAATATTCTCTGTAAAACTCAACCGTATCATCACGCTCTGCTTGAGGTAAAACCTTAAGTGATTTACGTAATTCCTCCAAATATGTTTCTTTATTCATTGCTTTCCCCTCCTAATAACGTGTCAACTGAATTCTTATAAGAATTCCATTCTGACAAATAATTCGCATAAAGCTCTCTTCCCCTGCCTGTTATCTTATAATATCTTCTGTTACGACCTTGATATGGTTCGTCGTATGTTTCTAAAGCACCGTCTTTTTGCAATCTGCGCAAAACCGGATAAAGGGTTGACTCTGATATATCGAGAACAGTTTTAACTTGTTGCGTCAGTGTATATCCATATGCATCGCCCTTTGACAAAACCGCCAGTACGCAGGCATCCAATAATGTTGAACCTAATTGGAATAACATACTATTCCTCCTCTCATATTGTATTATCGCCAATATTATACGGCGTATAATATTGTTTTGTCAATAGGTGCCTTTTCGAAAATAAAAAAAGAGACCGAAGATATCATGTCTTCAGTCTCTGATATTCATTTTATGTTCTTCTGAATAAGTCAGTTAATTAAACAATAACCAACGGCTTAATCAAATCCTTAGGCTTATCCTTCATAAGCATAAGTGCCGGCTCAACATTCTCGAGGCCGTTAAATGTATGTGTAATAAGCTTCTCAGGGTGAATACGATTTGCAACAACAAGGCGTGCAAGCTTCTCAGAACGAAGACGTCCGCCAGGCATAAGACCGCCGAGAATCTGCTTATGGCTCATACCGCAACCCCATTCAACACGAGGAACCTTAACATAATCACCTTCACCGAGGTAGTTAACATTACCGATTTTTCCGCCCGGCTTAAGCATTCTGATAGCCTGATCAATTGTATTTACATCGCCGCCTGCAATAATAATTTTATCTACCGGTCCGTGATTCAAATCAAGAATCTGCTCAACAATATCACCATCACGATAATTAACAATATTAGTTGCGCCAAATTCCGTAGCAAGATCAGCGCAATTCTTACGTGAACCTACAGCATAGATATTAGCAGCACCACGAATAGCAGTACCTGCAACAGCCATAAGACCTACAGGGCCGATACCGATAACTGCAACATTATCACCATACTGAACATCAGCAAGCTCAACACCATGGAATCCCGTAGGAACCATATCACTAATCATACAAGCTGCGCCAAGATCCATTCCTTCAGGAAGATGTGCCAAGTTAGCATCAGCTTCATTTACATGGAAAAACTCACCGAAAACGCCATCCTTGAAATTAGAGAATTTCCAACCGGCAAGCATTCCGCTGCTGTGCATCGAATAACCGTCCTGAGCCTCAAGTGACCCCCAATCAGGTGTAATGGCAGAAACGAGAACCTTATCACCTACCTTGAAGTCCTTAACAAGACTACCAACCTCAACAACTTCACCTACAGCCTCATGTCCGAGAATCATGTCGTGTCGATCTCCGATAGCACCTGCCCATACAGTATGAACATCAGAAGTACATGGTGCTAAAGCCAACGGCTTACAAATTGCATCAAGAGGTCCGCAAGCCGGAGTATCTTTTGTAACCCAGCCGGTCTCTCCGATTTTGAGCATAGCAAAACCTTTCATATGAAATACCTCACTCGAATAAATTTAGAAATACACATCTTGCTTATCATATTAAATACAATAAGTCAATAAATTAACACAAATTACAGAACTTCGGTGAATAATCAACATATTTAAGTATTATTTTAGTTCAAAGTGCCAATGGAAAACATCTTACCTGCAAATAATCCCGACAGCAACTCATGCCTTAATATTATTTAAATATGTCATAATGGTTTCTACAGAACCATCAATATCAACCAAATCAGAGTGTACACACAAATGATACGTCGAACTCGCTCCCCACTTCTGACCGGTATAATGACGATAATAATCCGAACGAGCTTTATTTATTCCGTTTATAAATTTCTCCATCTGCTGATCCGTATAATCAGCCTTTTCGGGCGCAAGTTTGCGTTTTCTTTCTATCTTATACGGCATACTTGCAGCAATAAAAATATTAATAGGATTCAAATCTTTAAGAACAAAATCTGCGCATCTTCCGACTATAACACACGATCCCTTCAAGGCTATATCCTTTAGTACTTTACACTGCTGAAAATATATTGCATCAGATACAACCGGTGTATATGAAAATGAGAAAAACTGCATTCTTCCGAGGCCGTTGTCAGTTACACGATGTGCTCCCTCTTCATTCTTCTCAATAAGTTTAGGATCAAGCCCGCCGGATTCAGCTGCAAGTGTAATGAGTTCCTTATCGTAAAAAGGAATTCCCAGTCGCTCTGCAAGCTTTATTCCTATCTCACGGCCGCCGCTTCCGAATTCTCTTCCTATGGTAATAATTCTGTTCTGCATAAACAACCTCCGATTTAACTGACAAAAATCTTCTGAATTTATTTTACCATTATCAGATAAAAAAGAACCATGCCGCTAACGTCATTACAGCAAGAAAAATAATATTCATAACTGCAAACAGCAAAAGATACTGTTTTGTATGTCCCGGATGAAGATTTCTGTAATGGCTGAAGGTAATAAGACTTGCCAGTGAAGATATAAGTGTTCCTGTTCCTCCGATATTAACACCCAAAAGAAGTTCTTTATAATTATCTGTAAATCTCGACAACAGTATCGCTGTAGGAACATTACTTATGCACTGACATGAACCGATGCTGACAAGAAGTGTACTCTTATTCAGCAAACTTCCGACAAAATTCTGAACAATCGGAATTCGCGCCATATTTCCTGAGAAAACAAAGAAAAGCGTAAATGTTGCAAGAAGTGCCCAATCCACTTCAGCAAATGCCTTTCGATCAGCAAAAGCAAGTATAATCGGAATAATAATCAATCCAATCCAATAAGGAATCAGTCTGAATACAATTAAAAGAGAGAACGCAAACAAAGTAAGATATAAAACAGTGCGTTTCTTATTTAATTTACGACCGGTATCATCACTTATAGTCAGCTTAATCGGCTTGATTAAAAAGCAAGCCGCCGTAAGCATCACAATAGCCAAAATAAACGGTGGAAACATTATCTGAGTAAATTCACCTGTAGGAATACCGAAATGCGAATAAAGATACAAATTCTGCGGATTTCCGAACGGTGTAAGCATACCTCCGAGATTAGCCGAGATATTCTGAAGAATAAAGATATATGCCATATATTTCTCATTATGAGTTACCGACAGTGCAAAATAACCCAACGGTAAAAATGTAATAAGCGCCATATCATTAGCAATAAGCATGGAACCTATAAAAGTAATGTATACAAGTGCTAAGGCAAGAATCCTCAAATTACCTGTAGTTACTACTATTCTTTGAGCTACTATACTGAAAAAGCTTATATCTTTCAACGCACAAATAACCGCCAAAGTAAGAAAAAGACAGGTCAATGTTCGCATATCAAAATAATCAACATATGCCGCATCAGGCGGAACAATAATACTTGTAATAACTGCAAGCATCAAAGCTATACACATAACTGTATTTTTTTTGAAAAAATTAATTATATATCTCATAACCACACGCCTCACACTCTAACCGCGTTATTATAGCATGTAAACAGAAATAAACAACTACAAAAAAATCATCCGAAAGTTACACTGTATTTGTCTATCATTTCTATAGGAAAATACGATTCCTTAGCTTTACGAAGTCCTGTGATTCCTAAATCTTCTTCTCTGTTCACATACTTCACTTCAGGAAATTCATTTTTTAGTACCAATTGATTAATAGCCGCATATATTCCTTCATAACTGATATCCGCTTTCTCAAAATGAATAAAAGCAAGTTCATCACAGCCTTTACTTCCGACAGCAAAAGCTCTCACTTTACTATCGATAATAATAGCACCGCCTCTTGCTTCAAGAAGATTCCAATTATCGAAAAGGCGTTTTATCATTGCATAATCGCTGTTATCAAGATCATCACGCTCTATATCCTTTGATTTTGCCCATAACTCCACTAATTTAAGGCATTCGTCGAAATACTTCTCATCCAATGAAACATATCTGTAATCAGGATAAAGACGCAGAAACTTACTCACATGATTGCGTTTCTTTGAATATGTTTTACCCTTAAGCTCTCTAAGCTGCTCGGCATCATACAAATAATCGGAAAAATCCCGATTACACTTAATCACATTGTGTTTTAACGGAATTTTATCAAGCATTTCAACATACTGAGAATCTATACAGTAAACAGGCAAAGTATTACCTTTTCCCTCACGGGAGAACTTCTCCTGAACTGTATTAATTATTTCTACCATTGAATTTGAATTCACATCACCGATCGGCATCATCATAAAAGGCGGCATATCCTTTGTACCTTCAGATATCAATACCATGCTGTTTTCTATAATTGCCCATTGCATCTTATATACAATATCCCAAGCAAATCGGCAATGAAAGCACAAATCCACCATGAACGAATTCATCTGCGAATAATAGTGCTTAAATATATTCATATCTGCAGGTAACAGTTCATGCCATACAGGTCCTGAAGTAACAACCGAATCATAAAACAAGGCCGACTTAACACCGGATGCTGTAACAGATAAGGTCTCAAAACGTTCAGATTTAAGACAATCCAAATACTTTTGAACCAAATTATTTCCTGCCTTCGAAGATATATCCACGCTTCCCATTGCCCGCGGATTAATCTCGATTAACTTGGGCATACCGTTTGCATCTTCTTTAAAGCTGACACAAATCAAAAACTCCATATTGAATTGCGAAGCAAGCTCATTACAAAACTTCTGAAGTTGTGAATTCAATGCGGTCTCAGATACTGCCGACAATCCGCCGAACATATCCAAATTATGTCTGATAGTAATAGCTATAACTTTACCGTTATGGCAACACAAATCAACATCCCACTCATTGCCCGGAAGATACGGCATAACCATTCTGGGCACAACGAATGTATAATTATCAGGCAAAGAATCGATAACTTCTCTTGATATCAGATGTGAAGCTTTACCATCTAAAGTATTTATCACATAAGTATTGTTATCAACAACCTTAAGGAATCCTTCTGCATTCTCACCTCTTACAGGCTTGATAACAGGATTCTCAAATGAAGCAACAGCTTCAATAAGTTCCTTTTTATTTTCTGCCGTTCTGTAATCGCTAATAAATTCCTTATTAATAACTGCTTCAGAAAGGCAGGCTTTATTATTCATGGTTCTGATATCTTTTTCAGAAGATATCAAAACTCTTGCCGAAGTTCTTCTTGTAATCTCTTCTTTTGCTTCGGCTATAATCTCAAGGCTCATAGTTACAACAGGAATTATATAATCAACACTCTCCCTGACAGCAACATCACAAATATAGTCTATATAGGTCGGTGAATTATACTCAGGCGCAACATAAACCCGATCCAGCATAGTCTTATGGGCACAATCAGAAGAAGAGCAAAAACCTATTAATCTGACATCTTCTTTAAGACATCTAAGTGTCTTGATTAATCCTGTAAATTCAGCATCAGTAATCAGAAAGGTAAGCATAATTATTCATCTAACTGCTTTCGTGAGACTTCCTTATCAAAGAGATAAACAATTCTCTCACCATTTTTATCAACAACTTCATAAATACCGGACTTTGGTTGATACTTTACTGTACCGTCTTTGAGTTCTTTTTTGAAAGGAAACAGTATCAAAAAAATAAAAACCAAAACAGAAATGATACTTACTGCCTTCTTATATGTTGATTTTCCCATAAAATACCCCCGTTATGAGAATTATTTAGCTGACAGGTAACCCGGTTCAGGCTTATCAATAGAGAAAAAATAAGCTGACATAATTAAGCCTTCATCATAATCTCCCATATCCTTATAAGGAATTCCGGAAAACTTCAAGGTTGCTATTGTATCACCTGCATCATTATAAAAAAACATTTCACTTGAATTTCCGCTGCTCAAATAGTAACGAACAAATACAGGTCGTCCCATATCATCCATATAAAATTTACCGTTAGAAGAGGTTGTACCATCATCGTTAGCGGTCAAATTGTAATCAACTACAGTATAACCGTTAACTACATCAGGAATATAATCATCAGGTGCCTCAACATTCCATCTGTCTATAATCGTCGTTATTCCGGATGTCATTTCCATTCTGTCCCAGCAAGCATCTTCACAAGACTGCGGAATGTTTCCTAAAGAATTTATCTTGGAATAATCAATATAATAACATTCCACTATTCGCTCTGCGTTTGATAAATCAGAAGATTCAGTCTCTGAAGTCACTTCGGAGTTCTCATCCGAATTAACTTCACTCTCAACCGCTTCTCCATCAGTCTCTGAATTTGCTGTTGTCTCCTCAACAACCGCCTCCGTATCAGACATATAAGCAGGATCAAGTCCCAGATTATCTATATAAACAAAAACCGATCCTTCATCAGCAGTATATTCATAAACCGAATATTCACCTGCTTCAAAAAGGCAAACCGGTGAATCGGCATTATACTTAATAACAAAAGATTCAATAAACTCATTTGCTGCTTCCTCACCTTTAATTTTTTTCCGTTGTGAGAAAGTAAAATTCTCACTCGACAAATCAACACCGTCAAAATTCGAATATGTCCAAATTTGCTCTGTTACTGTTTCTTCAGTTGTTTCTTCTGTTGCAGTTGTTGTTTCTGTAGATTCAGTTACTGTTTGAACAGCAATAGCTGTCTCTCCGCTGATTGTTGCCTGAGTTTCTTCATTTATATCCATAACTGAACAACCGGATATTGTAATTGCAAAACACAATAACCCGATAAGATACCTGTTTTGTTTCATTTATTAACTACCTCATAATACAAAATGCCACAACAGTATAACACTTTTCCGAATAAATACAAAAAAAGTGTTCTCAAAATAATGAATTGCAACATCTATTCAAAGTTTTAATTCCATGAATCTTCTAAAAGTATTAAAGCCTTCGTACTCAAAGAAATCAAAAGTATCACTTATTTCCCACATTTCCAATTCAACACGATCAAAGCCTTTATCAACAGCATCTTTACGTATTGTATCAACAAGTGCCGTTCCGATTCCCTGATGTCTGAACTCTTCATCAACACCCAAATCAACGATACGATAAATCTGACGGGCTAAACGATACAATGATTCAGGTTTACTAAAGCATTCTACAATAGCAAATCCTCGTATAATATCGTCTATTACAACCACAAGCACATCAAAGTCATCAGAAAAGTAATCAAGATTTACGTGCTTAAAGAATTCCGGATTCATATCCTTATGCGGTACATAAGTAGTAATCGATCTTATTCTGTTACGAAGTTCGTTTACCTCTCTTAATTCTTCCGGTCTTGCATATCGAATTTCCATAACATCACCCCTGATAAAGTATCAAAAATCTTTCACTATATTTTAACACATTTGACAGATTAATTGTGAAAAGAAAAAATAATTTTTTGTCAAAAAAATGGTTCCTATCTGTTAACAGCAGATAGGAACTAAATGCAAAGTCGTATAAAATCAACAATACAGTTGCAAATCAGGACAAACTTCCTGGATTTTATCTCGTAAATCAAAGGCATCTATGTCACGACCGCTGTCTATTACAACAGTCTCAATATTCGGCCAAGTTTTGAAAACATCAAACTTATCGGCATAATACTTGTTTCCGAGACAAACATACTTAATCGAAGAGAATCTGTGATCCAATTCAGACATTCTGTAGGAATATGCTTTTGAAGAACAATATAAATCCAAATAATCAATATACTGATTATCCGTATTAGAACAGGTTGCTGCTTTATTGGTGCCGGCAGAACCTTCACCGTAATAAAACTCAATCGTTACACTTTTATCCTTATTCAGATAATAGTATGAATTATCTTTGAGATATTTATTGTAATAGAATATGATAGCATCGATTTTGGCAATACTATCTACACCGACAAACTTCATATTAACAGCATTTCTGCTATCCGAATATTCAGAATACTTGCACTCAACAGTATTCTGCAGACGCTCTTCTATATATTTTATTATTTCACGAGCATACAAATCAATTTGTTTATTTCTACACGAACACAACAACAAACATTGTAATATCAGTAAAGTAGTTAATACCGTACATAATATCCTACGCATAAAAACCTCACATAACAGTAAAAAATCCAATTAAATCAATAATAACATTATTTTTATAAATTATTAATATGGTTTTTCATTTTTCAATTAAATATTTGTAAACAATTACCGGTAAGCGGATCCTTTTTTGAATAATCCAACTTAATATCAACAGGTAATTCTACTGCAAATTCAGGCTTATTCTTCGGATTTTCTCTCAGATAATAATCAAGAGTCAACGCCTTTCTGAGCTCATTGCTGCTACAATCGGTTTTTTCATCGGCAAATTCCAACAAAACCTCGTATTTTTTACTTCTTGCAGGAGTTCTTACAAAATAGTCTTTATCTTTATAAAACTCAGCCAATGAACAGTACAAATCATATGGTGACTCAAATTCTTTCTCAAGCACCGAGATTCCGTTAGTAAATTGTGCACTGTTGTAATAAAATTCTACCATTTCCGCTACAGCTTTCAGTCTGCGTATTTCTTCATAAGAAATCCACTTGGTTGACAATACCTCATACGGCGGTTTATCGGTACATTTTATTCCATATTCATCTGCTTTATCTGCAATCACCGTTCCCTTAAGCACCTTTAGGAATCCCAACTGTAATTGACACGGTCTCATTTTGTACACAGTATTAAAAGAATTAATAAAGCTCTCATAATTCTCATATGGTAATCCGGCAATTAAATCCAAATGAATATGAATATTATGATTCTTATTTAACGCCTTTATATTCTCTTTAATAACGTTGATATCCGTTACTCTGTTTACTTCCTTTAAAGTTGCGACATTAACAGATTGAACTCCGATTTCCAGTTGAACAAGCCCCGGACGAAGTTTTTGCAATATCGCTATTTGTTTAAAATCTAATATATCTGCCGCTATTTCAAAATGGAAATTGGTAATTCCGTTATCATTTTGATAAATATAATTCCACAGTTCTGTTGCTCTGTCGCCGTTGCAATTAAATGTTCTGTCAATAAATTTAACCTGTTTTACCTTCTGTTCCAGAAAGAATTTAATTTCATTCTCTACGATATTAATATCTCTGAAGCGTGTAGTCTTCTCTATAGAAGATAAACAATAGCTGCATCTGTAAGGACAACCTCTTGCTGACTCGTAATAAATAATTCTGTTATCAAACCTGTCAAGGCCGTCATAATAAAAGAAAGGTAAGTCATCCATATTTACAACATCAAGATTTGAAGCTGTACTGTTTTTACTCAATACAACACCGGGAATATCATTAAAATCACTGTGTTTTGATTCATTATACCTTGCAATTACTTTCTCAAACGGTATCTCACCCTCACCAACGAAAACGCCTTTAACTTGAGGCAATATCTCAAAAATATTTTTATAATTATATGATACTTCAGGGCCACCGAGCCAGATGTCTGCATCCGGTAATATCTTGGGCAGTTCTGCTACCAGTTCTTTGACCGCCTCTATATTCCAAATATATACAGAGAAACCTATTGCATCGGGCTTGTGATAATATATATCCTCCAATATGTCAGCAGTTTTATTATTTATTGTATATTCTGCTATATTAACTGAATCGGGAAATCTCTCATCAACAAAGGATTTCAGTGAAAATACTGCCGGATTCGAGTGTATATATTTAGCATTAATTGCAACAAGTAAAAAATTCATTTTTCAATCCTCATCAACTTCTACTGAGTTTGTACATTTCTTCTACAGCTATTCTGGCTTTAGCCGCAAGGTTTTCTCCTTGAGGAAAGCAATAAAATAAAACATCATTATTGCCTATGCAAATCATGTCGCCTATTTCATACCAGAAATAATCAGAATAAAGGCTGTAGCAGCTGTTAGCAGGTTGTTTATATATTTCTTTACCTTCGGAATTCTTAAGTACAAAACCCTCGCGAGTATGTTTTAAATGCCCACTGCCTATCATATATACTGCTTTAAAGTCAACTATCATTCCTATCTCGACATCAACATCAAGTACATAACTGTTATTATTAATATCTTCTGCAACACACTGACGTTCCCACTTATACCAATCGGGAATATGTCCGAAAATGGTTTTCCCGTCCTCAGCTTCAAGAAAACCGTACTGATTCAACACGTATGTCTTTTTGCAAGCACCGCAGATAAGTTTTATACCCTTCCCCAACATTTTATTCTCGCAACCGCATGAAGCACAACGATACAATATTCTTTCCAAACCGTCTGCTCTGAAAGGTTCATCAATAACTACGTGATTATCCTGTTGCCATTTCCAATAATCAAAGGAAAAAGCCTCATCAAGGACACTGTCTATTTCAGATATATTTTTGCTTCTGACCTCATCTGCAGATAAAAGACACTTTATCTCCGCACTTACCCTTACATCACGCTTTTGAAGATTATTATAAAGAGGGTCTCTTGCAAAGGAACCGTATGCGGTAATCATCACCACCGGAACTCCTACGCGTTTAAAAAGAACTCCCATTCTCCTTGGTAAAGGAGTAGCGGTACCGTCAAATGAATAGCTGGCCTCAGGATACATTAAAACGCTGGTTTTATTGGTATTCAAAGCATAATTTATATCAGATATCAGAGATATGTCCGTTACAAATTTATGTGTCGGTATACAGCCGAGTTTTCTCATTAATAATTCTTTTCCGACAAAACCGTCTGAAGTACATACAATGTTGTAACGTCTTGGAAATAATATTTTCGAAGCTATTTCCAAATCAAGAAAACTCGAATGGTTCATAAGAATAAGCCAAGGTCCGTCCCCGGCTTTCTCCATATCCTTTCTCACAAAACTGAAATTCACCTGCTTCAAATCTTCGTTTCCTGCTGCACGCATTACAACACCGAGCAAACGACTCGGCTTATACGGTCTTTTATGAGCAGGTCTCGGAAGAGCCATAACCTCTTCAAAAGTTTTATTTACGGTTTTTATCTTCATAACAACATATCAGCCCGGCAGCAGAACAAAAGCCTCACCGGTTGTTTCAAAATAAAGCACAATAGTATCCAGAAGCTTTGTCTTATCTTCGGTACTGTAACCGAATGTTTCCAAATACGGATAGCACTTCTCCGGAATGTTTCCTATCAATGAATTAGGCAGAATAATAATCACTCTGCCTCCTCTGTTTCCATCAAGAGGAGCAGTATACGAATTCTTCACATTATGTGTATCTATACTGCCGTTACCGTCATCGGTATTTACGATATCGAATTCTTCGGTATTCGGCTCATATTCATAAGCAATCTTACCTACAACCGCAGAATATGTGTACTCATCAATCTTCTTCAATTTTGACAATTCGAAGTTGAACAAATTTCCGTATATGGTTCCGTATTCATAATCCGTACCCGTCTCATCAGGATTGTAGTAGTAATCCTGCCCCTCTATACTTCCGTCAGGCTTTAATGTTATAAAAATCGATTTGTCACTGTCTGTACGTTTGCTGCAATATCGTTCACTCGCATACCCCGCAAATGCAGTCGAATCATCTATACTGCTTCCGCAAGATGTGAAGCTCATACACAAACACAATATCAATATCAATGAAAATACTTTTCTCATATATCCTCCGTTCAGTTGTTACCGATTAACATGTCATAGGTAACACCATATTTTCGAGCAATATCAACAGCATACGACATTCCTTCAGGCGGTGCAACGGCAACCTTAAAGGAACGTTTACCAACATCGGATTTCATAACGAGTGAACACGCCTTAGAACTGTATTCGTCACTGTTAATTGAATCCAAATCATATGCCAATTTATGCATATGAGTATTATAAATCGTTCTTACGCCCTTGGAAAGAAGTGCTTTTACCGAATCCACAGCTATATAATAGCCTTCCTCGAAAGAAGTAGTGGAAAATGTCTCATTCATAAGAACAAGACTGTCTTCAGTTGCGCTGTTATAGATTTCCTTAAATCTTGTACACTCCTCACCCAGTCGACCCAAATCCATAGTTTTATCTTCATCTGCCGGGAAATGTGTGTAAATTGCATCTACCGGAACATAGCAAAAAGAATCAGCAGGAACGTAAATCCCGCCCTGTGCCAATACATAACAAATACCTACTGCCTGCGTAATCGTAGTCTTACCGCCTCTGTTGGCACCTGTCAAAATATAAAGCATATTATCTCTGTCAAAAATCAAATCATTGGCTACTATCTCCTCGGCTGAACACACTCCGGAAGATGCCAATTTCAGATTATAAATACCGCATGCTTCCATAAGTCCGGCATCTTCACTCTTATCAACAGGAGTCGGAATACAAAAGGAATACTTCTTCTCCCTCAGTTTCTCTATAAACTCAGCTGTGCGAATATAATAAACAAATTCAGGAATAAGTCCTGTAATATTAGCCACGGCAACAGTAACATATTTTGAAAGTATCTCCTTGAGATTCTTAACAAGGTGATTAAGCATTTTACTTATTACCTGATCAAGATAAAACGGTGTCTCTTCACCGCCGTTCTCAGGAATGTTTACTATTGATTCTCTTGTTCGGCTGTCAATCAGTGGAGTCTGCTGCAAAGCCATAAAACCGGCAAATTTCTCTACAGTTTTAAACGGTGTCATACTTTTACTGTCAATGTCGTGATAATGCATATCACCGTTCCATTCATTACCTTGTGATACACCGTCTTTTGAAGCAAGAGCCTCGGTAAAACTGCTTAATATACCTGAGCTTTTAAATTTCTGATTATTAACAGATATAAGTCCTAAACTCTCAGCCTCAAATCTCGAATTTAAATTAATTCCTACCGTAATGCTCTGAAGATTGGAAGTATTGGCTTTAAGATTCTCTATGTCCTTCTTCATTCCGTCAAAGCTCGAATCTTCAATTATTGAATTTACAAAAGCTTTGAGGTTAAGCAGACCTTCGGATTTTATGTCGTTGGCACCTAAGCACTTACTTATCGCTTCGACACAGTTTATATAATCATTTATCTCGTCTAATCTGTGTAAAAGATCCCAGAGTCCGGATTTCTTGTCGAACTCACGTTTCATTATTCCAAAATCCTTTAGCATCTGAACTTGATCCAACAATTCCTTCATCGTATTGCGCATAGAAGGAAGCTTTATCATATCTTCAAACACTTCTGCTCTGTATCGAGCCACACGACTGTCAGAAGACAAATTCGATAAAACGCTCATTATCAGCTTCTCTTCTTTCTCATTTGCCGCAAGCTGCTTACAAACGGCATCCATACCGAGATCATGACATGTTACGGACGACAATTGAACATACTTGACATTCTCCAAGTCAGGAAAAAGTATACTTACGTTATTACTCATAAAAATTACTTCCGTGAAATTACATTAAAGATTTAATTGTATTCTCTGCCCATTCAATCTTCATCTTACAATGCATAATTGCATATTGCGACGTGGAAATCCAATACCTTCTGTGTGTATTGTTCTTAGGTATTGTAGTTTGAATCTCAGAGCTTTCCTCTTCAACCAAAGCAAGTTCCTTCTCGGCTGTCTCGATATAGTGCTTAAGCGCAGCGATACTTTTCTTTTTATCTCTAAAGCCTGAGAAAAACATTTTAAGAAGGAAAGAGTCTCTTAATTCGTCTCCTTCTTCATAAGAATCCAACCATTGTATAAAGGCTTCATTGCCTTTGTCTGTAATATGATAAACCTTGCGATTAGGCTTATCATACTGCACTACTATCTCACTGGAAGCAAACTCAGTTTCTTCAAGTTTATTTAATTCTCTGTATATCTGACTTGTCTGAGCTTTCCAAAAAAACGACAGAGAATGTTGAAAATAAGCATTTACATCATAACCTGTTTTAGGTCCGAACTTAAGTAATCCAAGAATTCCGTATCTTAATGACATAAGAGCCTCCATATTCCACTTGTACTATAATCTTATTATTTATGGCTATATATGTCAAATACTGTATTTTTTATAGAATAAGTTAAATGATGCGTCATTTACGAAGAGTCATTCAATACTCATTTCTTCTCTATCCATCTTTTTATAATTAACTTGTTTAGTTTTATATGCTTTACAATTCGTGTCAATCTCAACTCCAATGTCAAAATGTCACCCTCATACTTATACAACAAAAGAACATCCCCGCTGATATGCAACTCATTATAACCTTTAACATTAGTAATTGACTGATTTCTAAATTTACCACCAACACTAATATTACACAAATCAAGAAGTATCTCTGACAACATCTCTATTAAATCATCTTCACGATTATCATATAATCCAATCAGTTTTTGTTGAAAGGCATTAGTAGTGACAACAGTCATCGGCTTACCTTTCTTTTCTTCTTTTATCAACACACCCCTTACCTCACCAATAGCATTAACAAACTCATCAATATCCCAAACTACAACACTCCTATTATCTTTTCTCATATAGTCAATTATTGTTTCGTTCTTCTTAAAAAACAAATCTAAAATCCTAATCATTTCTCTCATCTCACAATCACTTTAATGTACATTCAATCTTCTTTAAACCATATGCAATTTGCGGTATATCCTTCATTAATCTATAAATACAATAGCATTCCACATGTGAAAAAAAGCGGACAAAAAAAAGGATTGCAATTCTTTAAAAATCGCAATCCCATTCTGGTGCGGGTGACAGGACTTGAACCTGCACGTCTCTCGGCACAAGAACCTAAATCTTGCGTGTCTGCCAATTTCACCACACCCGCATACTGAACAGATTCATCACATGACTGAATCTGTCAAAAGTATATATCAAATTATTGTGCCTGAAATTCCTTCAAAGCAGTATTAAATATATAATAGCCACTGTCAGTTACTATATATTGACCGTGAGTTGCTATACAAACAACCATTCCGCCTTCAGGAAGAGTTGTTACAACCTCAGTAAGTGAGCAGTCAGAATATACTGTTGCCTCCTCAACTACCTCAAACATGGTCTCTTCATCAAACAACTCATATGCACCGTCTACAGGAACAACCGTAGGACCCTCAGGTTCGGTAACAACAGTAGTAGCAACCGTAACAGACTCAGTAGTTGAAGCAACCGTTGTCTCCTGACTATTTCCACTGCAAGAAGCAATACCCATTAATAAAGCAATCGATAAAACAGAAACTAAAGTTCTTTTCATATAACAAAAAATATCCTTTCTTACCCCTAGCCTTTGAATATTATACCATAAGCTTTTGAAAATACTTTACAAAATAATCACACCAAATTCTCTCAAAAATACAAAAGTCATATATACAACATACATAACAAGCATGATAACACCTTCGAACTTTTTGATTTTGGCTCCGGAGCATACAAAAATATAGCAAACGGCCATTACGACAAAGCAAATAATCGCATCAACTACATTATCATAAAACAACTCCAACGGAGAAATAGTTGAAGCAATACCGAGAACAAATAAAATATTAAAAATATTCGAACCGATAATATTTCCCAAAGCAATGGAATTCTCCCCCTTTTTGTGAGCCACAAGTGATGTAACCAATTCCGGAAGAGACGTTCCGAGAGCAACAATTGTCAAACCGATAACAGTATCAGATATTCCGAACAATTTTGCAAAGAAAGTGCAGGAATACACTATTCCCTTAGATGCTAAGTAAATAGCCGCAATTGAGACAATAATAATTACTATGTTTAATAAAACCACTAACCCGCTCTTTTCTTTGTCCTTGCTTTCTTCAGCAGACTCAGCCGGTGTATGCTTTGCGCGATTAATGAGATAAACGCAATATACAATAATCAAAACCAAAAGTATTATTCCTTCCAGCCTGTCTACTGTCATATCTCTGACAAAAAATACCAATAAAATACTTGCCAAAAGACAAACCGGATAGTCAAACTTGATTATTTCTTTATCAACAATGATATTTCCCAAAATTGAACACAAACCTACTATTACCAGAAGATTAAACAAATTGGAACCGACAACATTAGATATTGAAAGTGAATTACTGCCCTGAAGTGAAGATACAATACTGACACCCGCCTCCGGCGCACTGGTACCGAAAGCAACAATGGTAAGACCTATAATAAGTGACGGAACTTTAAGTTTTTTTGCTATAAAGCTGCACGCATCAACAAGAAAATCAGCACCCTTTATCAGAATCGCAAAGCACGCCAACAGTAACAATAAATTCAATACAATTTGCATAATTAATCCTCATCAAGCTTAAGCACGCTCATAAATGCTTCCTGCGGAACATCAACTGAGCCTATGCTGCGCATACGTTTCTTTCCCTCTTTTTGTTTCTCGAGAAGCTTCTTCTTACGCGTAATATCACCACCGTAACACTTCGAAAGAACGTCCTTACGATAAGCTCGAATTGTCTCACGCGCAATTACTTTTCCGCCGATACATGCCTGTACCGGAACTTCAAACTGCTGTCTCGGAATGTTTTCTTTCAGTTTCTCTGCCATTCTTCTTCCTCGTTCATACGCTTTGTCTGCATGAACAATAAAAGAAAGTGCATCCACCGGGTCACCGTTAAGAAGAATGTCAAGCTTTACAAGCTTGGATCTGTCATAACCGTCCATCTCATAATCAAGTGAAGCATAACCCCTTGTACGTGACTTTAAAGCATCAAAAAAGTCGTAAATAATCTCATTCAAAGGCATACGATAGTGAAGCATAACACGATCAGCATCCATATAAGTCATGTCCTTATACTCACCGCGTCTGTTCTGGCATAATTCCATTATGTTTCCCACATATTCCTTTGGAAGCATAACAGTCGCATTAACCATAGGTTCTTCCATATAATCAATCTCCGACGGATCAGGCATATTAGTCGGATTATCCATCTCTATCATGGAGCCGTCGAGCTTATGTATCTTATAAACTACTGAAGGCGCCGTCGAGATAAGGTCAAGATTAAACTCGCGTTCCAATCTTTCCTGAATTACTTCGTAGTGGAGAAGACCAAGGAATCCGCATCGGAAACCAAAACCCAAAGCAATAGAAGTTTCTGCTTCAAAAGAAAGAGCAGCATCATTGAGTCTTAATTTCTCCAAAGCATCACGCAAATCTCCGTATTTTGCACCGTCAACAGGATATATACCGCAGAAAACCATCTGTTGTATGCTCTTATATCCGGCAAGCGGTTCTTCAGCAGGGTTGTCGGCCAATGTTACAGTATCACCCGGAGCCGTATCACTTACATTTTTTATTGAGGCGCATATATATCCTACCTCACCTGTAAGAAGTCTCTCACTCGGTACATATTCACCCGGATGAAAATATCCGAGTTCAGTTACGACAAATTCCTTGCCGGTATGCATCATACGTATCTTATCACCAAGCTTCACACTGCCTTCACGAATTCGGCAGCTAACTATAACACCCTTATAGGAATCATATTTCGAGTCGAAAATCAGAGCACGCAAAGGTTTCTCCTCATCACCTGAAGGAGCAGGAAGATACTGAACAATCTTCTCAAGAACCTCATCTATACCTATATCGTTTTTTGCTGATATTAAAGGCGCATATGAAGCATCAATACCTATAACATCTTCTATCTCATTCTTAACGTAATCAGGTCTTGCAGAAGGCAAATCAATTTTATTTATTACAGGAAGTATCTCAAGGTCTGCATCAACAGCCAAATACACATTAGCCATAGTCTGCGCCTCAACGCCCTGAGAAGAATCAACTATAAGAACCGCACCGTCACAAGCTGCCAAGCTTCTTGATACTTCATAGTTGAAGTCAACATGACCCGGAGTGTCAATAAGATTAAGGATATACTCGTTACCATCCTGCGCTTTATACAACATTCTGGTAGATTGGGCCTTAATTGTAATACCACGTTCTCTCTCTATTGCCATATTATCAAGAATCTGAGCCTGCATCTCACGCTTCTCTTTAACACCGGTATGTTCAATCAAACGATCTGCGAGTGTAGACTTGCCGTGATCGATATGTGCAATAATACAAAAATTTCTGATATAGTCTTGTCTTTCCATCAAACACCTGTCATTTTTATTTTCGAAAAGGAACTTAAAGAACCTTAAACGTACTGAAAGGATAAATCCTTACTACTGCAATTCCTTTAATTCTTTTGGAAGTAAAAGGTCCGAGTCTTCTTGAGTCATTACTTACACCTCTGTTATCACCCATACAGAAATATTCATCATCACTCAAAGTATAGCAATCATAGCCCTTATCAATTCCGAAAGCCTGAACGGTTGTAACTGTACCCTGCTCAAGATACGGCTCCTCAAGAAGCATAAATTCATCCGAGCCGACTTGCTTAATATAAACATTACCATTATCAATTTTTATTGTCTCACCTGGTAAAGCAATGATTCTTTTTACAAGATAATCCTCACGATCGTAGCCTTCCATATCACTGCCGTCCAAGATAACAATATCGCCTCTGTCAAAAGATTTGAAATATGTAGACACCTTCTCGGCAAGAATTACATCACCGCTGAAAAGTGTCTTTTCCATAGACTGACCGCAAACATCACTTCTCTGAATAACGAAAACAACAACCAAAACTCCGACAATAAGTCCGATACATATGCTCTTAAACCAGTCAAGAAGATCCTCGAAAAATTTTCTTCCGCTCGACTTCTCCGTTTCACTGTCCGCAACTGTCTCAGACGTTGCCGGTGTAACAGAATCGGCATTAACTTCATTTTGGTTTAAAAGCTCATCAGATTCAACGGCGTCTTTACATTCAGACAGAATTACATCATTCACACTTTCCTCACCGATGCTTACCGGATTCGTTAATTCTTTTGATTGTATTTCATCGTTATCCATATCTCTAACCCTCGTACTTCAAAAATTCTTCAGATTACCGCTGCCTTCACTTTGACCGGAAACAGCGCATAAAAAGCCGTCACACATAACCGGCTTACACATACCGAATACCAAAGCAATTCCTATTAACAAACCTAAAGCGATAACTCTGATTTTATCCATAATTCCACCTTAAAACTTCATTACCGTTCTCTAATGATACATTAATCTGCAATAAATTCATTATCTTCAGAATCTTCTTTTGCAGCTTCTACGGCAATACCAAGCTCCTGCAATTGCTTCAAAGCTACCGGAGCCGGAGCTTCAGTCATAAGGTCTGAAGAATTTTGAACCTTAGGGAAAGCAATAACCTCTCTTATGCTGTCGCAATTAAGCATTAACATAACCATACGATCAAGACCGAATGCAAGTCCGCCGTGCGGAGGTACACCAAACTTAAAAGCATCGAGAAGGAAACCGAACTGTTCCTGGGCGGATTCCTCTGTAAAGCCCAAAAGTTTAAATATTCTCATCTGCAAATTTCTGTCATGGATACGAATTGAACCACCGCCTAATTCACAACCGTTAAGAACAATATCATATGCCTTGGAACGAACACTGCCCTGATCAGACTCAAGAAAATCCAAATCCTCATCCATAGGACATGTGAAAGGATGATGCATAGCCATGTATCTTCCTTCTTCCTCGGAATACTCAAACATAGGGAACTCAGTTACCCAACAGAACTTAAACTCTTTCTCATCAATAAGGCCAAGCTTCTTTGCAGCCTCACAACGGAGAGCTCCGAGAGCTGCATAAACAACCTTATTCGTATCTGCAACAAAGCAAATCAAGTCTTCCTCGGTTGCATCCATAGCAGTCTTAAACTCATCAATAAGCTCAGGTGTAAGGAACTTAAGGAAAGAACCGCGTGGTTCCTGTGAAGGAACAATCCAAGCCATTCCCTTAGCCTTATATGTCTTACAAACCTCACCTAAAGCATCAATCTCCTTACGTGAGAACTTAGCTCCGCCCTTAACATTTATTGCACGAACACTTCCGCCGTTCTCAAGAGCAGACTTAAACACAACAAAATCCATCTTAGCGGCAATATCTGAAACATTCTTAAGCTTCATGTCAAATCTTAAGTCTGGCTTATCAGATCCGTAATTGTCCATAGCTTCCTGCCATGTAATTCTTCTGATAGGAAGTTCAACCTTGTAACCGAGTACATCATTAAATATTCTGGCAAGAGCGCCTTCTGTTACCTTCATAACGTCGTCAGGATCAACAAAGCTCATCTCAAGGTCAATCTGAGTAAACTCAGGCTGTCTGTCAGCTCTTAAATCCTCATCTCTGAAGCACTTTGCAATCTGCATATATCTGTCATATCCGGCAAGCATAAGAAGCTGCTTATAAAGCTGTGGTGATTGTGGAAGAGCAAAGAAGGAACCGTTCTTTACACGGCTAGGTACAAGATAATCTCTTGCACCTTCAGGAGTACTCTTACCAAGCATAGGTGTTTCTATCTCTACAAAGCCCTGCTCATCAAAATAGTCACGTGCAGACTTGGCTATCTTATGTCTCATCATAAGATTTCTTTGCATATTAGGTCTTCTTAAATCAAGATATCTGTACTTAAGTCTCAAAGACTCATTGGCATTATCATCTTCTTCAATATAAAACGGAGTAGTCTGAGCTTCGCTGATTATTCTTAAATCAGAAAGTGCTACTTCAATAAGACCTGTCTTCATCTTCTCATTCGGCGCACTTCTGAGCTGAACCTTACCGGTAGCAGCCAATACGAACTCACTTCTTACCTGTGATGCCTTATTACGAATTTCATCACTGCTGTCAGGATCAACAACAAGCTGAATCTCTCCTGTACGGTCTCTGAGCGTAATGAAAGTAAGTCCGCCTAAGTCACGGCACTTATGGCACCAACCCATAAGAGTAACTTCACGACCGACATCCTCTGTACTTAATTCAGCACACATACAAGTTCTTTTCAATCCAACTATACTTTCAGACATATATTTATCTTCCTTTCAAATATTTATCTTATTCAATCCAGACTTATAAGTCCTTGAAATAATCAACTATATTGCTTAACTCAATCTCGGTCTGTGTTCCGTCAGCCATGCACTTAACGTTTACTTTTCCGGAACTAAGCTCATCATCACCGATAACAACCAAATATGGAATATTGCGTTTGCCGGCATACTTCATCTGCGCTCTGAAGGCACGTCCTGCCAAATCCATCTCACAGCCTATACCTGCAAGTCGCAAATCGTTTACGATTGCTTTTATCTTATCCCTGGCTTCAGAAGACATATCGGCAAAATATACCTTTACATAATTAGGCTTCTCAAATTCAATTCCCTGTGCTTCAGCCTCAAGAAGGAAACGTTCCGCACCCATTGCAAAGCCTATACCCGGAGTAGGAGTACCGTCCATAAGGCTTACTAATCCGTCATAACGTCCGCCGCCGAGAATTGTACCCTGTGTTCCGACATTCTCAGAGACAAACTCAAATACGGTTCTCGTATAATAATCAAGTCCTCTTACAATACCGGAATCTATAGTATAAGGAATGTTAAGTATATCAAGATTCTTCTTAAGTCCTTCAAAATGAGCCCCGCAATCCTCACATAAATAATCAATAAGTCTTGGTGCGCCCTCTGCAAACTTCTTGCATCTGTCATCCTTACAATCGATCATTCTTAAAGGATTCTTATCAAATCTTGCCCTGCAATCATCACACATCTTATCAAGATTAGGTCTGAAATAATCCTTCAAAACCTCATTATATTGCTTACGACATGTCGGACATCCGATAGAGTTAATACAAAGCTTAATACTCTTAAGACCTACCTTCTTAAAGAAAGTATTCATGATGCTTATTACTTCTGCATCAATATCCGGTCCCTCAGAACCGAAAGCCTCAACACCGAACTGGTGGAACTCTCTGTAACGTCCTTTCTGAACATTCTCATATCTGAATGCGGTAATGTTATAAAACATTCTTACAGGACTCGGAAGACTTGTCATACCGTTCTCTATGAAGCTTCGTACAACACCGGCAGTACCTTCAGGTCTGAGCGTAATAGATCTTCCTCCCTTATCATTAAATGTATACATCTCCTTCTGAACTACATCGGTAGTATCACCGACGCCTCTCTGGAAAAGATCGGTCTGTTCAAATGTAGGAATTCTTATCTCCTCATAGCCATACATGTGACAAACATCAGCAAATAATCTCTCGGCCTTGTGCCATTTATATATATCAGCAGGTAAAATATCTCTGGTACCTTTTTGTGCTGCAAATTTCATAAAAATTATCTCCTCTTTACATCCAATTATCCTACCGCGTTATTATAACGCGCGAGTATTACATAAACAATTGACTTTTTGCCTTGAAATTACAATTCAAACTCATAAATAAGCATTGAAAGAACACAAGGAGCCGCGCTCTCAGTTCTCAATATTCTCGGTCCGAGTGTAACCGGCAAAAAGCCTTCATTCTCAGCTTTATCAGCCTCATCAGCACTATAACCGCCTTCAGGGCCGATAAAAATATTAATTACAGGTAAATCATTTTGCTCGCCACAGCGGGCATGGAACTCACGCAGAAGTTGCTTCAAAGATTTGTCCTTCTCCTCTTCCCATGCGAAAAGGGTAACATCACCGTCTTTGGCTTTCTTTAATGCCGCATCAAAGCTCAAAGGTTCAGAAATAACAGGTACAATTCCCCTTCCCGACTGTCTGGCAGCTTCCTCTGCTATCTTTTGCCAACGTTCTAATTTACTGTTCTTTCCGCTTTCCTGTTTAACAACACATCTCTCGGAAAAGACAGGAATAATTTCAGACACACCCAGTTCAACTGACTTTTGAATCGTGTAATCCATTCTTTCACCTTTGGATACAGATTGATAAAGCACTGCTCTGAACGGCGGTTCCGAAGTATTACTGTTTATATTGCTGACCTGAACGGTAACTGTCTTTTTATCAAAGCCTTTTACTTCACACAGATATTCATCTTTGCTTTGGTTAACTATGGTCAACTGTTCACCGACGCGCATACGAAGAACTCCGGAAAGATATCGTGCATCTTCACCGGCTATATCATATTTGTCGCCAACCGAAAGGCTGACATCCATAAACAAACGAGTCATCTTAAGCGCAACCTCAACTAATATACATATAACATCTAATTTTATCATTCTTATTACTCATACTCGATACACCTAAACATATAATGTGGTATTCACTTAATCCATCCACTATATATAGTTGCGATTCTATCAAAATCGGTGTCTACATTCAATGTTATTTATGATTCTTTATCAAATCTTTATCACGGTGATAAAGAAACCAGCCCACATTTGTATATATGGGAATTCTACCAAGTATAATTTTTCATTGAACTCCATTTTGACATTGAAAGCCAACGGGCAATGTATTTCAATTTACTCCATAATCAACAATTTCTGTAGTAATCATGTCATTAAGATAATGATCTGGTAAATATTCGATTTCGTTCGTCCCTAATTTCTTTAACACAATCTCTTGATTATGGTTAACTGTTATTAAATAAATGATTTTATTAGTTGCGATTGAATCAAAACAATAATCAAATACATCTGAACACAAATTTGAAAAATAATTTCTTGAGGAAATAAACGTTGATGGATAAGGTAAAAACAATATTCCGTTTTCATCATCATTTATAGAATCTATTCTAGATTTCATTTCAATATACAATGACAGTTCCTCTGGCCCTCTTTCGCGTTGAGCAACAAAATTTACTCCAATATAATCTAGTAACATCTGTAAAAAAGTTGGGTAATCATCTTTAGATAATACTCGTGCAAATTCCGCTTCAACTGCACGTGAATTCCGCTAAGACCTGCATATAAGATTCCGGTTCATCTGCACGCCATTCCGCTTCAAACGGCATGGCGTTTTTTATTGGTGTTATAGTTCTCTCGTAGTCAACGACTAACAAA
>JAZLGO010000015.1:0-19395 GCA_045616305.1 Saccharofermentans sp. | reverse complement strand
CACCCACTGCCGCTGCACCCACCACCGCCGCTGCACCCACCACCGCCGCTGCGCCCACTGCCGCCGCGTCCACGCGCCGCTGCACCCACCACCGCCGCTGCACCCACCACCGCCGCTGCGCCCACTGCCGCCGCACCCGATATAGTAAAAACTGGTGATTTTTTATATAATAGACACAGCAAGAGCTTAATGTAAGGAGAAAAGCTATGTCCTCAAAGTCACATAAATTTATAAGTTTAATGTTAGCTGTTTGTATGCTGTTATCTGTAAACGGATGCAGCGACGGCAAAAAGGGTTCATCTGATTCTGAGAAAGATGAACCGGGACATAAGCAAACTGTTGAAACTGACGTGTCGGATAAGGATAAAGATGAATCCGATTCAACAAAAACTTCCGGCGATGAAATCGATGCCTCAGTTTCTGCTTCGGAATCTGAGTTAGCATCAGAGTCTGAGACCATCACAACCGAATCTGAGACGCAGCAAGATGATCAGCAGTCTGACGGAATGGTAACAGACGGTATACCGGAACGTTTTACCAAGCTTCCTCCTGAAGACCAAGAGTATATTGCTCAGAACGGTGTACTGACACGTCACGAAGCAGTTACAGCTGATAATTTGGAGTGGAGCGTTGACGAGGCTTCCGGAACCTTATATATAAACGGAACCGGGCCTATGAAGGATTATTTTGAAGAGGCACCGGGATGGGCTGATTACGCGGATTCAGTGCATTATGTCGTTGTAAGTGACGGAATCACAACAATCGGTTCGATGGCTTTCTACGATTTGGGCGGGATTATTCATGCGGATATTCCTGATTCCGTTGAATATATCGGAATGTACGCTTTCGCGTATAATTCAAATATGGATGAGATTCCTATGCCGGCTTCTTTAAAGGAAATCGATGAGGGCGCTTTTATGGAGGTCAAGGTTCATAAGCCTCTTACTATTTCGGATGGCGTAGAGATTATTCACAGCAGAGCTTTCTGGGCAAATGATTTCTGGTACACAATAAGCATTCCGGCTTCAGTTTATTATATTGAGGAGGATGCATTCTCAAACGGTTTGGGCGTAACTGAGTTTGCAGTTGATCCTGCAAATCAGTATTATTGTTCGTCGGACGGAGTCCTTTTCGATAAGGATATGAAGCTTCTTATGAATTATCCTCTTATGAAGCAGGATGCGGAGTACAGCATTCCGGAGACGGTAACAAGACTGGGAAATCATGCCTTTGATATTAATTTTGCTTTGGAAACGCTTACTATATCGGCTTCGGTGGATGATATCGGTGAAGGGAATTTCCGTTGCCTTTATGCTTTGAAGGAAATCAAAGTAGATGACGGGAATTCGGCCTTGAAGACTGACTGCGGCGTTCTGCTTTCGATGGACGGAAAGATACTTTATACTTTCCCGAAGCTTTTGCAGTTAGAGGAGTATACGATTCCTGAAGGAGTTGAGAAAATTTGTTCCGAGGCGTTTTTTAATACAGCGTATCTCAAGACTTTGACTCTTCCTGAGAGCGGCATAAAGTTGATTGATATGTGCGCTTTTTCTGAGATGAACGGCGCCGCAATCGTTATTCCGGCAAGCCTGGCCGAGACGGTCGAGTTTGTTGACTCTCGCGCTTTCGTCTACTATACGAAGTATGATACAGCTTATTATTTATATGACGGCTATGATAAGGAGACCAACAGCGCTACTGCCTCCGTTACTATTCCTTGGGAAGGCCAGAGCATCACGTTCATAGGCAGTCAGGCTCAATGGGATGCTTTTGCAGCAAAATATAATCTTTACCTTGAAGAGACTTCTGTCATAATATCCGAATAATTTTTGCTTTTTCCTTCTCGAAAAGCCGACTCACAAACAACAAGTTTTTAAGTTTTGGAGAAATTACGACTTGACCCGCCCGCCGCGTCGCTGAAACAGCTTGATTTCGGGGTTCATTTTTTGCGTGTAATCAAGTACTATATGTGTATGCTTTGTATAGAAAAAAACGAAACGTGAGAAATAGAAATGAATCTGCTTTACCCCAACGGATTGGAAAATGTTTACAAGTTATCAAATGAGGCTTATGAAGACCTTGCAGTTGATGAGATAATTAACGGAATGGGTATTATAAAAGAAGACAAAGAGATAGTAAAGAATGCTGTTTTCAACATACCCAAAGATATAGAGACAATAAAGTATCGTCAGGATATTTTAAAGGATTTAATTGATGCAGAAGAATTCTGTAAGGAACTGGAAGGAATTCTTAAGCTGCTTAATGTTTTACGTGAATTTAAAGACAATAACAGATTCAGAGCCGTTAAGAAGGCGAGCCTGTGGGAATTAATCGACTACATGCAGGAGATGGAGCTGTATATTCAGATTGTAGAGTCGATGAATAAGCTTTTCGGGCAGTATAAAATGAATTCTAAAGGACTCAATGAGGTTGCGTCTCTTATAAAAGAGGCAATCGACATGGATCGCATAGATAATCTCAAGAAAATCGTCAGCGGCTTGAAGGCAGAAGTAGGTTCAATTAAGAGCGTTAAGGTCGGTATTAATCTGTCTCCGGAGTTGAGGCCTGAGGAGGTTTTTATTACTGGATACAGTAATATTCCGATTTTCTCTCCTTTTGAGAAAACTTATATGGGCGCGTCGATGATTGCGGGCAAAATGATAAGGTATCGTGTGCCGACTCCTTTTATGAAACATATCGGTGAGGATATGGAGAAGGAGCTGTCGAGGGCCGTTCAGAATTATAAGAAAGAACTCAAAAACTACATTAATTTCAGCGGCTATTTTCTCCTCGACATATGCAATGATTTGAAGTTTTATCTCATTATGGCAAAGTACGGTCGCCGAATAAGAGAGGAAGGCAATGTTATTTCCTTTCCGAAAATGGATTCCCAAAGCGACAAGCTCGTATTGAAGGGACTCTACAACATCCGACTCATAAACAAGGGCGTAACGGATATAGTCAAAAACGATTTCGCCTTCGACAACAAAGAAAAGGTGTTTATTTTGACAGGTCCTAACCGCGGCGGAAAAACAATTCTGACGCAGGCTGTCGGCATAGCGGCATTGTTTGCTTCACTCGGACTTTTTGTTACGGCTGATTCCTATGAGGGATTTGCCATAGACGGAATTCTTACTCATTTCCCGGCCGATGAGAACAAAACTCTGGATTTGGGACGACTCGGTGAGGAAGCCGTAAGAGTTCAGGAAATCGTAAAAAATGCAACCGAGCGCACATTGGTTTTGCTGAATGAGACATATTCATCTACCAGTGCAGAGGACGGCCTTTATCTTGCCAAGGATCTTGTTCATGTTCTCAAATGCAAAGGTATACCGTGTATTTTTAATACTCATATTCACAGCTTGGCACGCATGACTGAAGAAATGAATGAGGAGTGGAGTAACACTGACGGTAATGATTGCAAGATAGTAAGTCTCTCCATGGAAATAGTTGATAATGTCAATACTTATCGCGTTTTACGCAAAACCCCGGACAGCAATTCTTATGCACATAACATAGCAGTTAAATACGGTGTCACATTCGAACAGATGATGGGAACTGATTAAGCAGTCGGACCTCCCAGTTTTACAACTCGATACTCGTTACACACTACACATTTCCGTACGTAGCCACGCGCACACACATGAACCTCTTTTGACGCGGCAGCAATTCCGGCGACGGTTGGTTGCGGATGCCTTTTCGAGAAGGAGAGAAGGTTGTTTTTTATGTTGAATATATAGTTGGAGTAAGCCATGCATAATCACCGAATCAGTGGCTTTAAGTGACTATTACATATAAAAAAAGCCGAAATGTATGTTAGAATTGCATAAAATGGAGAGAGGTGGAATATCACATTATGAATACTGTTTTCTGCAGTGGTTGCCTTAAGAGAGGCAAAGAAGCTTATGATTTATTTGAAGTTTTAGAGAAGCAAATTAAGAAGAAAGGTCCCACAGCTAAATGGGAACTGCTTCTTGCCGATGTGAATAAAATTGATCTTAACTTTAATGATGAGTGTAGTGAAACTTTTACTTTCGAGTTTGATACTAAGAATGCGTTCAGTGTGATTTGTAAGATTGCACTTGAGCCGGGGACTGACGGACAGTTTGAAGCTCTTTTTGATATGCTGTACAAGGCACAAAAACTCTTTAAGGAGATTAAAGTGTCGGATGATTTTGGGTTGGCTGAAAGTTATTGGAACAGTAAACAGTACAAGTTTGTTTTTCGAGAACTGACAGAAGCTGAGGCCGAAAGAGTTAAAGTATTTGTGAGAGACGGCGGTAAGCCCCATGAAGAGATGCTCAGAAGTTTTATGGCCGAGGACATGGGAATGTCATTAGAGGCATTTAAGACTTATATTAATCCGGAAATCGCAATGAACAGCGCAATGAACAGTACGGAATATCCTTCGATATGCAGCTCGCTTGAAAGCTATCTTTATGAGACGGCTTCCTTCTCTGGTGAGAGATTATGTGAGATGGATGATTTCAAGTATTATGATATGGGAAATGTCGGTTTCTCAGTGTTTGCTTTTACACAAGGTTTGGCCTGGATTTTTTTAGACGGAAGCGGCTTTTCGGAGCAGCTTAGTAAAGAGAAGAAGAAAACAGTTACTTCCCAAGAGGCTCAGATATGGCAAATGTATCGGGATTTCTTTATTCCTTTGTACGAAGCGTCAACAGGGGATACGGAGAAATTGATGACGGTATATCGATACTTCGTGTCGGCGTATGATTTTTTGGGATTCCGTTTTGAAGGAATAGATGAGAATCACAAAAGTTTTATTGATAAATTATCAGATAAGTACACTGCTGACAAATGTAACTTATTGCTTACCTGTTATTGTACAGCCTACCGTTATATATATAATAATTCTTCTCTCAAACGCAATTTGTACGAAGAAAATTTTGAAAATAATCTCAAGAATAAATACGGAGAAGAATTTTGGCAGGAGTATTTGAATTTTGCAGAAGAATACCGTATCAACATGAGAATGATGCAGATTGTTACCTACTATTCGACAACTAAAGTTAAGTATATACAAGACGCTTTGGTGTTGTAGAGATATATATTTATTTAAAAAAATACATGATATGTATATTGTTTAACGGAAAGTATACTGTAAAATGTATCTGTGAAAATTATATGGGAAATGTTCCCGTGAGAAGGGGAAGTTTAGTTTTATGTATAAAATACTTGTAGTTGAAGATGATAATACAATCGCGTCAGAGCTTAAACTCATGATGACAGGATGGGGTTATGAGGTGAAGCTGACGGAGAATTTTGAGGATATACTCGGTGAATTTAATGAGTTTAAGCCGCATTTGGTGTTGATGGATATCGGGCTTCCGTATGCCAACGGTTTTATGAGATGCTCGCAAATAAGAAGCGTATCGAAGGTGCCGGTTATTTTTCTGTCATCTGCTTCGGATAATATAAATCTGGTAACGGCAATCAATATGGGTGCGGATGATTTTATACCTAAGCCTTGCGATATAAATGTTTTGACTGCAAAGGTTATGGCGGTGCTTCGCAGAACCTATGATTTTACGGAAGAGAAGAGTGATGTTGTTGAATATAAGGGCGTGGCATATCGTGCTGCGGATTCTTCTGTTACCGTTAATAATGAGAAAATTGAGCTTACAAAAAATGAGAACCGAATCATGACCGCCTTGCTTAATAATAAAGGCAAAATCGTATCACGTAATACTTTGATGGAACAGTTATGGGATGACGATTGCTTTGTGGATGAGAATACTCTGTCGGTTAATATCAATCGACTTAGAAAAAAACTTGAGAATGCAGGTGTTCCGGACTTTATTGCCACAAAGAAAGGTCAGGGTTATATAGTTGAGTAAGAAGGTACTTATAAACTATATTAAGGCCAGAAGCGGTGTGATTGTTGCAGCTTTGTGCTGTTTTATTACAGAAATGCTGGTCAACTTTATTTATGCTGTTCCGTTGATGCCTGCGATTCTTAGTATTGCCTTGACAACTATTATCGGTGTCTTAGTGGGAATGGTAGACTTCAGATATTATGCCCGAAAGCATGATAAGCTTGTGAGAGACCTTGAGATGCCTGAAGTGTTCGGTGAGAGAATCGAATTTACCGATGAAGGCGATATTGAGGGAAAAATAGATCTCATTGAAGAAGACTATATTAAAATGATAATGAAGCTGTCGGATGAGCTTAATAAATCCAATGAGCTTAATACCGAAAGATATAATTCCATGGTGGAGTATTATACCGTTTGGGTGCATCAGATTAAGACTCCGATTGCCGCCATATCGCTTATTGTGCAGAATATGGAGGACAGGGATACGGCGAACCGCCTTAAGGCAGAGCTTACGCGTGTAGAGAGCTATGCGGAAATGGCATTGAATTATTTGAGACTCGGTTCAGACAGTAATGACCTTGTGTTTGAGGAAGTTGATGTTGATTCCGTCGTGAGAGGCGAGATTAAGAAGATGATGTCAATGTTCTTCGCCAAAGGCTTGAGTGTCGATTTTGTACCGTCAAATCTTAAAATTACCACTGACAAGAAGTGGCTGGGATTTATTGTGGGTCAGTTTGTATCAAATTCCGTTAAGTATCAGTCGAGCGGAACGATTCATTTCTTCGGAGATGAGAAGTCGTTTACCATTAAAGATGAGGGAATCGGAATTGCGTCAGAAGACCTCTCGCGGATTTTCGAGAAGGGCTATACGGGTTATAACGGGCATAATGAGAAGCATTCTTCGGGGCTTGGCCTTTACCTTGTTAAGCAGGCCGCCGATATGTTGGGAATACAGGTAAAAATCGAGTCTGAACCGGGAAAGGGTACGTCTGCAATTATCCTTTTCGAAAAGAAAAACTAATCGGATTAAGAGGCAATCTTACAAAAGTGTAAGAAACAAGTCTCTTTTTGTAAGGTAATTCGATAGAACGCCCGGAATGCAAATTGTAAAATAACCCCGAGAAATGAGAAGGAGGACGTTTTATGTCTATATTGGAAGTAAAAAACCTTAAGAAGGTATATACAACCAGATTCGGGGGCAACAAGATAACTGCGCTTCAGAATGTGAATCTCGTGGTAGAACAGGGCGAATACGTTGCAATAATGGGTGAATCCGGTTCAGGTAAGACCACACTCCTTAATATTATAGCAACTTTGGATAAAGCTACTGAAGGCGAAGTGTTGCACGACGGTAAGCAGTTTAACAGCGTCAAAGAGAAAGAGCTGGCTCAGTTCAGAAGAGAGAAGCTCGGATTCGTTTTTCAGGATTTCAATTTGCTGGATAATTTCACTTTAAGAGACAATATATATTTACCTCTGGTTTTGGCAGGAAAGAGCCATATCGAGATGGAAGAAAGGATTAAGCCGATTGCCAAAGTTCTCGGTATTGAGGAAATCCTGGAGAAATATCCGTATGAGGTATCAGGCGGACAGAAGCAGCGTATAGCCGTTGCCCGTGCCATTATTACCAATCCGACTTTGGTTCTCGCAGATGAGCCGACCGGCGCACTTGACTCCAAGTCAACAGACGAGCTTCTTAAGCAGTTTGTTAAGATTAACAAAGACGGACAGACCATATTAATGGTTACGCACTCAGTAAAAGCTGCAAGTACGGCAGGACGTGTTTTGTTTATAAAGGACGGAGTCGTTTTTCATCAGATATACAGAGGAAATGAGAGCGACATTGAGTTTTATAAGCGAATATCCGATTCGCTGACAGCACTCCTCGGTGACGGCAAAAGTCCGGTTCAGGACTGAGGTTTGTGTTGAGGTTCTGAAGTGTTGAGGTTTTGAAAACGAAGCCTCGTACCGAAGTTTGAACCATGTTTAATTAATGCTCATGAATGTCGGAGGTCGGAGGAATTTCCCAATGAATAAATTATACAGAAGGCTTGCCTTAAATTCCCTTTCTAAGAATAAGGTTATATATATTCCATATATTATCGCATCTGTCAGCATGTATGTGTTGTTTTATATGATTGCTGCTTTGGCTATGGATAAATACTTGAGTAAGGTTCCGGGCGGCGCCGCGGTTCAGCAGATTCTTGCCATAGGTATTTTCGTAATTATTCAGGTTGTGCTGATTTTTTTGATGGATATTCGTTCTATGGTAGTCAAGCAACGTAAGAAAGAATTAGGTATGTACAGTATTCTCGGTATGGAGAAAAGACACGTAATGCGAGTTAATGCTCTTGAGAATATTTATGTGTATCTTTTGACTGCAGTTATCGGAAGTACAATCGGTACTGTACTCGAGAAGTTTTTCCAGGTTATGATTCTTCGGGTTATTGATGCAGAACAGGATTTCAGTTGGGAAATTCCGATAATTCCGTTGATTATTTCTGTTTTGTTCTTTGCTTTTGTATATGCACTTATAATTACGGTCAATTCTGTAAGTATCAAGAAGGCCAATGTTATTGAATATATGAAGGAACAAAACAGCGGTGAGAAGCAACCGAAGGCTAATTGGTTTGGCGCCGTTATAGGAACAATATTGGTGGCTTTGGGATATGTGATGTCAATCAGAATTGACAGCGCTGTGGATGCTTTAACTGCATTTTTTATAGCTGTGTCACTGGTTATCTTCGGAACGATGTTTCTCTTCCGTGCCGGAAGCATTACGGTACTCAACTGTTTGCGTAAGAATAAAAAGTATTACTATCAAACATCACATTTTATCTCTGTGTCAGGTATGCTTTATCGTATGAAACGTAATGCGGACAGTCTGACAACAATATGTATTGTATCCACGATGTTTCTTGTTACTATGTCTTCGGTTACATGTTTGTACTCAAGCATCAGCGATACGGTTGATAATTGGTATTGCTATGATTTAGCATTCAAGTTATATAATGTGCCTGAAGAAGAAGGCTTTGCTTGTGTTAATGAGATGGCTGAAAAGTATGGTGTTGAGTTTGATTCATGTACCAGATTTAAAATGCTGGAAGCTTTTACTGATATAACACTTCCTGAGGAAAATGCTTCAACAATCGAGTTCAATATTAACGAAACATACATAAGCAATGCCTATGACACGTACTATTTCACACAGGACAGATATCAGGAGCTTGCAGGTGAGAATATCGGACTTTCTGAGAATGAGATTGCTGTATATTCTGATAAAGGTATATCATCGTCTGTAAATAAAATCACTCCGCAAGGAAGCGATGCTTTGTATGATATTAAGATATTGGATGAGTCACCTCGCATTCCGCATTCCTCAGCAATAACCGTCAGCAACGGTATGGCATGTGTGATTTTTTCGAGTGAAGAAGTTATGTATGATTTTTTTAACTTCGATTCTGAATCTGCTTTTGCCGATGTTTATTCAAACGAATACGAAAATGCTTATTATGTTTGTTCAAGCAATTCCAACCCGCGTAATCAGGTAGATTTGGTTACTGCTTTTAAGAGCGACGAGCGTTGCTGCGATTGCTGCGGACGTTATGAGGCGCGCGAAAACATTACTTCATTATATTCAGGATTATTCTTCCTTGGAATATTTTTGAGTGTGGGTTTCCTGATTATTACCGTTCTGACAATGTATTTTCGTCAGTTGTTTGAGGGCTATGAGGATGTTGCCGGATTCGCTATTATGCGTAAAGTCGGTCTCTCCAAAAATGAGATAAAGAAATCCATCAATTCACAGATAGTAATGGTTTTCTTCCTGCCGCTTGTCATAGCCATAATTCATACGATCTTTGCTTTCCCGATGTTAAGACGTATTCTCAGAATATTCGGAAACATTACCGCAAGTAAGTTCTTAATTGTGCTCGCCTGTGTCGTTCTGGTGTTCACGGTTGTTTATACAATCTCATATTTGTGTACAAGTAATGTTTATTCAAAGCTTGTAAACGGAGCTTATTCAGAGCGTAAGAGTTTCTGATTTGTTGAGTGTCGGCGCATGGGGCGGCGCAGGGGGCGGCGCAGGGGGCCGTGGCGCGGTGAGTGCGACGATGAGTTCGGTCGGCGTGGTCGGTGCGGTCGTCAACCACCCGGATTCACGGTAAATAGCCATTTTTTTCACTTTTACCGCGACTAAAATCGGGTTTTACCGTGAATCTGAGCCTTCAACCACCCGGATTCACGGTAAACGGCTGTTTTTTTCACTTTTACCGTGACTAAAATCGGGTTTTACCGTGAATCTGAGTCACAAACCACCCGGATTTACGGTAAACAGCCAATTTTTTCACTTTTACCGCGACTAAAATCGGGTTTTACCGTGAATCTGAGCCTTCAACTACCAGGATTCACGGTATGGGCGCCAAATCGACAATAATCACTAAAAGCTATGTTTTTTGTCACTAACCAAGTGGCTCAAATGACCAATTTCAGTGAATCCGGGCGCCGATCAGCGCCGGAATGTAAATTCCACACAAGACCGCAGTATTTTTATATTAGACTGCCGGTATATTGTCTGGAATTATTGTTGTCAGACTGTAAATCTCACACAAAAGTCGATTCATTTTATTTTTGCAAACAAACTTTTCGGAATTAATTTAAAAAAATTTATATTTTTTTGTAACCTTAAGAATTCTGTTACGAGTATATAAGCATAACCCAAAAGAAAAAGGAGATTATAGTAATGAAAACCATGCAGAAAAGAATTGTAGCGGGATTATTGGGAACAGTGATGTTGATTAATACGGCAGGCTGTAAGGAGGCCTTACAAAAGAAGTTTGGAGGACAGGTTCAGGCCGCTACAATTAAAGAAGCAGAAAACAGAGAGGTTGATTATGAGTTTTACTTAAGTCACAGGGATTTTTATGAGAAGACAATGAAATCTTTTCTTAAGTGTGGTGACGTGGGAAATGCCGTATATTCACCGGTTAATGTATATATTGCGATGGGAATGTTGGCGCGTTGTACAACCGGTGAGTCACAGCAGCAAATCCTTGATTTGCTGGGGGACGAATCGATTGATGAGGTTCGAGAGAATGTACAGTACCTTTTCGAGACTTTGACTATAGATGAAGAGAATTGCATTACCACACTTGCAAATTCAATTTGGCTCAGTGCCGGAGAGAAGTTTCATGAGGAGGTTTTGAAGGAGTTGGGTAAGGAATATTATACTTCTTCATTTACCGGTGATATGGGAAGCCAAGAATTCAATGATATGCTCCATGATTGGATTAATGATAATACAAATAATCTCCTCAAAGAGCAGGTAAATGAGATTAAGTTTGATACGGATACGGTATTTGCGTTGGTATCAACAATATACTACAAGGTAAGTTGGGAAAATGAATTTGATGAGAACAATACATATGAGCAAACCTTCTATGGAAACGGTGAGGAGTATGAGATTGATTTTATGCACAGTTCTGCTGAGATGAGTTACTATGTAGCAGATACATTTACTGCGATAAGTATTCCGACTTTAAATGGCGCAGAATGGTATTTTCTTCCTAATGAAGGATATACAAACGAGGATATTCTTGAGGATGACTGTTTGTATGAAGTGGTGGGCGGAACATATGATAATGTAGAAGTTCTTGATACAGAAGTAATTTATTCCATACCGAAGCTTGATGCAGAGTCTCAGCTGAATTTGATAAGCGGTCTTATGGAATTGGGAGTTACCAATGTATTTGATTCAACTTACGGTAACTTGTTTACAGTTATTGATGATCCTGAACTTTATGTCTACAAGGTAATTCACGGTGCACGCTTGATAAATGATGAGAAAGGCGTTGAGGCAGCTGGATACACAGTAATGATGACAGAGGATATAGCAGTGCCATCTTCACCGATGTACTTCTGTTGTGACAGACCGTATGTGACTGTGGTAACAGAATACGGAGTTCCTGTTTTCACGGGAACTATTAATAATCCGAATGTGACAGGCGGTTTGATCCTCGCGAAGTGAGTTGTTTGTACAGGGGCTGTCTCAAAACTATCAGAAAATACTTGTGTTAGAATCGTCCCCCCCCACATGTCATTTATAACACAAATTGGGTTTGATGCAGTCTGTCCCGATACGTTTCTGTTTATATATCAGTGTTGTATTTTTCAAGGTAAATACTTTGTATAACATTGAAATATTGAGACAGCCCCTGACTTACACGCACATAGTGCGGTATCTATCAATTGAAGTATATAGAAAAAGGGAGATATAGAAATGAATACTCTACAAAAAAGAATCGGAGCAGGATTATTGGGAACGGCAATGCTTGTTAATATGGCAGGCTGCAAAGAGAATATACAAAAAGAATTCAGCGGACAGGTTCAGGCTGCAACAATCGAAGAAGCAGCAACAAGAGCGGTCAGCTATGAGTTCTATTTAAGTCATAAGGACTTTTATGAGAAGACGATGAAGACTTTTCTTCAGTGTGAGAATGTAGACAGCAATGTAGTTTATTCACCGGTTAATGTTTATATTGCGATGGGAATGCTGGCGCGTTGTACAACGGGTGAAGCGCAGCAGCAAATACTTGATTTGCTGGGCGATGAGACGATTGATGAGGTAAGAGACAATATAAAGTACCTTTTCGAGAATCTGACAATTGATGAAGAGAAGTGTATTACATCCCTTGCCAATTCAATTTGGCTTAATGCAGGAATGGAATTTAATGAGGAAGTTATCAGGGAACTCGGAGAGGAATATTATACTTCAACTTTTTCCGGGGCCATGGGCAGTGAAGCGCTTAACCAAATGTTTCAGGATTGGATTAACGATAATACAAACGGTCTTCTCATAGAACAGATAAAAGACTTCAAATTAGACAGTAATACTGTGATTGCGTTGGTATCAACCATATACTACAAGGTAAGCTGGGAGAATGAATTTGATATAAGAAATACATATGAGGAAACCTTCTATAAAGACGGGGAGGAAATTCGGCTCGATTTTTTGCACAATTCTTCCGAAGAAATGGATTACTATATGTCAGAAACATTCACTGCAATCAGTATTCCGACTTTAAACGGCGCAGAATGGTATTTTCTTCCGAATGAAGGATATACGAACGAGGATATTCTTGAGGATGAGGGTTTGTATGAATTATTAGGCGGAAAAGATAGTAATATAATTGCGTTAAAAAACAGTGAGGTGGATTATTCAATACCGAAGCTTGATGTTGAGTCAAAAGCGGATATAATTGAAGGACTTATGGAATTAGGTGTAACTGATATTTTTGATTCTGCTTACAGTGATTTGTTTACAATTGTTGACAGTTCTGATGTAAGTGTCAATCAGGTAATTCATGCTGCCAGACTGATAAATGACGAGGACGGTGTCGAGGCTGCTGCGGCTACTGTAGCAAACGTGCTTATAGGTGTCGATATTACTGAGCCGATAAGGCTTAGGTTCGATTGTAACAAACCTTATGTGACGGTTGTGACGGAATACGGAGTGCCTATCTTCACCGGAATTATTAATAATCCACAGTAAAAACACGGTACTTGCTCCCTCGACATAATCTGAGGCTGAATCCTGATTTATGCAGCTTGCTTAATCGAGTGTGATGTGTTATTATCTCGAAGTCGGGGAATGAGGTTCTCCCTTAGTATTCCGGGAATTTGATGTTCTCAGAATATACTTAAACCGCTTATTAAGCTGATGACTTCTGTGCTGTTTGTGCATGGAAGCTGTCGGCTTTTTTGTATTCATAAATATTGGCTTTAGGCGGAGGGAAATATCATTTTTGAAACGCAGGTTTGAAACTGCAGGAGGATTTATGTTACTTAGTATTGCACTCATTTTGATTGTGGGAATGGCAGCCGGTTGGATATGTAAGAAGATAAGGTTGCCGAGTTTGTTGGGTATGCTTGCCGTAGGAATTGTATTGGGACCATATGTATTGAATGTTCTGGACAGCAGTATACTCGAAATATCTGCAGAGCTGCGTAAAATTGCTCTGATTATCATTTTGACGAGAGCGGGTCTCGGACTTGATTTATCAGGCCTGAAGAAAATAGGAAGGCCCGGAGTTCTTATGAGCTTTGTACCTGCTTCATTTGAACTTATAGGTGTCGTTATCCTGGGCACAAGGCTGTTGGGACTTACGCTTTTGGAGGCGGCCGTTACAGGCGCTGTCCTTGCCGCCGTGTCACCTGCTGTAGTTGTGCCGAGAATGGTAAAACTGATGGATGAAGGCTACGGCACGAGAGAAGGAATCCCGCAGTTGATTCTTGCGGGAGCTTCCGTAGACGATGTTTATGTCATAGTGTTGTTCTCGACATTTACAGGTATGATGCAAGGGAAGAGCGCTTCCGTTATGAGTTTTATTAATATTCCTGTGTCGATAATATTGGGTATAATTATCGGAATTTTGTTGGGGTATTTGTTGGACTTATATTTTCGCAAAGTGCACATAAGAGACACCTCGAAAGTCCTGATTATACTGAGCGTATCTTTTCTTCTTGTGGTGTGCGAGGACAGCCTTACTACGCCGGTGACATTCTCCGCTTTGATTGCAATAATGTTCATAGGAATAGGTATGAAAAACAAGCGCGAGGAAGTAGCGCAGAGACTCTCGGTCAAGTACGGAAAATTATGGGTAGCGGCAGAAGTTTTTCTGTTTGTACTTGTAGGAGCGACCGTGAATATCAGCTATATAGGAAAAGTCGGTGTTAAAGCGCTTGCCGTAATAATTTTGGCACTTGTCTTCAGAATGTTCGGTGTGTTTCTATGTCTTTTGGGAACAAAGCTGAATCGCAGGGAACGCATTTTCGCGATGCTTGCATATACTCCTAAGGCTACTGTTCAGGCAGCAATCGGCGGCATGCCGCTGGCGCTCGGCTTTGCCTGCGGTGATACTGTGCTGACGGTTGCCGTGCTTGCAATTATTATCACAGCGCCTCTCGGAGCTTTTGCCATAGATTGTACTTATAAAAAATTGCTTTCTCCTTCTCGAAAATGTTGACTGTTAAGCGCTATATAGTACTTTCTGTAAGGCGAAAATAATAGTAAAATAATCGCAAAGGGAGGTGACAGATATGAAGGAATTGGAACAATCCGAGAGACTATTGGCCGAAAGTACAAATTACTATTTGATTGCATGTTATGAGACTGTAAGCCTGTATCGTAAATCTGATGACAAACTGCTTTGCTGTACAGGACATTTTTACGGTGATCCTGAGGCAGCATTGATTGATACCAATGAGAAGTTCTGCATTTCTGTCGGCTGCGGATATATTGTATACAGAATCAGGGAACCGTTCGAGAACTACGATTATGTAATGGAAAGTGACCAGTGGTTCGAGGGAGGCAGTCACCCTGATAATACAGAATGGATAATCGGTGCAGAGCAGACCGGTGACAATGAGGTTACGCTTATCCGAGACGACGGCAGCAGAAGAGTACTGCAGATAGAAGCGTAAGAATTGTCATCGGCATACTGCTGTCGATTTGCGGCATACTGCTGCCGATTTGCGGCATACTGCTGTCTAACAGCGGCATGAAGTTTTTATTTGCCCGAACGAAGAATAAATTTCATTCCTTCGTAGGTTCTTACAGGATTTCCTCTTATGATTCTTTTGTGTTCAATCCATGCATCGCTTTTTTGCTGAGCTTCGGAGGCTGCTCTTTGTGAAGCTAAGATAAGCTTGAGTTTTTGCAGAGCCTTATGTCTGTTCTGAAGCTGGCTTCTTTCAGTTGTACATGTAACTGCAATTCCGGTAGGAATATGTATGAGCCTGATTCCGGTCTCAACCTTGTTTACATTTTGCCCGCCGTTACCTCCGCAGTGAAAACGTTCGATTTTAATATCCTGTTCGTTACATATATTCCCGTTGCCGATATTCTCATTATCAATTTCCGTGATAATGCTTACATCAACATACCAGTTTTTACGTTTGTGATGCGGACGATAAGGACTCTGACAAACCCAGAGTATTGTGCCCTCAAGTCCTGACAGGTCGTTGTCGGTTTTTAAGAGAATCGAAGTGCAACAGCCTGCGTTTTTGGATTTATGTGAATCTATCAGTTCCACATCTTTGTATTCTTTTGAAAGTGCTTCGAAGAGCTTAACTACTGCAAGCTCGCATTCGGCCGGTCCCTGACCGGAACTTAATTGAATTAACATAATTTAAATACCTCGTTTAGTTGCCGGCCTTGAAATTGTAGACCGGCTTAATTATTTTGTCTGTCTGCACTGTGTCGCCTATTACGTCAATGATGTCGTTTATACCGCGATAGGCAAACGGCGCTTCGTCTAATGTTCCCTTTCCTATCGAGCTCGAATATATACCTTGCATAGTGGCTTTAAATTCAGACACCGTATGACTGTTCTGTACTTCTGTGCGCTTGATGATTCTGCCTGAGCCGTGAGGCGCTGAGAAGTTCCACTCTCTGTTACCGAGTCCTCTTCCTAAGATTATTCCGTCTTTCATATTTATCGGAATAACTACTTTCTCATTAAGACGTGCTGAGACGGCACCCTTACGTAAAAGCGGAGAACCGAGGCTTTCTGTTATATCTTCGCCTGTATCGATGTAATTATGAATACATTGACAGCAATCTGTTATTTTCCAATGCATGCCTCGGGTAATCTCATCAATAATAATTTTGCGATTCAGTGAAGCATACTTTTGTACTACGGTAAGGTCGTGTATATAATCATCCTTAAGCTTGAAGTCAAGCCAAGTCATCTCGTATGGTATATCCAAACCGTTATTTTTGAGCTTTTGCTGTCCCATATTGAGATAGTGTTCGGTTACGGCTTTACCGAGACTTCTGCTGCCTGAATGAACCACAAGATAAAGATTATCCTCATCGTCCTTATCGATTTCTATGAAGTGATTACCTGAACCCAATGTTCCGAGGCTCAGAAGTGCCTTTTGGTTCTGGATATGACTATGGCATCTGAGCTCGCTGATATCAAATTCTTCCGCCAAACGATGAACCTTTTTGCGTGAGGAGAAGCCGGAAGGTACAGAGTCTCTTATTACCGAGTCCAACTTCTGACATTCGGTTTTCTTTGCTTTAATTTGAGCAATTGTCATTCCGCATCCTATATCTATGCCGATGAGATTAGGATTTATTTTATCGCCTACAGTCATCGTAAGACCGATAGGACCAAACTTGCCCGGATGTACATCCGGCATTACTCTGATGCGTGAATTTAAGGCGAATTCCTGATCGCATATAAGCTGTAACTGATGTACTGCCTGAGAATCTATAGCTGTATTTTTGTTGTTTGAAGTATATACTCGTGCATTGGCACAAGTTCCTTGAATGTCCATAATAAAATTTCCTTTCATATCTTTTGTATCGTGATCTATTGTGATAAATCGCGATTTACGGGCACAAAAAAAGCACCCGCTCTGTGAGATGAGGTGCCGGAAATCTTATCGTATCTATACCGAAATTATTCGGAAACAGAAGGAAGGAAAACCACACCTCTTGCTGTTAAATTGTTTATAGTTATGTATTGCTGCATTTGAGTTGCCCTCCTTTTTTATAATCAATATATGTTGTAATCAACGTGGATGAGTATAAAACTTAATCCGACGTTTGTAAAGTACGTAGAATAAAATAATTTTGTAATTCTCCGTTTCTGTATTCTTATGTGATGCTATAATTATATTATTCTGTATGCGTAAAAAATTGCACTGTATAAGGAGTATATTTATGATTTTATATTTCAGCGGAACAGGTAATTCAAGATTGGTGGCAGAACGTTTGGCTTCTTCTCTCTCTGATGATTGTATGAATTTGTTTGACAGAATCCGAAACAATGATTTCTCATTAATTGAGTCAGTAAAGCCTCTTGTTATAGTTACTCCGATATACGCTTACAAAATGCCGACTGTTGTGGAAGAATGGCTTACGAAAGCCAATATTACCGGAAATAAATCCGTTTACTATGTGCATACCTGCGGTGCCGGAATATGCGGAGCAGGATATTTTAACAGGAAGCTATCCGAACAGCTTCATCAGGATTATAAGGGAACGGCAGCAATTGTGATGCCTGAGAACTACATAGTAATGTTTAGGGCACCGGGTAAGGAGAAAGCAAATTCAATTATAGATAAGGCTCTCCCATCTGTTAATGCAGTCGCTGAGGTTATAAAAAACAATCTGCCGCTTCCTAATAAACATGACGGTAAAATCAAAGCTGCCGGAAGTGCCGTTGTTAACAGCTTTTTTTGCAAAAACGTTATCAAGGATAATGCTTTTAAGGCTGCTGATGCATGCGTAGGCTGCGGTAAGTGCGCCGATATGTGCGTAAAAAACAACATAGAAATTGTAAACGGCAAGCCTTCATGGAAGGGCGATTGCACACACTGCATGGCTTGCATCTGCGGTTGCCCACAGAGTGCAATCGAGTACGGTAAATTAACACGAGGAAAGGTTCGATATCAGGCACCGCAATAATCAGATTACTGCGCTGAAGGTCAGACATTTTCCGTCGTTATCAAATTTTGCATATGCAGTTGCACCGTCTGTGCCTACCCAGACATATTCTGTTGCTTCCGAAGAAACTGATGTTTTTGTTCCCTCGACGCCGCCGACCATATCGACAAATTCATCGTAGAGAAGACCGTCGTGTGATTTTACTTTTTTCTCAATGGAGGCCGCCTCTGAGAAGTCGATATCGCTGTTCGATACCATTTTCGAAGGAAATTCGGCAGTAATCTGAGCACGCTTAAAATCACCTTCATCACTTAAGCTGAATCTTATTGTTATGGCTGTATTTCTTGTTAACTTCCATTCGAAAGTCTCATACGGATATGAATCTTTTCCCTTGCGCTCATCAATCAATTCGCCTTCAAAGCCGATTATTTTAACGGCAGCATCGTAGTCGTCGGTATAGTCAAGCTTTTCCATACACTCAAACACATCGTAATTACCCCTTGCTTGTTGGAAATTACAACCCGTAAATACTGCTAAACCTAAAAACAGCGTTAAAATTAAAACAAAAAATCTTCTCTTTTCCATAAGTGTAAGTATAACGATTTGTGTTTAATTTGCAATAAGAACTCTGTTTTCTTCTCGAAAATGTGCTCACGGTGCCTCAAATAAATGCTATCAACAGCAAATTATCTTCAACATAACCGTATTAAGGACAAAGGTTTCTCCTGAGTTCTCATTTGACTGCTTCGTGAGCAAGGCTTGCACCGGCTCCGCTCTCGTTAAACAAATCTCACCAAAATCGGGGAAAAATCTCACCCTTGGGTGAGAAAAAAGGCTGTTTTTGGTGAGATTCTGTCGGCTGTTCGCACGCGCCGGCTCTCGTGAAACAAATCTCACTGAAATCGAGGAAAAATCTCACCCTTGGGTGAGAAAAAAGGCTGTTTTTGGTGAGATTCTGTCTGCAGACCACACGCGCCGCCTCCCGTGAAACAAATCTCACCAAAATCGGGGAAAAATCTCACCCTTGGGTGAGAAAAAAGGCTGTTTTTGGTGAGATTCTGTCGGCTGTTCGCACGCGCCGGCTCTCGTGAAACAAAT
>JAZLGO010000014.1:0-3456 GCA_045616305.1 Saccharofermentans sp. | reverse complement strand
CTTGTATATCTATCCTTTCCAGACTCTTACAATCCTCAAAACATGATTCTCCAATCTCTGTTAGTGTTGAAGGTAGGGTTATTGATGTTATCTTTGAGCATCTTGCAAATGCTTCCTTTTTATAAGGAATAGTAACGTTAAAGCCGCTGTAAATGCGTTTTTCTGCATCAAAAAGATTGTCCAATTCATCCGGTTCTTTCTCAATTATGCTGTATTCATATTCATCCTGATACATATAGTGAAGCATAGGCGAATAGGAGTGCGGAAGTGATCGTCCCAACACACCGAACTTTGGCTTACTCTGCTTATCTCTCGATAATTTAAATAACGTCTCGTAAAGTTCTTTTACGTAAGGTCTTATCTCAGGATCTGCCTCATTGCAAATTGAGTTCAGCTTCTTTATCTCACGTTCCTTATCCAAAACCTGCAGACCGCGTTCAGCTTTATAAAGGCCTATTTGCTGCGCAACCGCCATACGCTTTTTAAAAGCCTCAAGAATGCTTCTGTCTGCGCTGTCTATACTTTCTCTCAACTCATCAAGTGTCATTATATATCCCTCACTTGCTCAACATACACTCAGCAACATATCCCATATTGCCAATGCAGTCACAGCTTCAGTAACCGGTACCGCTCTCGGCACGATACAAGGATCATGTCTGCCCTTTATCTCAATTTTTGTATTGCTGCAATTAACCAAATCAACCGTATCCTGTTCCTTTGAAATCGAAGGTGTAGGCTTAAAAGCTGTCGCAAAAACAATCGGTGCCGCCTTACCAACACTGATTCCGCCTAAAATTCCGCCGGAATTATTCGTCCTCATCACTACTTCTCCGTTGTAAATCTCGAAAGCATCATTATTCTGAGAGCCTCTGAGCTCTGCAGCTTCAAATCCGTTTCCGAACTCAATTCCCTTTACAGCCGGAACCGCGAACATCAAGCCTGCTATTTTTCCTTCTATTCCCTCGAAAAGCGGTCCGCCTATTCCTCCCGGCACACCTGTAACAACGGTCTCTATTACACCGCCTACAGAATCTTTGTCCTCCGATGCTTCCTTTATTAATTGAATCATTTGCTCTGCGCTTTCATCCGACACAGTAGGAAATTCTTTAGCTGCAACCTCCTTCAGATATCCGATATACTTATCAGCAGCAGTATTTTCAAACCTGACCGCCTCCGAATAATTAATATCGCTGACATTTCCGATGCTCTTAATATGTGAGAATATGCGTATTCCACACTTTTGAAGTTGCTGAATTGCTATACCTCCGGCTATGCAAAGCGGTGCAGTCATTCTTCCTGAGAAGCTTCCGCCGCCTGAAGATACGTATCCCTCGCCATACTTAAGTCCTGCCGTATAATCGGCATGTGACGGTCTCGGACATCTTAAAAGACCGGAATAGTCATGCGGCTTTGTATTGGTATTGATAATCGTACCTTCTATTACACCTTCGGCCGAGTCGTTGCTCGCGCCTTCGAGCGCATTTTCGATGTTCGGGCGGGAAATAATAACCTTATCCGGTTCCTTACGAGGTGTTGACCATGCATTCTTGCCCGGTGCTCTTCTGTCAAGAAAAGCCTGTAATTCCTGCTCATCTATCTCTATACCGTTTATAAGTTCCGGGGCACCGCTCAATCGTGCGCTGATTCTCTCGCTGTGAGACTCACCCTCAATCTCAACTTTAATCTTATTTCCCGTATAAGTAAAAACGTTCATATACCAAACTCCCTTTTCATGATTGCAGGAAGCATCGGAAAGGATTTTGCCATACAATCAATATCATCTATGTCAATAATCTTCTTGGCACCGAGTGCCAGCATAAAAGCTGACATAGCCATTCTGTGATCATTATACGAACTCACTTTAAGTTCTTCTATTGTTTCAATAAAATTCAGATCTGCGCCGTGAATTGTAAGATTATCACCGTCGAACTCGCATTGGGCACCTATTTTCTGAAGATAATCCAATACTGCACTTATTCTGTCCGATTCCTTATGTTTAAGTCTTCCGACATCAAGAAGCTTGGTTGACGCCGCCGCATTCGAGGCATTTTTATATGCAGCATATATTGCCATATACGGCACAATATCCGGAATATTCTTACAGTTATAGGCTACATTTCTGTCTCCCGATTTGTCTCCCGATTTGTCTCCCGCCATCACTTCAAGAAAATCCGTTATTGCACGATCTCCCTGCGGCGAATCGTAGTTAAGTCCGTTTATAACAAGCTCGGAATCATCTTTAATGAGTCCTTTCAGGCATAAAAGGAAAGCTCCCGAAGACCAGTCACCGTCACAAATACGAACGTGCTTTGCAGTCTTGTATGAATCGCCCTTTATCTCATATTGCATTTCTTTTTCTTCAACGTTCACACCATGACGACAAAGTATATCTGTCGTCAAATCCACATACGTCTTTGAATTGAACTCTTCGGTAACGCATATCTGTGAATCATGTTCAAGAAGAGGAAGTGCCATCAAAAGACCGGAAATATTCTGCGAAGAGAGCTTACCGCTTATCTCGAAAACCTCTTGCAAATGTCTTTTACTGCATACTGTTTTTATCGTTCTCGTATTACTGTCATGGACAACAGTAACTCCGTGCGGTTCCAAACACTTCTTAATATCTTCAATCGGGCGCTCGAAAAGTCGTCCTTCAGTCTTAAACACCAGACTTGTCGTATCAAGTATTCCCAGCTTATCCAGAACAGCAAGTCCCACCGGAATAAAAAACCTCAGCGTAGAACCGCTCTCTTCAGCAGGGAGAATCACCTCATCGGATGAAGTCGCACCGCCCGCTGTTGCAAACTCAGCAAACGCATTTATACAATTCTTTGTTGCCCTGATATCATTACTGTCAGAATCATCGATTGCTATCGGATACCTTTTGTTATCACATAAGGTTCCCTGTGCAACATCCGTCAAAAAATTAACAATCAAATCTCTGTGTCCGACTGATTTGGACTCAGGAACGTCAATCTCTATATTAAATTTTCTACCTAAATCAAAACGCATACAGAGATTATATCACAAGATGATTTATTGACCGAAATATTTGAAATTGCTATAATCACGTCATGTGATAAACAAAAGAATTTTTCTTCGTTATGCCGATTATTAACGATATGGCGAAGATATACATACAACCAATCCGATTAAATAGCAGACTGCAACTTCCCAAGATGCAGCCACGTTTTTGGGTTGGATATTTGATTTTACGGGAATTTTACAGTTTGGAAGCGGGGATTCCCGAGATTCAGTCACGTTTTTTGATAAAATATGCGATTTCACGGAAATTTTACACTTCAAAAGCGGGAATTCCCGAGATTCAGTCACGTTTTTTGATAAAATATGCGATTTCACGGAAATTTTACAGTTCAAAAGCGGGAATTCCCGACATTCAGTCACGTTTTTTGATAAAACATGCAATTTCACGGGAATTTTACAGTTCAGAAGCAG
>JAZLGO010000013.1:0-11148 GCA_045616305.1 Saccharofermentans sp. | reverse complement strand
CCATTTGGTGTGCGACAAACTATTTGATGTATTTGCCATTAAATCACCTTTCCTTTCATTTTCAATAGGCTTGAACTCCATTGATTATATTGGTTAGGTGATTTTTTGTATAACTTCTGTCGCGCACCCGCATAGCGGGTGTTTTTTGTTTCGCACGCTTCGCGCGCTCAACAGGTTCACGTCCCTAGAAAAATTAAAACTGCCCGAAGTCGACATTATCGGACGACTCCGGACAGTTTTCTCTTATTTCCAAATTTACGGTCGGTCTAATCAGCCTTTGTAGATCTCTGCATATGTATCTACGAGACCCTGATAGTTCATACCTTCACAAGAAGCTACATAAGCATCCCACTCGGTAGCTATGTCAGCCTGTCCGGTAACGAACTTCAATGTCCATGTATTAACATTATCTATCAAAGGAGTTGAGATGAGGTTCATCTCTTCGTTCTGCTCTTCTGTAGGAGCAAGTCCAGGTGCAAGAGGAGCTGTCTCACGATACTGAGAGTTACGTGCTACATAATCAGCAACTGCAGGAACGTAGTTATCTGACATTTCAGCGATTGTATGTCCATACCAGAAGTTACCGCAAGCATAACCCCACTGGAGTCTGATATCTACATCATCATCAGATGTTGCACCGATTCCGAGTCCGCCGCAGCAGTAACCAGGAAGAAGTGACTTTGTACCATCTGCATTGTACTGGAATGTCTCGCCTTCAACACCCCACTTATAAAGAATATAAGCTTCCGGTGAATAGAAGAGCCAATCTACGAATCTGCACAACTCAATGAATCCATCCTCGCCGAGTTCATCCAAAGCTCGCTGTGAAAGCATAACACCGTTCTCAAGACGAACATTACCTGCTGTTGAATAGTTTGTTGTTCCCTTAGGAGGTGTTACAACATAAAGCTCATAGTTGCCTGCACCCAACATCTCGTCACAGTTTGTTACATAAGTAGCATACTGACCCTGGTTGATTGACATGATTGCTGTCTGTCCGTTATAGAACTTACTTGTAGCTGTTGAATCATCCTGTGTAAATGTTTCAGGATCAAGAATACCTGCTTCAACAAATGCATGTGCTGCTTCAACCATTGCCTTATAATCATCTGAAATAGGTGAGAAGTACCACTCATCTGTCTCAGGATTGTATCTCATACCGTTGTCGATACCCCAACCTGCGTTAACATCATATGTCTGACCCATAACTTTAAGGAGATTACCGCCGTTGCCCTGACCTGACTCGTTACCGCACCAGAGGTCTGACCAAATGTAATCTGACTCTTTACACATACCCTGCTCAACCATATAAGCTTTTACTTTTACAAGAGCATCGAGTAAATCAGTCCATGTCCAGTTCTCTTCCATAGAAGCTACATCAACACCTGCTGCCTCAAAGATATCCTGTCTGATAACGAAAGAATAGTTAAGTGCATTATCCTCAAGCATACCAGGGAGACGATAGTACTTACCGTTACTCTTAGTAATTGTCTTGATATCACCGGCCATATTGTATGTATTGTAGAAGTCGATAAAGTTAGGCATGTACTGTACATAATCTGATACAGGTACAATAGCACCACCGTCTACAAATGCAGACTCATCATAAATCTTAGGAATAATGTAAGCTGCATCACCGGCATTAATGTCGAGAGTTACGTTGTTCATGTAGTCGTTGCTATCGTAAGAGATAACTTCAAGATGAACATTCGTGAGTTCCTCAATCTTCTTGAAGATACCCTCTGACTGCCATGTGTCCACCATCGGATACCAGCTTGCATCACTAAAGAACATAGTGTATGTAATTGGTTCATCTGAATGGAAGGTTGTTCCTAAACCGAACTCATAACCCAAGTCAGGCTCTGTCTCATCTGGTGCTGCTGTTGTTGTCTCAATGACATCCGGAATAGTTGTTACTTCTCCTGTTGTCTCGTTACCTGAGCCGCCATCTGAGCAAGCTGTCATAACAGATGCAAGCATGGCAGCAACGAGTGTCAAACTTATCAAACCAGTTTTCTTCATATTCTCCTCCTGTTTTGAAAAAAATTAATATTTATGTACAGCCATGCTGTATCATACGAAAATTATTCCTTTACGCCTCCGAGCATCATACCTTGAACATAGTATTTCTGGATGAAAGGGTAAACACAGATAATCGGAAGAACTGTAAGAACCATTGAACAAGCCTTGATGTTGGATGCAACCGACTGTGCATCAGGATCATTCTGTCCCTGTCCTCTGATTATTGTCTGTAAGTAATAAGCAACCGGCCATTTCTCCTTACGCAGGTAGAGGAAAGCCTGATACCAGTTATTCCAATACATACATGCATAGAACAATGTCATTGTTGCCATGATTGGCTTTGACAACGGAATAACAACGTACCAGAAAACTCCGAATTTGTTGAGTCCGTCAAGCTCACCGGCTTCTTCAAGATCATGTGGGATTCCTTCAAAGAATGACTTCATGAGAAGTACATAATATGTTGAAATCATCATAGGGAGTATAAAAGCCCAAATTGTATTCTTAAGTCCGAGTTTAATTACAAGTACGTAGTTAGAAATCAACGTTCCGCCGAAATACATAGTGAATATTATGAACGGCGCAAGGAATCTGTTGATTTTAAGTTCTTTTTTCGAAAGCGGATACGCAAGTGTTGCTGAGAAGAACAAAGATAAAACTGTTCCGACTACGGAATAGATTATTGTGTTCTTGTAGTAGCCAAGAAAATCACCCTTTGAAAGAACATATATATATGTATCCAAATTGAAATCCTTAGGAATAATACTTACATGTCCTGCTATGATAGCTTCCTCTGACGAGAAAGACTGTGATACAAGGTACAGAAACGGATATAGTGTCGCTGCTGCAATAAGTGCCATCAAAATAGCATTAAATACGAGGAATACCTTGTATCCAAGATTCTCTTTTACTTTATTATGCTTAGTATTTTTTTTACGACTCATGGTTATACTTCCTTTTCAATAATTACCACAAACTGCTGTCTGATACTTTCTTCGATACGGTATTTGCTATTGTAAGAAGCACAAGGTTAATTATTCCTTCAAACAAACCAACTGCCGTAGCATAGCTGTAGTTTCCTGAACCGATACCCATTCGGAATACGTACGTTGATACGATATCTGCCGTCTCATAGGTCATCGGATTGTAGAGAAGGTAAACCTTTTCAAATGCTCCGCCGGAACCTACAAGACCACCGATATCGAGTATGAGGAGTGTTGTAATCGTTGGTAAGATACAAGGAATTGTTACGTGCCATACTCTCTGGAAATGACCTGCTCCGTCAACAGCTGCAGCCTCATAAAGAGAAGGATTTATGTTTGACATAGCAGCAAGATAGAGGATTGTTCCCCAACCTATGCTCTGCCATATTCCTGATACTACAAATATTGTTACGAAGTATTTTGCAGTAGCAATGAATTCGATTTTGTCCAATCCGATATTGGATATAAAAGCGTTTATAGGACCTGAAGTTGAAAGAAGTTCCTTAATCATACCGCACACAATTACAGTTGAAATAAAGTGTGGGAGATAGGATACCGTCTGGACGAATTTTTTCCACTTAAGATTAACAATCTCATTTATAAGGAGTGCGAATATAAGCGTTAACGGGAATCTGAAAAGAAGATATGTAATATTCAAAACAAGAGTATTCTTAAATGCCCTCCAGAATGTTGCATCCTTAACAAACTGCTTAAAATACTTGAAGCCTGAAAATTCTTCTCCGAAAAGCTTACCGCCGGCTCTATACTTTCTGAATGCGATTATATTACCGAACATTGGCGTGTATCTGAATATCAGATAGTACACTATCGGAACAAACAACATGAGATATATCTGCCAGTACATACTGAGATTTTTCCTTACCGTTCCGGCACGATTCAGTCTTTCACTGCCATACATAACATGTGATGAAGATTTTCTAGCCATTTTCACTTCTCCTAATTTTGATTGGTATGCTTGTTTTCTAGTTTTTGTAGTTTTCTTTCATACTTGCATACTAGTAAACTGTGTTAAGTATACTCGCAGGTAGGCACATTGTCAACAATCGGTATTTTTCATTCTTATATTATTGGCAGAACGCACAAAACATTTTTGTGTTTGTTGTTAATATCAACAATCGACTTTTTTGAGGTCTAAAAAATATGTGTCATCTCAGAAAATTAATGGCATCGTAAAAGCATCTCATATACCGAGATTATTGCTTAAAAAGTATTTTTATGCAGGCAAACAGGGACTGCTCATGTTTTGGTGCATTCCCTTTGTTTATGTTGAGCTATACAAGTTCTGATTTTACTTATGACTTTCCCCTGTCTCCTGATACTTACAAGTGTGTTATCTTTGTTTTTGTATACATAATGTCAATCTGATAATTTTCATTATGGATTTGTATTCAACAAAAAGTCCGCTGCTTAATATGAATCAATTAAACATACGGACTTTTTATACTTACCTTTATTCAGATTACGTTAATTATTATACATCAGTTTCATCACACAATCTGCAAACCTTTTACCGAGTTCAGCCTTGCGCTGCGGATGTAATTCCTGACTTTCTCCCAAATCCTTACCTACTGCCGTCATACATTTACTTATCATTTGAGGAGCCTTAAGCTGATATTCCTGTATTAATTCCCAATTGGAGTCGGGTCCGTTAATCGGATCTACATAATCAGGCATCTGAACCAAAACTACCGGGAATTCAAAACCTGCAAGAAGACGCCAACTGTTTACCATGTCTCTGAATTCTTCATCGTAATGAGCCGGATTACCTGCATTAGTCTCACCTTGATACCACCACATTCCTTTAAATTTCAAATCCTTAAGAGGTACAAGCTGAGAATAGTAAAGTGCTGTAGGAATAGTCTGACCCATAAGTGACGGCGTTAGGTCTCTTTGAGCTTTTGTTTCTCTGTATAATTCCCACTCTCCGGCAAGATTTATTCTTTTGGACCCATTTTCGATATAGAAAGAGTGATCGGGAACAATTCCTCCCATGTTTCCCTCGGCAAGAAGTCTGATTGCTATAAGGTTCGCTCCCTCATGGAGAACTGACGCAGAGAAGCTGTATTTGCGCGGCGGATAACGATACTCGGTATTTCCGACAAGCACACCGTTAACAAAGGTCCTGTCAACATCTATCATGTTGCTCAAATACATAAAGGCCTCCTCGCCTTCGATTTTATCGAGAACAACTGTCTTATAGAGCCAAAAGCATCCCTGTACCTCCTTAATCATGCCCGGTTGATTTACTTTTATGCTTCCTTCCGGAACATAAGCACTCAGTACTGAATCTTTTCCCGTCTCGAATTCTCTTCTCCACTCAGCATTATTCTGTCCTGCCTTCTCAAGATACTCCTGAACTGAATTATCCTCCTGAAACTTCGCTATTGTCTCTTCAAAGTTACCATACTTCGACAGATCCTTCTCATTCATATAAGTTTCAACATTGGCACCGCCCTGCGCTGACAGAATAAGTCCTATCGGCACATTAATTTTGCTCTGAATGATTTGCGACGTAAAGAATCCCAAGGCACTCATTTCCATAATCTGCTCAGGCTCCGCTGTTGTCCACTTCAACTCAGGAAGCACTGCAAGCTTATCCGGAGCAAGTCTGTATTGCGGAGTAACCCTGTACTGTCTTATGTAAGGATAGTTTGCTTCATCTACTTCTTTTTTACTTATATCGAGAGTTCGGCTTACCGGAAGTTCCATATTGGATTGTCCCGCAAGTACAAATACATCACCAAAGCAAACATCACTAAGCATAACAATTCCGCTTTGAGATTTTACTTCTATTGTAAAACCTGTACCGGCTTCGTGTCTCGGAAGCTTTATTACAAATCTTTCCCCTTTAATCTCTGCTTTGTATTCCTTATTCTCGAAAATGGCAATAATATCAACATCACCGTTGTTCAATCCCCATAAACAGTTCTCGGCATCACGCTGAAGTACCATCTTATCCCCGAAAATACCGTCAAGTTTAAATATACTCATTTGATTAATGCTCCGTTCTCTGATAAATTAGTGTTGCTATTTATGATAACATACTATATGCTTACTTTATACTAGTATACTAGTTTGTCAATAGCCTTACACTTATATTATACAGCGAGGATTATTGTATGAGTTCAAAATCTGGTAATTTTTTGGGCAGTCGTTTCTATGAGATTATGGAAAAGGTCGGTGACATTGTTATTCTTTCCCTGCTTTGGACTGTTTGCTCAATTCCTGTTGTTACAATAGGAACTTCTTCCTCAGCGCTTTATTTTGCAATTCATAAGTGTCTCGCTGAAGAGTCTGCACATCCGGCTAAAGATTTCTTTCATTCCTTTAAATCAAATATAAAGCAATGTTCGATTCTTACTGTTGTTGCAATTTTGTATTCTGCCGTTGCCTTTTTTAATACATATGTTGCCTATAACGGATGGGGTGATATCAAGCTCCCGGATTGGTATTTCCCGGTTTCTTTTCTTTTGTTTATTCCTATTCTGTTTATTGTACCTTTCCTTTTTCCTTATTTGGCAAGATTTAATGACAGTATATCCAAAGTATTAAAGAATTCGTTCATCTTCGGATCAATCCATGTAATTAATTCAATCGAGATAATTATTATGATGGCTGCAGCTGCTGTTGCTTTCGTTGTTTTTCCGCCTTCTCTGCTTTTTGTTCCGTATATTGTTTGCAGAGTGACTCACTTCTTAACGGAGAAAGCTTTTGCTACGGTTCTTATGCTTATGGATAAGCGCGAACACCCTGAAAAATATCAGGAAACCGTTAATGAGGAATCCGAGAACAGTGACAACACGTTTGATAATGATGATGGTGAAGAAGAGACGGAAGAGGATAGTTTTGCTGATGATTCCTCTGCAGATGAGTGTTATGATGATGAAGATGAAGAAGAGGACGACTGATTTATGACACCTGTTACATTGAACATTATTCAAATAGTATGCGGAATTGCCGCCGCCGTTTGCATTTTTATCGGTATCAGTAAACCGATAAAACAGCTTAACGGCGAGAACCGAAGTCAGGAAATATCTAAGGATATAATCTTTAATTCTACTAAAATGGTTATTATCGGTTTGTTGCTTTTTACGGTTACAAAGAGTATAACTAATTATGTTGCCGCAAGCGAAGAGGAAAAAATGTTTTTCCCTTGCTATACTGCCGCACTTGTAAGTACTGTAAAGAATTTCGGGTTCTTGGTTCTCATTCCTTTCATTTTGGACTATATCAGAGCTTCAAGCAATAAACGCCCAAAAAGCGACGACTGATACGTTACTTTGGTTAATATACACAAATATATCAATGCTTTTTGCGGACTTTCACAATTGACACTTTAAATAGTAGTCTAGTATACTAGTTATGCTAGTATAAATGTTGAACAGGTTGGTAGTTTCAATATGAAGATGATTTTTAGATGGTTTCCGCACGGTGACGATACCGTAACGTTGAAGCAAATCAGGCAGATTCCGGGAATGACCGGTGTTTGCACTACTTTACCGCATATTCCTGTCGGTGAAGTATGGACAAAAGAAGAAATATTGAGTGTAAAGAACGAGATTAATTCCTTTGACCTTGAGATGGAAGTCATCGAGAGCGTCAACATTCACGAGGACATAAAAAAAGGATTTGCTACTCGTGACATGTATATTGAAAAATACATTCAGACAATGAAGAATCTATCCGAAGAAGGCGTAAAATGCATTTGTTATAATTTTATGCCTGTTATGGACTGGTTCAGAAGCAATCTTGCTTTGGATTTACCGGACGGCAGTAATGCTATGTCATATTCTCATGCCTATGCAAGCTCTCTCTCCCTTGAGTCAATTACTAAATCTATTGTAGATAATTCAAACAACTTCTCAATGCCGGGTTGGGAACCTGAGAGATTCCATGAGATGGCGGACAGTATTAAGTTCTATGAGACTGTATCAATAGAAGAATACTTTAATAATATTAAGTATTTTCTCGATGCAATTATGCCGTATGCAGAGGAGTATGATATCAACTTCGCAGTTCATCCGGATGATCCGCCGTGGCCGTTATTCAATCTTCCGAAGGTTGTTAACAATGCCGATTCAATAAAAAAATATTTAAATCTAAATACCAGTAAACGCAATGGCTTAACTTTTTGTACAGGCAGTCTGGGTGCAAATCCCGATAACGATGTTCCTGCTATGGCTAAGGAGTTCGCCTCAATGGGCAAAGTTCATTTTGCACATATTCGTAATGTTAAGTTTACAGGCGATAAAGACTTCCACGAGAGCGCACATCTCTCAGATTGCGGAAGCTTAGATATGTTCGCTATTGTCAAAGCCCTTTATGATAATGGTTTTGACGGTTATATAAGACCTGATCACGGACGAATGATTTGGGGAGAAACGGGACGACCGGGATACGGCTTATATGACAGAGCCCTTGGTTCAAATTATATTCTTGGTCTTTGGGAAGCGATAAAGAGGTTGTCCTAGTTCATTTATTTACCTCATCTTGAAAACTGTTCCGGGCGGCATACTTTCCTAATCCCGCTAATACACTTGCTGCCCGGCTTCAGGATATATTAAGGAGATATTTATGCAGTTATCACTTAACGGTTTAAAGGAAAAAGATTTTTGGGAGAGCAGCAATATTAAGCTGCCTCTTTTTAATATTGAAGAATTACGTAAAAACACTTTCGATAATCCTACATGGCTTCACTTCGGCGGAGGTAATATCTGTCGAGGCTTTATTAATCGCGATGTTCAGTCACTGATAAATCAAGGTCTTATGAATACCGGAATTGTAATTGCCGACACTTTCGATAAGGAAATCATAGAGAAAATCTATAAGCCTTATGATGAATTGACTCTTATGGTTGATCTCAACAGCAACGGTAATATAGGAATGGAAGTCATCGGAAGCGTAACTGAATCTTTGATTGCAATGAAGGAATGTGCCGAGGATTTAAAAAGATTAAAAAAAATATTCACCTCACCTTCCCTTCAGATAGTAAGCTTCACGATTACTGAAAAGGGCTATACTCTCTACAACATGAACGGTAATTTACTTCCTATTGTTGAGGAAGATATAAAAAACGGTCCTTCAAACGTATCACATGCAATGAGCATCGTAGCAAGCCTTGTATATGAAAGATATAAGGCTGCCTCAACACCTCTTGCGCTCGTAAGTATGGATAACTGCAGTCACAACGGTGAGAAATTGAGAACAAGCATTATGACCATTGCAACAAAATGGCTCGAAGCTGATTTTGTTGACTACGGATTTATCGACTATCTTAACACTAAGGTGACTTTCCCTTGGAGTATGATTGATAAGATTACTCCGCGCCCTGACGGTTCAGTCGCAGATAAGCTTGTTTCTATGGGATTTGAGAATATCTCACCTATTACAACCTCAAGGGGCACGTACATCGCGCCTTTCGTTAATGCTGAGGTACCTCAGTATCTTGTTATTGAGGATGATTTCCCTAACGGTCGTCCGGACCTCTCCCAATGCGGTATTTTACTTACGGACAGAGATACGGTTAATAAATGTGAGAAAATGAAGGTTACGACTTGCCTTAACCCTCTTCATACCTGCCTTGCGGTGTTCGGATGCCTTCTTGGCTATACCTTAATTTGTGATGAGATGAAGGATGAAGATCTTGTAAATATAATTACAAAAATGGGATATAATGAAGGACTTCCTGTAGTAACCGATCCGGGAATTCTTAATCCGAGGGCATTTATAGATGAGGTTATCGGTGAGAGACTCCCTAATCCTTTTATGCCGGACGCACCTCAAAGAATTGCCACAGATACAAGTCTTAAGATGCCGATTCGCTTCGGAGAGACAATTAAATCATATATTAATTCCGACGCTCTTAAGGTTACGGATCTTACATATATTCCGCTTACTATTGCAGGATGGTTCAGATATCTGCTCGGTATAAATGATAACGGAGAGGAAATGCCTATAAGTTCCGATCCTATGCTTGATGATCTAAAGAAAGGTCTCAGCAGTATTAAGTACGGTAATATGACCGTCAGACACGGTTGTCTTGACAGCTTGTTGTCAAATGAGTCAATTTTCGGAACAGATCTTACCAAATGCGGTCTTTCTGATAAAATAGAACTTATGCTGTCCTGTATGCTTGAGGGCAAGGGCGCAGTTCGCAACACTATTCACAGATATGCAGAATTATAATTGCAAATTCATGCATATATATGCTAATCTACTAGTTGATAACATTCTTACAGAGGAAAAAAATGATTATTACACCTAAACGAGATTATGAACCAAACAGAGAATATGCATTCAGAACTGTTAAAGACAATATTATTAACCTTGAGATAAAACCGGGAAGTCTTATCGGTGAACAGGAAATTGCCACTAAGCTTAATTTATCCAGAACACCGGTACATGAGGCCTTTTTGGAATTATCAAAATCAAAAATCGTAGATATCCTTCCTCAGAAAGGTTGCCGTGTATCGATGATTGACCGCGATCTCATCGAGGAAGCAAGATTTTTGAGAAGAACAGTAGAGTCAGCTCTTGTATCAGAGGCATGTACTCTTGCTACACCTGAAGATATAAAGGAACTTGAAGATAACTGCAATCTTCAGGAATTTTATCTTAACACTCAGCCTGAGAAGCTTCTTGAGTTAGATGACGAATTCCACAAGATTATATACAGAATATGCGGCAAAATGCAGTGTTCATATATGGTAAGTCTTATGAGTCTTCACTTTGACAGAGTTCGTAACCTGAGTCTTCATGCAGTTAAAGATTTAAAGATTGTCTCAGATCATAAGGCTATCGCCGAAGCAATTAAAAATAATAATCCTGATGCGGCAGTTACAGCTTTCTCAAAGCATATGGGAAGATTTGATCTTGATTGGGATATTATCTCGAAGGAATACGGAGAATTTATTGCTAAAAAGTAATTTTGCTTATCTATATGGAGTCAACCTGTTGTTTTACAATATGGTTGACTTTTTTATACGCAAATTAGAAATATGTTATAATGCCACTATGGAATTTATTATTGATTATTTCGCAAATCAGAATATTACCGGTATTTTCAGTGCAATAGGTGTATCACTTAAAACCACCATAATTGTGCTTGCCGCCATACTTGCTG
>JAZLGO010000012.1:0-3675 GCA_045616305.1 Saccharofermentans sp. | reverse complement strand
CCTTTACCCTTGTAATAACATGGTCTCAAAGCTATATCTATTCCAGATATTTCAGCAGAAACAACACTCTTGCCCTCAATCTCTGTAATTGTTATATGCGGACGAACTACTGGTTCCATTTCCTTACACTGACTAACAATTCTGGCTTGCAGATCTTGAGCATCATAAACTCCTTCTATTGCAAATCTACTCTTCTTGTTTATTCCAAAAATAATAGTTCCACCATCGTCCTGATTTGAAAAACTTCTCTGCGTTTTCTAAATTTATTCGCACTTTTCGAAATATTTTCAACGATTTCTAAGATTTTCTACCATTTTCAAAAACTCATCGTTTCGTTTCGAAACAAACAACTTCAACATTGCTTCAATTAACTTAATTTACAAAATAACTTATACAACTCTTGTCCCAAATCTTTGCTTTGATAGTTTCTACCGTATCAGTATTATCTGCTTCTAACTCAAGTGTACTGCCCGGCGTAATAACCGATATATCAATTCATGTGATTTTTTCTCTCAATATAATCACCGTCTGTCTGAATTCTACTCATCACATTTTCGAAAATATAATCCTAAAAGTATCTTAACTTATATCGACCGGAATGTTAAAATACGCTGACATTAAACCTACAAAATACAGAGGAGATTCGTATGAACGCAATTCTTACAAGTGATGCTGACCTGCTCAGTTACAATATAAACAGCGGACGCACAGTCTTTACCTTCGGTTCAGATTCTGATGGTGCTTCAATCGCCGCCTCCCATCTTTGGTATCGACAAAGAGTAGATATCGACAAGCTCAAGCATTGCTACAATCTGTTAAAACAAAACGCCGGGATATTCTCAAATATGCGCGGAAACTTCGCTCCTATTTTGGTCGGCCGAATGGCACTTGCAGACAATCCGAAAGAGCTGCTCGATAATGTTCTTCAAACAGAACCGTGCTTACGCAAAGAATTCGGTTCCTTAACACAGTACCTTCATATAGTTGCACTTTACTTGGCTTGCGACCCGAACTTCTCTGCGGACAGCTGTAAACGTCTCATTACAGACAGTCATGCAATATACAAACGCATCTCTCGCAACCATAAAATTCTGACCAGCAGTAACGATATTCTCTACTGCATGGCTCTCGCCAAGCACGGCATCTCGCCGGACATGGCTGCCGATTTAAGTGAACGCAGCTATACAGAACTCAAGCACTCTATCAATGAAGATGCTGCACTCCGCATCTCCGAAGCACTCATCCTTTTCGACGGAAGCCCGGAACGTAAGTGTGAACAAGTCATAACACTTATCAAGGATCTCAAATTCTCTACAAACTGGCACAGCGATGAGACCTGTCTCATTGCCCTCTCTGCACTCTACGGAGTTACTGCCGATCAGGTTTGTGAATGTTCCGATTATCTGAAGAAACTCAAAGGCTTCGGACTCTTTGGAAATCCTACTTCACGTCGCATCATGTTTGCCGCTGCACTCAATCTTATCGACCGCATTAACGAAGAACCCGACAGTGATAAACGTGACCTTTTCGAGGCGATTATTCAAACAACTCTCTTTACGGCCCGTGAAGATGATGATTCGACGATAGCATGTAATCCTGCTTTAATGTAAAGAAACGTCCCAACCACATCAAAAACTTTCGGTGGTTGGGGCTTTTTGTTATAACTCAGATAAAAATAATACAGGCTGCTATTGCCGTTCCGCAAAACAACATTATCCATCCCAAAACCGTAAACAGCAGATATTTGCCATATAGAACGCTTACTTCATCCGGATTAATTCCGTTATATCTCCCCTGAACTCGGTGAACATAGGAGACTGACGGATGATTGGCACAATAGTGAACCGTTTGACTCGATCCTTTCGGGTAGTAAGATTCAATGGTATCCAGCAAAGCTTTTTGTGACAAAAAAAACCTGTGACCACCGATCTTAGTAATGCGTTCGGTACAAGTGATTTTCTCGCCGTTCACAATGTACTCATAAGTCAAGACTCCCGAAGTGGACTGCTGATCCGAATAGCTGTCCGTATAAAGAGAAATACCGGTAATCGTACCTGTAGTCTCAGCATCAAACCTATACTCCCGCTTAAGTCTTTTTCCGAGACGAAGCCCATGACAAAGAACTATTAAACCGGGAATCAAAAATACTATTCCGAATAATTTTAAAGGCAGCAACATAGAATTGTCCTCTGTAGTTAATGTATGCAATCATATTGTATACGAATCATTCGAAAAAAGAAATTATCAATGCGATGTTGCCAAAGCCTCTGTTTTCTCCTTTCTCATCAGGTAGATAAAGAGTAAAACAAAGATTGGAATCAGTACCGCCGGAAGAATGCTTCGTCCGGATCTGTATGTGTATGCACCGATTATGGTTGGAGCAGCAAACTGAATTCAACTGCTTAAGCTTAATTAACACATTAATTGTTACTATATATTCTTGCTAATCCATCAGTTTGGCAGACCATCAGCTCGGCAGACCGGTTTTTATCAGTGAACTGAGAGCAACATGAAATCGGTTTTGTTTTCAACTTCAATTTGCATCGTATTCATATCTAAAACATGAATGCTGCAATTCGCTGCCTTATAAATCTGACTTTGGTTGTTCCATTCTATCCCGTTTACCAGATGGTAAATGATATTGATTACCCCACCGTGAGTTACTATCAAGACATTATCATTCGAATTTTTGCTTTGTTCTGTAAATTCCTCAAACCAACTTCTGATTCGTACAAAGAAGTCAATGGGACTTTCTCCGTTTGGGTACGCTTCATCCATTTTCAACGTGCTGAAAAAGAGACCGGGATACTTCTTAAGAGCTTCCTCATTAAGCATACCTGCTAAATCACCATTATTCATTTCTCTCAAACGTGATTCTTGCCGAATGGGCAAGCTTAATTCAGCAGATATAAAACGAGCAGTGGACATGGTTCTTGGTAAATCGCTAGCAATAATCCGTCGAATGCGATATTCCTGACTGTTTTCTTTCAGATGTGCGGACAATTGCTTTACTTGCTCAATTCCTTCCGGAATCAGGTCAATTTTACTCCATCCGCCACGGTATTTATCGTCATCTTTTCCATGTCTGACAAAAATGGCTTTCATAACAAAACCCTCCACAAATCATGATTTGTTACTTTCCCTAAATAAACAATAATATCAAAACAATATTAGCATAAAAGAATTCCTTATTATATCAGGTCTCTTTTGATGCTTTGTTACATAAACTAACTCCAAATCCGCTCTATAGAAAGGTTTCTTCACGTTTTCACTTGGGGAATGGATTGCTGATCAATTTGTAGTCAGTTTTATTAATTAATGTAATTCCGTAAGAAATCATGGTTTTCTTTTGAATTTTATGGACACAACTTACGGAATTGGCGTCTCAGACCAATAATTCCCGTAGAATCGCAGGTTCTATCAAAAATCGGTGGCACAGATTCACGGTAAAACCCGATTTTAGTCGCGGTAAAAGTGAAAAAAACAGCCGTTTACCGTGAATCCTGGTGGTTGATGGCTCAGATTCACGGTAAAACCCGATTTTAGTCGCGGTAAAAGTGAAAAAAATGGCCGTTTACCGTGAATCCTGGTGGTTGGTGGCACAGATTCACGGTAAAACCCGATTTTAGTCGCGGTAAATGTGAAAAAAACAGCCGTTTACCGTGAATCCTGGTA
>JAZLGO010000011.1:0-47012 GCA_045616305.1 Saccharofermentans sp. | reverse complement strand
AAGGGTGAGATTTTTCCTCGATTTTAGTGAGATTTTACTTGCACGTCGTCCTCGTCACGCCTTGCGCCGCCACGCCGCCACGCCGCCACGCCTCACGCCTCACGCCGCCACGCCTTGCGCCGCCACGCCGCCACGCCACGCCTTGCGCCTCACGCCGCCACGCCTTGCGCCTCACGTCGTCCTCGCCACGCCTTGCGCCTCACGCCGCCACGCCACGTCGTCCTCGCCACGCCTTGCGCCTCACGCCGCCACGCCTTGCGCCTCACGCCGCCACGCCTTGCGCCTCACGCCGCCACGCCTCACGCCTTGCGCCGCCGCCTTCAGCTCACAAAATCTTATTTAACAAAGTAATGAGAATATTCTCTGAATCGGTATAATTCATGGATTGGTTATAGATGAAGAAGACAAGATTTGGTTCATCATTTGGCCAAAGCGTTTTGTATCCCATTGATTTAATAATTTCACTGTCATTTATTTCGAGTCCTATGAGTATCTGCCGTTTGGAATATTGAACATCATTTTCTTCTGTAGATGTTAGCTCACGAGCCTCTTCATATTCTCTCAGAAGAGCATGATAATCTTCTTCGGAACAGTAAACAGGTGTTATTTTTGCAAAAGCTTCCGGTGAGAGTTGCTCACGACATTTCTGATAGAATGAGCTTAAATCGGTACAATTATCAAAATAGTATTTTACTGTTTGTTCATCGGATATAACCAAGTTAGGATAAGATAAAAACATAGTGGTTGCGCTGATCTCGGAATAAGCTTCGGCACTTTGATTTTGGTCGTTCGGAACAACAATATTACTGCTGCCTACATATGGATTCTCGAAATGCATATCTTCGACCAGAAACGTATCCAAGTATGCATCCTCAACGTAAAAATGACCGAGAGAAACAATGCATGAATCAATTTTCGGAGCGAAAAACATATGGTATACAAGATTTCCGCAGGTTACGATTAAAACAACAGCAATCAAATATTTATACCATGTGTATTGAACATAATTTACCCATTCATCAGAGGTCTTACCGAAATATTTTTTTGCTTTACTGTATTGTTCTTCTGCTTCCTTACGTTCGTCTCTTTTACCTGAGGCAATATCATATATGTTTGACAGAATTTCTACCTTTTGCTTTCCCTCAGGTGAAGTATCAAGACGATAACGTTTGCTTAACTGCCAAAATTTGTCATCAATCATAAATGTTGTGGCGTCTTCATTAAGCCCCAGAAGCCCTAATGCTTCGGCCTTTGTCATGTGTTCTAAATCTATGTTGGTAAAATCAATATTATCCATTTTTATTCCTTGGTACTAAGTAAAAAATACGTTTTTCTGCAATATGAAGTTTATTATATAACATAACTAATATAAAAGCCGCGAAAAAAGAGTAAATATATCAAAAATGCAAAAAAAAAACTAATCATAATTAAATTGACACTTTCATAAATAGAATAGTAAAATTTACGTGTCTTTCAAATTGTTGCATGAATTGTTGCATGTTTCAATTTGATGTTTAGGAGGTAACTTATATGTCAAAGTACTTTGGTACCGATGGATTCAGAGGGGAAGCCAACGTTAATTTAACAGTAGATCACGCTTTTAAAATAGGAAAATTCATAGGCTGGTATTATGGTTTGAATAAACCTGAAGGTCAGCGCGCAAGAATTGTAATCGGTAAGGACACAAGACGTTCAAGTTATATGTTTGAAGACGCAATTGCAGCAGCTGTTGCTGCTACCGGCGCAGAAGCTTGCCTTCTTCATGTTACTTCTACACCGAGTGTTGCTTATGTAGCAAGAACTGAGGATTTTGATTGCGGAGTGATGATATCGGCAAGTCACAATCCGTTTTTTGACAACGGTATTAAATTAATTAACTGCAACGGCGAGAAGATGGATGATAAGACAATTGATCTTATCGAGCAGTACATAGACGGTGTATTCAGACCGGAGGGTGTTGCTGCAGATGAGGCTTGGGATGTTCCTTTGGCTACAGGCGGAGATGTAGGTGTAGTTGTTGACTACGTTTGCGGTCGTAACAGATATATCGGTTACCTTATATCTCTTGCAAGATTCTCTTTCAGAGGCATGAAAGTCGGCCTTGACTGTGCAAACGGTTCTGTATGGCAGATAGCGAAGTCAGTATTTGATGCTCTCGGAGCAGATACGTATGTTATAAATGATCATCCGGACGGACTTAATGTTAATCGTGATGCAGGTTCAACACATATTGAAGGCTTGCAGAAATTGGTTAAAGAACAGCATCTTGATATCGGATTTGCTTTCGACGGTGATGCTGACAGATGCCTCGCAGTTGATGAGAATGGTAAAGTAGTAAATGGTGACGAGATTTTGTATATTTATGCTAAGTATATGCAGGATCACGGTTCATTGGGTAATACCAAGGTAGTTACAACAGTAATGTCAAACTTTGGTTTGTATAAAGCTTTCGATGAGCTTGGCATAGGTTATGAGAAAACCAAGGTCGGAGATAAGTATGTATATGAGAATATGGTTGCAAACGACCACCTTATCGGCGGTGAGAATTCAGGACATATTATTTTCCGTAAGTATGCTACTACGGGTGACGGACTTATTACTGCACTTAAAGTTATGCAGTGTGTTATTGAACAGAAGACAAGTCTTGCAACATTGGTATCAGGCGTTACGATGTATCCTCAGGTGTTGAAGAATGTTGAAGTTGTCGGTGTTCCGAAGGAAGTAATGGAGAATCCGGATGTTACATCAGCTATGAATTCCTGCACCGAGAAGCTTGCCGATAACGGCAGAATTCTTGTAAGACCGAGCGGTACGGAACCTGTATTGAGAGTAATGTCCGAAGCTACTACTACGGAGCTTTGTGAAGAAATGGTAGAGGACATTATTGCCGGAATAGAGAAGGCCGGCTTGCTCATAAAAGTAAGAAAATAAAAAAACGGAGGCTAAAGTTATGGCTAAGCTTAAAACACGAATCCGAGATCTTTACGATTTATCAAAGACATTGGCAATCGATCTCTTTGAAGGTAAAGAGTACCCTTGGGAAGTGTTGCCTGACATAAAGGAGTTTATTCTTAAGCTGGGCCCTACATTGAACCCTGACGAATATGACAATCCGTCCGAAGGCGTTTGGATAGCAAAGGATGCAAAGATTTTTACTTCAGCATATATCGGTGCACCTTGTATTATCGATCATGAGGCAGAAGTCAGACAGTGTGCTTTTATCCGAGGAAGTGCCATAGTAGGTAAGAATTGTGTGGTAGGTAATTCTACCGAGCTTAAGAATGTAGTTCTTTTCGACAATGTACAAGTACCGCACTATAACTACGTAGGTGACAGCATTCTCGGCTATAAGTCACATATGGGTGCAGGTGCTGTAACAAGCAATGTTAAGAGTGATAAGACTTTGGTTGTTGTTAAATCCTCTGAGGAAGAGATTCCTACAGGTCTCAAGAAGTTCGGAGCTATGCTCGGAAACTTTGTTGAGGTAGGTTGTAACAGCGTATTGAACCCGGGAACGGTTATCGGACCATACACCAATATTTATCCTACATCATGCGTAAGAGGCGTTATACCTGAGAACAGCATTTTCAAGGATAAGGATAATATTGTTGAGAAAATTGAAAAATAACAGGAGAATTAACTATGAAAGTAATTATTGCAGATACATATGAGCAGGGTGCTTCCCTTGCAGCAGATATTATAGAAGAATTGGTAAGAAACAAACCTGATTGCACATTGGGCCTCGCTACAGGCTCAAGTCCTGTAGGTATGTATAAGGAACTTGCAAGAAGATGTAAGGAAGAGGGTCTTGATTTCTCAAAGGTTACATCTGTTAATCTTGACGAGTATGTTGGCTTGGAGCCTACACATGATCAAAGTTATCGTTTCTTTATGAATGACAATCTTTTTGATCATATTAATATTGATAAGAAAAATACATATGTAGCAAAGGGAACAGGCGATATTGAAGCTAACCTTAAGGAATTCAATGAGATTCTTGATAAGACTGACATTGATATTCAGGTTCTCGGTGTCGGCCCGGACGGTCACCTTGGATTTAACGAGCCTGGTGAAGCTCTTTATGACGGTGCTCATAAGGAAGTTTTAGATGAGTCTACAATTGATGCCAATACACGCTTCTTTGCTTCAAGAGATGATGTTCCTCGTTATGCCGTAACGATGGGTATGGGAAATATCATGCGTGCCAAGAAACTTCTCATGATTATTAACGGTAATAAAGAGGATGCTGCACGTCAGCTTCTTATGAATGACAGAATTACTACTTCATGTCCTGCTACTTTTATGAAGCTTCACAGAGATGCGGTTGTAGTTATTGAGAAGTCTCTTGCCGATAAGATTGGCTATAAGGCTTGATTTATGTTGTGAATTCGAATTTATTTACCGGGGCTGTCTCGAAAGTGATTAATTCACAGAGAGACAACCCCGGTTTTTATGGTATAATTTTCGAAAAGGTTTTCGAAAGGTTTTTTGCATATGAAGACAGAGAACTTAAAATGTCCCAATTGCATGGGCGAGATGATAATTAAAGAGACTGAAGGTTTTTACGAATGCCCGTTTTGCGGTTCCAAACAGAAATTTGTAGAATCTGCTGCTGAGACTGAGGCCCGCTACAATAAGCAAATTGAGGAAGAACGCATTCGTGCCGAGAGCGAACGCTTAAAGTCGCAGCAGGAATATAATCTTAAAAAGGAAGAGATTAACAGTACCGTAAACAGTATAAAAGAGACAGTAAATGCCATCGACAGCGGCATGGATTTACTCAATAAAGGAGAAGAAATTATAAATAAAACCAAATCTTTAGTTTATAAGATTGCTGCAATTTTCATTTTCTCTATTGTGTTGATTATTCTTTTGGTTATAGCTTGTAATGTTTTGACATGATTCTTTTATTGAGCGGGCTGCAGTTTTGCAGTTCCGCTTGTTTTTTTGTACCTTTTATACAAAACACAAATGAAATTAAGTAAAAAGAAATGAAAATAACTTAATTGACAAATAACAATGCACTTGTTATCATTTCACAGTATGATTAATTTAGAGCGACGTAAACAAATATTAGATATATTGTCCGAAGAGGGCAGTATTAAGACTCTTGAGTTGTCTGAACGCCTTGGTGTAACAGGCGCTACAATCAGAACCGATTTAAGAGATCTTGCAAGAGAAGGTGCCATCGTACGTTATCACGGCGGTGTCAGTCTTCCTACATCAAAATTCAGTGATGTAGGTGAGAACTATATGGTTCGTTCTATTCAACATGTTGAGTTAAAAGATGTAATCGGTCGTGAGGCCGCCAAACTTGTCGGAGCCGGGGATACTATTTTTATGGACGCGAGCTCTACAACGGCGCATATGATTCCGTACCTTCAGTCCACTGAGAATGTAACGGTAATAACAAACGGAATTCATACTGCTATGGAACTTCAACATCACAGTTATTTTAAATCCATTATTCTTCTCGGCGGAATGCTTAGACCTCATTCCGGTGCCATTGAAGGTGTAATGAGTCGTGAACAGATTTCCAGATTGTCGGGTGAGTATTATTTTGTATCAGGTAACGGTTTCTCGGTAGAGGCAGGTCTTACCGGTAATAATTTCTTTGAACTCGAACTTAAACGTATGTGCGCTGAGCGTTCAAAGCACATAGTTGCTTTGATAGATTCAACCAAAATCGGTGTGGATTCTGCTTCCGGATTTATTCCTACAGAGCGTATAGATTATCTGATTACAGATAAAGGTATTGACGAGGACACAATTAAAGCCGTAAAAGGCAAGGGCATTACCGTAATTGTAGCTGAGTAAGCGGTATGTACTGTCCGGGATGCCGCCCTGCCTCATCCCGACCTTTGCTATGCTAAACAATTGAATGCCGACATAATTTCATTTGATTTGTTAAGAATTTTATTGATGTTTGATGTATAATTACAATGTATTTTTGTGTGCAACATAGTATGACGCAAGGTTAAGAGACATTGTAAGGAAGATAAGTATGCTAAGAAATTCAATCATTTTGCCTGATTGGCTTGATAATAAGACAATATTTCAGCAGGGAATACCTTTTGAGATTGAAGGTGTTGCACCGAGCAGTGCAACTATAACACTGGAAATCATTAAGGATCCTACAGACGGTAAGAGCGTATCTAAGCTGGATACGGAGTATGGAGTTATCTTAAGTCTTGAGACAACAACATCACAGAAAGGTCGATTTAAGTTTACCATTCCTGCTTATAAGGCTTCACTTGATGCCTATACATTTGTTTTTACCTGCTTGTCTGACACAAAGAAAATTACCGATTTGCGATGCGGTGATGTATGGGTTTTCCTGGGATCTGATTTTCTTTCCGTTCCTATGAAGAATTCACAGGCTCCGCAGATTCCTTTTAAGCGTAAAGTTATGGAGCTCATAAGGTTCTTTACTCCGAGTCGTAACGGACTTGAAGAGGGCGAGAGTGAAATTGCTTTTGAACCGAAAGAACATTTTAAGAATTCCAAATGGTTGAAGATAACTGACACCAAAGAACTTGCCGAGGTATCATCAAGTGTTTTTGCATTTGCATATTCACTGGCAGACCAAATACATTATCCGGTAGGTATTATTGATTTGGCTTGTAAGGATTCATGTATATTAAACTGGATATCGCGTGACTCTATTGATGGTATTACTTCTTTGAGTGATTACCTTGATTCGATAGGGTTAAATCTGAATGAAGAGAAATATAAACTGCAACTTAAAGCTGCCTCTGACAAAATTAAAGCGGAGAAGCTAAAGAAAGAGATTAAGGAAAGTAACAGTCATTTTGATTTTGATTTGTCTAAAGATCGCGAGCTCGATGAGCTGACAGGAAAGAAGAATGTAACCGCAAATGAAGAAGTTACATTCAGCTTGGATTTCCCGACTTCCGATGAATCTTCTCTCGCTAATCCGAGTGTTAATTCGAATGTTAATTCGGATGTTAATTCTGGCGTTAACCTAAATGCGAATACTGCCCCGAACAGCAGCAACGACAGTCAGAATCAATCGTTAACAAGACAGCTGGATTTTACCTTTGACGTATCGGCTTCCGACAGCAGTAAAACTGAAAATGTTGAGTTGATTCCTCTGATTAAGCGTAACAGTGTTTTATATAATACAAAGCTTCATCCTCTCAGAGGATTAAGTATTCGAGGAATGTGTTTCTCACCTAATAAGACAGAATTGGAATTTGAAAGATTCGATTTACTTTTGATGGGTCTTCTTGACACGCTTATGAATGTATTTGAACCTCATGAGGTTGAAGATATGTCGCTTATGCCGTCACTTTTGTTCTTGGCTATGCATCCGAGTGATGTTCTTTTTGATAATCCTTACAGAGTACTTGAATTTAACGAAGAACTTCTGATTTTTACAAATAAATTGATGATGCCGACTTCTATAGTATCCTGTCATGATTTGTTATTGCCTGATAAGACTAAATGCTTTGAAATCGGAACAAGACTCTCGGTTGTGGCTCTCGGTATTCATTTTACCGAGAAACTGCCTAAAGCTTCTCCGACATGTTCGGGAGTAGAGAGAGCAGGTAATAAACTTATTGTTACGTTTGATAATATAGGCGATGGTCTTAAGTTGGACGAGGGCGCTTCGGTACTTCGCGGTTTTGCACTTTGCGGCAGTGACAGAATATATCATCCTGCCAATGCTAAGATATTACACGGTGTTCGTGTTATGGTGTGGAGGGACGATATTGCCGAGCCGGTAGGGGTTACTTATGGTTTCTCTCCGATTCCTCACGAGGCGACATTTAAAAATCTCAGCGGTTTGCCGGTCATGCCTTTCAGAATGGATAGGGAAGCATCCTACTATGCTTCGGATTTGAGCTTTGCTTCATGTGATAATCTTACCTTTACCGGAAAACGAGAACCGAATTCTGATTTTGAAGAACTTAAAGTTTTCAGAAGTTTTAAAGGAAACGGTGTTATTACGACTGATGTGCTTCATAAAACCGAAGGTGAAGCATCAATAAAAATACAGTACGAGACAGAGAATTCTCTTTATGGTTTTGAGCCGATTCTTAAATATGCATCACTGTTTGCGCCTCTTGAAGTGCACGGAAAAAGATTTATCGTGATGAATGTTTTTAATCCGGAAGAGAAAACAAAACGCATAAGCGTAGCAGGATTTATCGGTACGGCCGAACTTGCACCGAGACTTGATTGGCAGATGGTAAAGCTTGAGTATGACGGTGATGTCATTAAACTTGATGAATTGAAGATATTGATTGAGGATAAAAGTCATAACGGAGAAATATACATAGATGATATTCGATTTATTTAAATATAGATTGAATTATATTTACGAAGGGAAGTGAATGTATGCTGGACGATTTGGTTACAATACTTGAGAACGGTGTTTTGTCAGCAACAGGTGTTGTGCCTGTAGTTTTTGAAGGCATAGAACACACTCTTAAAAAACAGACTCCTGTGGCAAAGGAGAGTAAGCATACTTCACATGAGCTTCTTTATCTGAGACGCGGAAGATGTGAATTTACCATAGACGGAAAGACCTTTGTACTTGATAAAGGTTCTACTTTAATTATCAGACCTAATGCAGTTCACAGTGTAAAAATTCCCGGCGATACAGCCGAAATGTTTGTATTGTATTTCGGCTTTTCTAAGGATATTGACAGTGTTAACAGAAGTCAGATGATGAGTAAAAATGTTGTTGCCGACGAGACTAAGCCGCACAGCGGACCGAGCGTTAAGGTTCCTGCTTTGTTGGCTCAAACTTCGCTTGAGAGCTTCATGAACTTCGTTGAAGGTGAGGATGATGAGGAGAATTCAAGCTCATATCTGATTTTGTCGGGTAAACATCAGGATACTATAAGGAACATTGTTGAAAAAATAGTTATAGAAAATCATGAGAATCAGTATTCCAAGGATCTCATGATGGAAATTCTTACCATAGAGTTGATGGTTACGTTGTCGCGAGTTATCAGACAGGAATGGGAGGAAAGCCTTCGCGTCAAAAACGGAAAAGCCAGAGAGTTGGTATTTGTTGCCAAAGACTTTATAGACCAGAATTTCGAGAGAGGAATTACAATAAATGAGGCAGCTTCATATGTTTACCTGAGTCAAGGATATTTTACGCGAGCTTTCAGGGATGAACTCGGAATAAGTCCTATGAAATATCTTATGCAGAAAAGAATTGAATATGCATGTGAGTTGCTGGAGGATAATGAGATAAAGGTATCGGGTATAGCTTCGAAAGCAGGATTTTCGAGCCCGCAGCGTTTTAACGTGGCTTTTCGTAAAAATATGGGAATGACTCCTATGGAGTACCGTTACGAGCATCTCAACAAAAGGGAGGAATAAGAAATGTACGATTACGATAATGATTTTAAAATACCCGAAGAAAGTCGTAAGGGAATGGACCTTCAAAAGATTGAGAAGGCAGTGCGAATGATTCTTGAAGGTATAGGCGAGAATCCTGACAGAGAAGGTCTCATAGATACGCCGCAGAGAGTAACAAGAATGTATGCCGAAGTCTTCGCGGGACTTCACAGAGATATCGGACAGGATATAAAGATTTTTACCGAAGAGGGTAACGATGAGATGATTCTCATCGGTGATATTCCTTTCTACTCAATGTGTGAACATCATTTGCTTCCTTTCCATGGTAAAGCACATGTTGTTTATGTTCCGAAGGACGGCAGAATTCTCGGCCTTTCAAAGGTTGCAAGAATTGTAGATACATTGTCCAAAAAGCCGCAGCTTCAGGAAAGACTTACATCGGAGATTGCAGACAAAATTATCGAAGCAGTTGATGCAAGATCAGTTTGCGTTGTGATTGAGGCGGAACACCTTTGTATGACAATGCGCGGTATAAAGAAACCCGGTTCTAGGACGGTTACTTCCGCTATGCGCGGAGGCTGTCGAACTGATGCCAGAACTCGTAACGAAGCTCTGGCTCTTATTAACAGACCGCGCAATTAACCGCATAATTAACGGAGAATAGATATGACTTCACACTTCAAGGGCAGTTTGATATGTAAGGACAAAGTACTTGAATTTAACGGCAGAAATGCGAAAATTATGGGAATATTAAATGTTACTCCTGATTCTTTTTCTGACGGCGGTGTGAATTGCAATAAGGAAAATGCAATACGTCATGCTGTTGAGATGGCTGAATACGGAGCCGATATAATTGATATAGGCGGTGAATCCACAAGACCGGGATATGTGCCGGTCAGCGTTGAAGAAGAACTGGAACGTGTATGCTCTGTAGTTGAGCTTGTGCATCGTGAGACTGATCTTCTTATTTCTGTGGATACTTCCAAGCCGAAGGTTGCCGAAGCTGCATTAAAGTGCGGCGCTCACATAATAAATGATGTTACCGGATTTGAGTCTGATGACATGTGCGCTGTACAGGGAAAATATAATTCCGGTGCGATTGCCATGTTCAATAATCGTATATATTCCGATGACATAAGAAGTATTGAAGACAAGGCCGAAGATTACTTCTCTGAAGTTGCCGTTAAAATAAAATCAGGGCTCATAATCGATCTGGGAATAGGCTTCGGAACTGATTCAGAAGAGGATTTGACACTCATTCGTAATATCGAGAGATTTAAGAATTCAAATTCGATTCCTCTGCTTCTTGCATTGTCTCGTAAGCGCATGTTAGCTTCCTATATGGGAAGAAATTCGTCCGCCGTTGAACGCGACAGCGCCACTATCGGTGCGGATTTGGCGGGAATAGGACTCGGGGCTGATATTATACGTGTTCATGATGGCAAAGGGGCTGCAGACAGCTTGAGACTGTGGGAAACAATAATGAATTTCTAGGAGTTTTTATGGATTATATTTTGCTTTCGAAAATGCGTTTTTTCGGTCATACCGGTTGCTTTGATAAAGAGAAACAAGACGGACAGTTCTTCTATGTTACGGTTAAAATGGGACTGGAACGAATAAAGGGCGCTGAGACAGATATTCTTGAGGATACGGTAGATTATTCAGTGATTTACGGTATTTGTAAGGAAACGGTTGAAGGATCTTCATGTAATCTTATAGAATATCTGGCAGGCAATATTGCCGAACGCGTGCTTGACGCAGATAAGCGAATTCTATCTGTATCAGTTACGGTGTCTAAGCCGGATGCTCCGATAGATGGTGAATTTGATACAATGGCTGTAACCGTAAATCGTAAGCAAAAACATCAGGTATATTTGTCTTTGGGAAGTAATGTCGGTGATAAAAGAGAAAATTTAAAGAAGGCTGTAAATCTGATTGAAAGTAACAGTGAGATATTTGATGTTGCGGTGTCAAATGTTTATGAGACTGAACCGTGGGGTTATGCCGATCAGGATAAGTTTTATAATATTTGTCTGTCTCTCAAGACTTCTTTAACACCGGATGAGCTTCTTCAGTTTACACAGAGCATAGAAATGTGTATGCATCGAGTAAAGACGATAGTTAACGGTCCGCGTAATATTGATGTTGATATTCTTATTTATGACGATGTAAATGTTAATAAGCCATATTTGGTTATTCCTCATCCCAGAATGTATGAACGTGCATTTGTACTTGCTCCGTTGAGTGAAATGATGGGAATCAAGGTTCCTGTTCCTACCGAGCAGGGAATAAAAAAGATAGGTAAATTGTAATTTTTGCAACTTTTATTATATAATGATAGGCAGTGCTTAGTTAACCTGTTGAAGTTGAACGGGTTTATACTGAAAGGATGAACGTATTTTATGGATGAGAATGCAAATAAGAATGTAAATAATTCCGGTTCAAATAACGGCGGTGAAGGAAATCAGAAGAATTACAACGGTAATAACAGAAACAGAAATAATTATCGTAACAATCGTCGCAACAACCATCGCACTAATAACAATAATAACAAAAACGGTGATAACGGTAATTCTGCCAATGAGAATAAATCACAGCAGAATTATGAGAATAACGGCGAGAACAGACAGAGAAATAAAGAACGTTCCAATAATTCTCAGACACAGAACAATACCGGAAACGGCAATGCTCATCATACGTCTAATCAGCAGAATAATTCTCAAGGCAACGGAAACAACCAGAATCATAAACAACGTAATAATAACAATAACAATAATAATAATAATTACCGCAACAATCGTAATAACGGCCATTTTAATGAGAATAAGCCGCGCAATAAGCAGAATTATAATAACAACAGTAAGGTTCAGAACAAAGCCGAAGAAACTACTGAAGATATCAAACTCGATTGCGACAGAATTGAGAAAGAAATCTGGCTTGAGATTGCGCGTATGCGTTCCGTAAAACTGGATTAAGGTCGGGTGAAGACTATGACCGATATGACCAAAGGTTTGCTGGTAACTTTTGAAGGTATAGACGGCTGCGGTAAAAGCACTCAGCTTAATAAGCTCGCCGAATGGTTTAAAAGTAACGGCAGAAACGTGCTCGTTGTCAGAGAACCCGGCGGAACTTCCATAGGTGAGAAGATTCGTAATATCCTTCTCGATAAAAAGAATGATGAGATGTGTTCAGTAACTGAATTACTTCTGTATGAGGCTGCAAGAGCTCAGATTACCTCTCAGGTTATACGTCCTGCAATCAAGGAAGGCAAAATAGTAATCTGTGATCGCTTTTATGACTCGACATTTGCTTATCAGGGATATGCACGCGGACTGGGTGAGAAGTTGGTCAGAGATTTAAATGAGACTGCTACCGAAGGCTTGGCACCTGATATTACTTTTCTTTTGGATATAACTGCAGAGGAAGCATATCAAAGGCGTAAAGGCAGAGGTGAGGCTGAAGACAGACTTGAAGCCATGGGCCTTGATTTTCAAAAGACTGTAAGAGAGGGTTATCTTGTTTTGGCCGAAAACGATAAGAGAATCCGAAGAATTGATGCTTCTAAATCGATAGACGATATTTTTGAGGATATTGTGGGAGAAGTTGAGAAGGAGATTGCTGCCAGTGGCACTAGATAAGCTTGTCGGACAAAGCAAATTAAAATCGAGAATGGCTGCTTCGTTGTTAAATTCATCGGGGCATGCTTTTCTGTTTACCGGACCTCATAATATCGGAAAAAACACTTTTGCAAGAGAGCTTGCAAAGGGATTTCTTTGTTCTTCGCCTACATCGAACGGCGGCTGTGATAACTGTGATAACTGCAGATATTTTAATGCCGGTACTCATCCTGATTTTGTAGAACTCGGAAGAGACGATTCGAAGAATATAAAGGTGGATGAGATACGCGACAGTATTATCGAAGATGAGATTATTGCCCCACATGCATCTAAGCATAAGGTATATCTTATAAATGCCGACCTGATAAATAATGAAGGACAAAACGCTCTTCTTAAGTCGATTGAGGAACCTCCGCATAATGTTATTTTTATTTTTACGGTTGCGGATAAGCTTAAGCTTTTGCCGACAGTAATATCCAGATGTGAAGAACTTAAGGTTGAACTTTATTCGGAGGAGGAGATTGTGAATGCTCTTAAAGCCGACGTTGAAAAAGTTAAAGATATAAGTGATTCCAAAATTAAATTCTTTTCTGTATTTGCGGCAGGTATTATCGGTAATGCTTTTGATTTATTGACAGATGATGAGTTTGATACTCTCAGAGTAACTGTAATGAAAATGATGATTGGTTTACCGGAAGACGGTTATACCAAGATGCTTTACGATGACTATCGCTTTTTCGAGGAGAATAAAGAAAAAAGCGATGTGATATTGTTGCTGATACTTTGGTTTTTGGGTGATGTTGCTTTGCTGCTTAAGGATAGAGAGGCAACGGTGAAAAATGCTGACAAGAAAGATGAGCTTCTCGGATTTATTAATAGACATCCGGGGCTTACGTTGAATAAAATAGGAAATTGTGCTGACAGAATAAATGAGTTTAAGAAAAATGCCGCTGTTAACGCCAATTATGAGTGTGCAGTAGGTAATTTGCTGATAAAAATGAACAAAGAACTAAAATAACAGGAGATTATAATGGGCAAGATAGTAAGTGTGCGTTTTCATGACGCAGGAAAATTATATAAATTCAGATGTGATAATTTCTCGCTTAAAATAGGTGACGCCGTAATGGTTGAGACTCAGCTCGGCCAGGATTTGGCGCATGTTGCAGAGGAACCGTATGAGATTGATGACAGCAAAATCGAAGAAGATGTTATTCCTATACAGCGAATTGCGGATAAGAACGAGATAGAACGTTATGAGATAAAGAAACAAAAGGAGAACGAAGCATATACCATTTGTTTGGGACTCATCGAGAAACATAAACTTGATATGAATCTTATTGAGGCTGTTTTTGCTTTTGACGGTAAAAAGATTATGTTTTACTTTACTTCGGATAATCGTGTAGATTTCCGTGAGCTGGTTAAGGATCTTGCTGCTACCTTTAAGGTGAGAATTGAGCTCAGACAGATTGGCTCCAGAGATCAGGCCAAGCTTATCGGAGGCATCGGTATATGCGGAAGAGAACTCTGTTGCTGTACTTTCCTGAATCATTTTGCTCCTGTTACGCTCAGAATGGCAAGAGATCAGGGGTTGTCACTTAATCCTACGAAGCTTAACGGTGCATGCGGAAGACTTATGTGCTGTTTGCAGTTCGAAAAAGAGGTCTATGAGGATGCTCACAGACGCCTCCCTAAAGTCGGCGCACATATAAGAACACCGCGTGGAACCGGCACGGTAAGTGAAGTCAGCTATCTGGAAGAAATAATCAGTGTCAAGTTTGTTAAGGATGATTTGACCGAACTTGAAAAGTTTGAATGGGCTTCTTTGGAACCGCTTAATCCGCAGCTTGTTTCCGAGAATGAGAAGAATTCTCATAATTGCGGTGAATGTGCAAATAGTGGTAAATGCCCAAATAACGCTAACAATTCCGAAGAAGAATTTACAGAATAATTGCATTTGCTTATTGCTATTTGATTGTTGTTTTGAAAAAATAGTTGTATAATAACTTAGATTTAAAAAAAGGAGGATGAAGATATGGCATATGTAATTTCTGATGCTTGCCTCTCATGTGGTAGTTGTGCTGACGGATGTCCTGTATCTGCTATTTCACAGGGTGACACACAGTATGTTATTGATTCTGATGCTTGCATTGAGTGCGGTTCTTGCGCTGGTACATGCCCTGTATCTGCAATTTCAGCTGAATAATTAATACTGAGTTTTGGTGGCTGCAACTCCCTTGGGTTGCAGCCTTTTTTTATTTTATTTTACGGGGTATAAGTCTGTGGAACTGCCTGAATTATCTGATAATTTAACTTTGGAAAGCCTTGAGCGTAACGGCTTCAGTTTGCTTCAACTGAAGAACGGCTTCAGATACGGAACTGATACTACGCTTTTGGCATGGTATGCCGCTTCATATATTAAGAGAAGTTCGCTGAAGAATAAAAGCAAAGTCATACGTGCTTTAGAGTTGGGAAGTAATGTCGGTGCATGTTCACTTCTGTTTGCAGCCAGATTTTTGGATATACTTAATGTTGAGATTAAACGAGATAAAGTGATTATGACAGAAGATATGGCAGATTATCTTCATTTGGATTCTGTTGAGATAAATACTCCTTCCTATGAGGTGTTGTGCCGTAATATCGATAATAACGGACTTTGTAACATTGTTACACCATACAATTGCGATTTAAGAGAATTGCCTAAGGCAATAAAGGATGTACAGTATGACGTAGTGTTTTTTAATCCGCCGTTTTTCAGCAAACAGAACGGACCTGAGGCACAATCTCACAGTGACAGTATGAATGCCAGATTAAACGGTCGATTCGAAGAGAACGGAAATCTGAATGATTTTATTGAAGCGGCTTCGAGAAGAGTGATACCTGACGGCGGTTATATTGTTATGATAATGCAGGGAGGTCGTTTGCAGGATGCTTTGTGTGCATTTAACAGTAACGGAATAGCTCCGGTATCCCTTATGAATATTCATCCTTTTGCAGAGAAAAATGCGTCTATGTTTTTACTTGCCGGACGTCGAACTGTTAAAAAGACTGATTTTAAGATTCAGCCTCCGCTCATTTTAAACACAAAAAATTCCGCTACCGGTGCTATAATGTCATCAGATGCGATAAACAGAATATATAACGAGGTGCATTCAAATTGCTTTATTTAGTCGGAACGCCTATCGGCAACCTCGGAGATATGTCTCCGAGAGCAAAAGAAATACTGGAAACTGCTGATATAATTGCCTGTGAAGATACGAGAAGAACGGGTTTGCTTCTCTCGGAATTTGGAATTTCCGGGCAATTGGTATCTTATCATGAACACAATAAGGCTTCTAAAGGTAATATTCTTCTGGATGAATTAATGGCAGGCAAAACGATAGCTCAGGTGTCGGATGCCGGGATGCCGTCGGTAAGCGATCCCGGTGAAGATCTGGTTAAACTTTGTATAGAACATGATATTCCTGTATCGGTTGTTCCCGGACCTGTAGCTGGAATAACAGCTCTTGTAATGAGCGGCCTTGATACACGACGTTATCATTTTGAGGGTTTTCTTCCTTCTGAAGCCAAGCCACGTAAGGAAAGACTCAGTATTCTTCAGAATTATGAAGAGACTATGATAATTTATGAGGCTCCGCATCGCCTGATGAAATTAATTTCCGAACTTAACGAATATGGCTTTGGTAACAGCCGTGCGGCTTTTTGTCGAGAGATGACAAAGAAATATGAAGAGGTTATACGACTTACCGTAAGCGAAGCGCTTGTTTATTTTGAAGAGAACCCGCCCAAGGGAGAGTTTGTAGTATGCTTAGCTCCGAGAATTGTTGAGAAAAAGGAATATTCACAGGCTGAGACAGATGAACTGATATTCAGTTTTCATAAAGAAGGACTCAGTAAAAAAGACATATCAAAAAAAGTATCTGCAATAACAGGAAAGAATAAAAAAGAGATATACGATTACATTGTAAATCTGATAGAATAATAATATTCCTTGTTTTAAGAGGTGTCTATAATGGAGAATTTTGAGACTGCAAATCCTGATTCAGGATTTATTAACCATAAGGATATGATGAACCTCATCGGTTCGTTCACTCTTGATGAATGTGGTTTTATCACAGAAGAGGCTACCTTGTGCAGATTTATTATGATTCCGAGGGAACAACGAATGTTCTTTACCGAGGGTATGCGCTCCATTATCGGTACCATGGTTCAGCAGGATGTGTTACTGTCTACTTTTCTTCAGTTTGTTCCGGATAATGAGCGTGAGAATGTTACAAGACAGTATGATTCAGCTGTGAGAGAACTTATAGTTAACGGGTCCGGAGCCAGAGTAATAGTTCATTCATTGTGCAAATCTGCTTATGAAGTCTATGAAGTTAAAACTTATATGCAAATAGTAGTTGTCGACAAGGTAAATTACATTGTCGGTGTAATAGTAGATCATACTAAAAGCGCTCTTGAGAAATCTATTTTTCAGTTCTTCGGTGAAGGAATAAATGAGTATTTGTTTGTTTATGATACCTATAATGATATTTGTTATCTCAGTAACAGATTTGTTTTGGATTTTGACATTCCTTCCGAGATACTTCCGAATGCTTCCAAAGAGTACAGACGTTTTGTCCATCCGGATGATGTTGAACTTATAAGTAACGGTATCAGTAATTTTGTCAGCGGTACTTCCAAAGATTTCAGTTTTACAGTTAGATTCCTGTCCAGTATGACAGGTGAGATATATCTTCGTGCCAATGGTATTTCTGATGCCGGCAGAGACGGTATTATCGGAGGAGATATGCAATATATATCCGGTTGCTTTACGGATGTAACCGAGTATGTTAAAGATGCGTCTATTCGTAATAATCTTATTGATGGTTCAGCTGCCATTACTTTTTATGCTGATATGAAGATTAATCAGCTCGTTTTATCTGAGAATATCCTTGAGATTTTTCCTGATGTTGAATTGTCTGTTAACGGTGATATTTTCGAAAAGGTAGCGAACAGAGTTATAAGTGAGGATAGAAAACGTTTCAGAGATGTAATGCAGCAGATTACGGAAGGGCATCAAAACCGATTTTCAATGGAATTCAGAGCTGCTGTTAAAGAAGATAAGTATGTTTGGATAGCATGCCGCGGAAAGTCATTCTATGATACGTCAAAACAAGGTTTGATGATTGTAGGTACGATTTTTGATCTTACACAGATGAATGAGTTCCGTGAGGATGTAGAACGTAATTCTTCCTGTCATGAGCTTACCGGACTTCCTACAAGAGAGAAGCTTCTGATTGATGCCGAGCAAATGATACATAATAAGGATCTTTTATCTGCCGCTATGGTGCTTGTGGATATTAACGGTTTCCATACTTTTAACGATCGTTACGGACGTTCTGCAGGTAACGAGATACTTATATCTCTTTCGAATATGCTTCAAAAACACCTTCCTAGCGGTGCTTCCATATATCAGATAGGAATAGATACTTTCTGTATAATGTGGCCTCATGCTTCCAGAATAAAGGTTACTGAATATATGAATTATCTTCAGGAAGAAAGCATGCAACCTTTGGATACAGGCCGCGGTACTTTCTTTATCTCATATGGTTTGTCGGCTTCAATATATCCATCTTGCGGTTCAACCGTAGATGAGTTGCTTGTAAATGCCGAGATTGCTCTCCATAAAGTTAAGCAGGATAAGAAATTGAAGTATACGATATATTCTCCTGTTGATAAGAGAGAACTTAAGGAAAAGCTCGATTTTGAACTTCAGATAACGCAGTCTATTCGTAACGGTATGGAGAGTTTCCAATTATATTATCAACCGCTTATAGATGCCTCATCCGGCGAGCTTGCAGGAGCTGAAGCGTTGCTCAGATGGATTGCGCCTAACGGTGAATTGATTAATCCTGAACGTGTGGTAAATGCCCTTGAGACGACGGATCAAATGGAAACTGTAGGTTCATGGATATTAAACAGAGCTATAGAGCAATGTTCCGAATGGATAAAGGGCGGAGCAAATCCTAACTTCTATGTACACATAAATGTTACTGCTGATGATATTGTTCGCAGAGATTTTTCCAATGATGTTATGGCAGCTCTTGCTCGATATGAATTGAGTCCTAAGAATATTCTTTTGGAGATAACTGAGACATCTCTCATGAAAAATATTGCAATGTGTCGTACCAATCTTATAAGACTCAGAGCAGAAGGCATCAGAATAGCCTTGGATGATTTCGGTACCGGATACTCTTCATTTAACTATTTGAGAGAACTTCCGGTAGATGAGATAAAGATAGATAAAGCTTTTGTAGATGACATGGAGAAAGAAGCATTTAACCGTTCATTTATTTGCGCTATTATTATTCTTGCTCATTCAATAAATATTAAAGTTTGTGTTGAGGGAGTAGAGAGTGATAAGCAGTATACTTTTATCAGAAAACTTGGCGGTGATATTATTCAAGGATATTATTTCAGTAAACCTTTAACGGTCTTTAATTTTGAAAATAAGTATTTTAAGTGATAAGATAAGTTTTATAAGATTAATTCGGAGGTGTAATTATGAAATGTCCTAAATGCGGTAGTGAGGAGCCGGATAATTCAAAGTTTTGTACCGGTTGCGGTGCACCTTTAACTGTAACTCCTGAAGTTAAAACTGAGTCAGCTGAAGCTGTAAAGATTGAAGGTAAAGCTGAGAATAACGGAGCGGATAAATTTATGCCAAACGGCGGCGGTGCCGTTAATCTCGGTGATAATAAAGCACCTGAAGCTGCTGCAGCAGTTGTTGCGGCAACTGTGTCTGAGAAAACTGCAGAGAAGAAAGTAGACAAGAAGGCTGCAAAGATTGCTGAGAATGAGGCAAAGAAGCAAGCAAAAGCTGACGCAAAACAGAACGCAAAGGATCAAAAGGTCTTGGAGAAAAAGGAAAAGGAACAGAGTCTTCTGGACTCATGCCCTAAGTGTTATAAACCGGTATCTACGGGTACATACTTTTGGTTGATGCTTATTAACGCTATTCCGCTTGTGGGCTTGATTTTCTCATTTTTTGCTTCATTGATTGTTCCCAACCGCAATATCAAGAAATTTGAGAAGGCTGCATGTATATGGCTTTTGATTTTGACGCTCATTGTCGGTGTGGTTATTTTGTTCGGTTTCTTCTATTTCGGTGATGATGATATCTTCGATATAATGTATGACTTGGGAGATGCTTTGGGTTTCTGATACTATATTGAGTAAAAGAAAAGTAACAAAACAGTCAGTTGTTACAGGAGTGTTCATAGAACAGTAAGACTGAAAAATGAGCACTGTTGCTATCGGATTGGCCAAGCAAAAGAGATACAGAGTAATGTCAACGACCTCATGTTACTCTGTATTTTTTGTCGTTGCATATGTCGGTTTAAATGTCGGTATATCAGGATTGTTGAGTTTGATATCTTTATCTAACTGTAGCTGAGCTTGTAGAAAAAAAGCAATAAATCAATACGAACAGTAAATAGAGTTATAGCTCCCTAAAGAATAAAGGCCTTGTACGGCGCATGGCTTCAAATAAAACCGGATTCCGGAAAGTACAATAATTCTTTTCAATGAATGATAAAGGCGTGATATTCCATACCGTTATGGTGTGGCATATATCACGCTTTTTACTTTAAAATGATGCCCCGCCATTGATGCGGTGTTTTTTTGCTGTTAAAAATTGTGTTGGTATTTTTATTTTTTTGTCTCATAATTGTAATATTCATCCTTTAGAATGGTTAAAGAGAAAATATCTATTTTGGAGGATATGTTTATATGGAAGATGAATTAATTTCCAAGCAGCAATTGTTGCACATAGCAAAAATATCTTATGGCACCCTTTATCGCTGGAAAAGAATGAATCTGATTCCTGAGAGCTGGTTTATTCATAAGGCAACCAAGACCGGTCAGGAAACATTTTTTCCAAGAACTAAGATTCTGACAAGAATACAGAGAATACAGGAACTTAAGGGTGATCTTACCGTTGAACAAATGCAGGAATTATTTTCTGCTAATGTAAAAAGTTTTGTGATACCGCGTAAAGATTTTGAGGAACTGGAACTTGTATCTCCAACATCTATGAAAGCATTCAGTTGTGTATTCCCTGAGAAAACGCAGTTTGATTTTAATGATGTTTTTGTAATGTATGTTGTAGAGCATTTACTTAAACTGTCCGGACTTTATATTGAAGATGCAAAGCAGGTTGTAAGAATGCTTTGCAAGTATTTGCCTTCTGAGACGAGTAAGGATTATCAGCTTTTGTTATTAAGAAAGCTCGGTGTTCCTATGACTGTGCTTGTAAGAGGTGATGAGGATATTCTTCTTGAGGATCAGACAGAAATTATTGCATGCGCTAATCTGGTAGAATTTGAGGAAGCTTTAAAAGAACAACTTATTGCATAACAGAGGGTAGAATATGACTATTAATGAGAAGGAAAGCTTGATATATATGCTGTCAGCCTTGGCAGAACCTATCAGAATTCACATTCTTCAGCTTATCGCGGAGAACGGTGAGATTTGTGCTAAGGATATACAGGTAAATTTCAATATCACACAGCCTACCATGTCTCATCATATGACTGTATTGGTTGAGAGAAATCTTGTTGAAAGTCATAAAGAAGGACGCAATATCTTTTATTCTGTTAACAAGAGCAGTATCAATTTGATTCGTGACATGCTTTACGAATTAACAATTCCGCCTATTGTTATTACCAATGATTCAGTTAAGGAAAAGATTGTTAAGCAAAACAGGAAAACTGTTGATATAAAAGTTAACGGTGCTGCCCTTAAAAAGAAAGCATCTGTTCCCAAACCTAAGAACTCCATCGAGGCTCCTAATATCGAAGAGATGAAGAAGAACAAAAAGAAAAAGGGCGACAAAAAGAAGAAAGACAAAGATTCAAAGAAAAAGAAAAAGTAGTTGCAAAATAATTGGGCTGTCTCAAAATATTCATTGAGACAGCCCCGATTGTATATTACTTAAATCTGAAATCGTTATTTCCAAACTCATCGAATTCGCCAGCGTTATCGCCGAAGTTGTTTGACTTGTCAAGTAATGTACTGCAAATCAATAGAGCAATGCCGACAGCGAATGGCATTATTAGAATAATTATAGGTATAAGAAAAACATCAATCAGTATTTCCGGTGTCATTATAAATCAGCCCCCTGTCTCTTGTGAACGTAGCAGTATACTAAGCTTGACTTCGCCTGACGAAGTCGCTTTTTTATACGCTTGAGTTTTCTGATGCCGGCACCGAGAGTAAATAATCCAATCATCGCTACTAATCCGAGTGCTATAAAAATATACATTGATTGCGTTGTCATTAAAAATGTAACAGTCCATATTACGAGCGCCGTCAGAACAGTAATGAAGGTAAACTTGGCATAGTTTACAGGCAGAATTCCGTTGACTTTGCCTGTCTGACCGTTGACGGCAATAGTATACGGGGTGTTTTGATAACGGATTGTAACGAACCATGCCGGGAACATGGCAGAATCACAGTTGGTGATTTGATAGGTTCCGACCTTGCTGGCAACTTTTCCGCCGCCGTCATATTTGAGTGCACGCTCCATCTCTTTGTCAAACATTTGCTCAGCACGTTCGAGAGCATCCTCTTTGCCTTCGTCAACGGTGATGTTTGCAATGTCAGAATAGAAACCTGCCAGATAGTTTTTGTTGAAGGGCTTTATGTTGTTGGTATTATATGGTTCTAGACACTTGCTGAAATCATTCGGAAGCGTATAAGATGCATCGGTAGTGATTCTTTTAAAACTGCAGAGACCGCATCTTGCAGTGTGGGTAATTTCCTCGACATAAGAGGCTTTGGATCCCTTATAGACATAATTGCTTTCGTTTTTTCGTAATTCTATGTTGGCAGTAGCTTCGTAGTCGATGTCAGTGAGCCAGTATGGAATATAGATGCCGTGAATATCCTCGAGCTTGACTTTCCTGACAGCCTTAGGAGCAAAGAAACTGTGTCTCATCTGTTCTTGAATTGCAGTAAGTGCTCTTTCACGGGAAATACCGAAAGGTATTATATAATTTGGTTTACGAGTCTGGGATATGCGTGAGAAAACCAAAGTCGGGCAACCGCAGTAGAGACAGAATGTTGAGGCTTCGGTTGAATTAATTATGATCTCGGCGCCGCATTGGTTGCATATATATATCGGACTTTCGATGAATTCTTCTACATATTCAGGAGCGATGTCATGATCTATAACATCTGTATCTTCAGCGGAGGCTGAACCTGACAGATTGTCAAGCGGATTACTGTTGTTTTTCAAAGAGAGTGCACGCTGTTCCGCGGCATTAATATCCTCGGGGAAGAAGTAGCCTCCGCATCTGTGACATTCGGAAACTTGTAATTCAGGATTAAAAAATAGCGGTGCTCCGCAATCCGGACAGGATTCTGTCATTAATATCTCCTTTCTTATTCTTCTTTTAATATAGAAGAACTTACCAATCATAACATACATATTTAAATTGCGCCCATATTTTACCATTACAATTCAAAAATGTAATCGGGTAATGAATATGGGGAAGAGAAAGATTTTCGTGAATATCAGCGAAATACAATTACCTAATCAGGCAAATAATATTTTGTGTCTCGCACCAACTCAAAACCGAATCTGCCAGTTCCTCAGCTCTGAAGCCGAGACAACCGTTTGTGCCCCAGGCATAACTTACAGGAACCTTATCATCCTTAATAAAAATGCGTATCAGGTAAGTGTCGTTCTTAAGATGTTCAATCGGTCCGGGTTCATTTACTACGATTCCCAGAATCTGTGAAGCATTATACGTATTCTCGTTAAGCTTTAGTGATTTCGATTCAAGTTTTAAAGAGGTCAGATATTTAAATCTCTTATGGTTGCCGTACCAATTGAATCCCCATATTTGAATTGATATATCCCAAGTCAGTAAAGAAACGACAGTAACCACAGTGAGTAATGTATCATCACCGATATCAGTTATGCAAGACATAATGACTATTATAATTAATGCTATCGAGGTTAATATTGTCAATGTACCGCTGACTTTGATTCTGTTCGAACGGCGTTTAATTAAGTTCTCATCATCACGAATAACGCGGTCATTTACTGTGAAACTGTTTGCATAAGTCTCGCGTTTTTCTGCTGCTAACATCGGTTCACCATCGAACGTTAATTGCAACACGGGGTAATTGTTCTTTATAAGATTCCGGTTAATATCATTTACCAGAGTCCAGAACTGTACCTCTTTAAGTTCCACTATATTAATTCCGGTATTGTCATGCAGATACAAACAGAAATCCCAACTGGCTTTCTCATCATAACTGTGACTATGATGTTTGTAATATCTGCGTACAACAGCACATTCAATATTGTTAAATGCAATTTCAACTGCGCGATTTCCGTAAGTATCAATCAGTATTCTGCAAGCACTGTATTGTACATTTATACTGTTGCCGTAATATTTGGATATATCATTTTCATTTTTGTCGCTCATATAAATCCTCTTTTGTACTTATCCCTTGTGAGGTATTCTACCACATAAGCGCCGCTTGCAACAAATGGTTGAGGATGGTTTTCTTAAACTCGAAAAAGGTTGTCTCAAACAGCCGATAAGCTTTGAGACAACCTCTGATACAATTTATAGAAACAGTAATCTGAAAAAATTATTTCTTGCTTGCAAGCAAATCTCTGATTTCAACAAGAAGCTTCTCTTCTGCTGACGGTTCAGGTGCCGGCTCTTCAACAGCCTCTTCTTTCTTCGAGCCGAGTTCCTTAAGCTTGTTCATTCCTTTAAGAAGTATGAATAATACAACTGCCAAAATCAGGAAATTAATAACAGATGTGATAAAGTCACCATAGTTCAAGCTGAGAGCAGTTCTTTCTTCCAAGGAAAGACCTGCATAGTCAACCCAAGGAAGTTTAATTAAACCTGCAACCTCCGCACCGCCGAAAGATGCGATAAGAGGATTGATAAAATCAGTTGTAAGAGCAGTTACAATGCTTCCGAAAGCACCGCCGACAATTACACCGATAGCCATATCCATAACGTTTCCCTTAAGCGCAAATTCTTTAAATTCTTTCAATAAACCCATATTAAAACCCTCCAAAATATAAAGTGTAGGTCAAAATACTGACCTACACCAAATGATAACATAAAAACTAATTAACAAAAAGCTTTAATTGAATCAGGTAAAGTATCAACTGCTTCACTGAGAATAATTGTGATAGAAATTGAAGAAGCTGCTGATAACTTATCAAGTTCAGCAAGGAAACCTGCCAATTCATCCATATCTGTTGATTTTGATACTTTCTTTATACTGTCTATAAAGATGTGTGATATATCATAATCCTTAGAGCAGATACCGCAAATAAAAGCGAGAAGCTGATCGTAACCTGTGCAAGGATATTCATCTATATTAATTAATCTTACCTTACACTTTAATAACTGGTCTAAACGATTGCCTCTCTCAATGCAAACTACGTTGTTGTCTTCAGCAGCTACCTGATTGATGTCATCTACAAGCTTTGCTGTCTTACCTGTACCTTTCTGACCTGCAAAAATCTTAATCATAGTCTGAGTCTCCTTTAGTGTTATTTTTTTAATGATTTAATTTTACTAAAATTATTGTCTAATTTGAATAGTTAATTAAATAATTTTCAAATTTATTTTGTGAAATTTAACATAAAATGCGAAAAATTGATTATTAACGATTATTGTGGTACAATAATTGAGGTTTTAAGAGGTTTTTCTTTTTGAACGGACTGTTTTCGGTCCGTTTTTTGTTTATTTTTTTGTATTTTGAAGAGGTACTAATGGCAAAAAGATCCAAAATTGCGCAGGCTGCTTTTGAGATAGCTGAACCTATAGCAAAGGATATGGGCTATGAGCTTGTTGATGCTGAATATAAAAAAGAAGGACAGGATATGTTCCTTCGTTTATTTATTGACAAGGAGGGCGGAATATCTTCAGACGATTGTGAGAGATTCAGTATGACTGTAGATCCCGTTTTCGATAAGGAATTAAAGCATGAGGCAGATTATTTTGAGGTATCCTCTCCGGGGCTTACAAGACCTCTTGAGACTGCTTCGGATTTCAGAAGATATTCATCAGAGCTTATAGAGATGAGCCTTTTTAAAGAATATGAAGGTCAGAAGAATTTTCTTTGTAAGATAAAAGAAGTTACTGAAGAAAATGTTGTTGTCGAAGTCCTTGAGAACAAAAGTATTAATAAGGCACAGAAGAAGTATGTGACGATTGCCGAATTGGTTATATGCTACGATATGATAGCTAAGGCAATAAGACATATAGAATTTTAATTACTATTACATATCAGGAGGTTAACATGGCAAAGCAGGATGAAGAAGGAAAGTTAAATGTTTTGGAGGCAATTAGAGCACTTGCCGAGGAACGCGGAATTGATGATGAGAAATTGATTCGCGCTGTTGAGGAAGGAATCGTTACTGCATTTAGAAGAGAGTTCTCTGCTTCTAAGACAAATGAGAATGTACATGCCGAGATTGATCGTGAGGACGGTACAATTTCTCTTTATAAAGTAATTGAGGTTGTTGAAGAGGTTATGGATCCTGATAAGGAAATGTCACTTGAAGATGCTAAGTCAATGGATCCGGATTTTGAAATCGGTGATGAGTTTGAGATGGGTCTTGAGGTTCAAAATCTCGGACGTCTTGCTGCTACCGCCGCAAAGAGCGCTATTTCACAGAAAATTCGTGAGGCAGAGTTCGAGAGAATTAAGGATGAGTACGAAGGTCGTATAGGTGAGATGACTTCCGGTAAAATTCTGCGTCGTGATAACAGATGCGTCTATGTTGATATAGAGAAGCGTAACAATAAAAACTTTGATGTTGATACTATTACATCAAGAACAGAGGCAACACTGTCTCAGGATGAGAAAGTAAAGACAGAGATTTATAAGGAAAATGCCGTGATGTATTTTATTATTCAGGGCGTTCAGGAACAGAAGGGACGTCCTTCGGTAATACTTTCCCGTAAGTCTCCTGTTCTTGTTACAAAACTTTTTGAACTTAATGTTCCGGAAATTCTTCGCGGTGAGGTTATTGTTTATAATGTTGCTCGTGAGGCAGGCTCACGCTCAAAGGTTGCCGTTTATTCAAGAAGCGAGGGCGTTGATGCAAAGGGTTCATGCGTAGGCCAGAGAGGTCAGCGTGTTCAGGCTGTTATGGATGCCCTTCAGGGAGAGAAGATTGACATTGTTGAGTGGAATGAGGATCCTGCAATCTTTATTAAGGAGGCATTGCAGCCTGCAAAGGCCGTAAGTGTTGAGACAGAGATTACAGTACGTGAGGACGGAACTGAAGATAAGCAGGCACTTGTAATTGTACCTGATTCACAGTTCTCTCTTGCTATAGGTAAGAGCGGACAGAATGTTCGTCTTGCTGCTAAGCTTACAGGCTTTAAGATTGATATTAAGAAGGAATCAGATTGTTCTTCTTCTGACGTAGATGATATTCTCAACGATTTTGTTCCTGATGAGCAGAGCACAGTTGAGAGTGAAGAATAATTGAGAACTTAATCGGTAATGAACCGTCAGAACAATGAGGTGAGTTGATTATGAATAAGAAAAAACCACAGAGAATGTGTGTATCATGCAGAACCAAGAAGGACAAAAGTGATTTGGTTCGTGTGGTTTTGCAACCGGATGGTTCAATTATTTATGATCCTACGGGAAAGGCATCCGGCAGAGGTTCATATCTTTGCCGAAGCGAGACGTGCATAAAGGCAGAACTTAAAGCGCACAGATTGTCTAAGGGCTTACATCATATGATTTCTGAGAATGATTTGTCCGAAGTGGCTAAGACTATTATGGAGGAGATAAAAAACGAATCATAATATGAATGATAAAGAAAAGATTCTGCGTTTTCTTGGCCTTGCGGTCAGAGCCGGCAGTGTTGAATCCGGATTTGATGCGGTTGCGGGGTGTATTGTTAAAGGAAATGCAAAGATGCTTATAATTGCTCGGGATATTTCCAGGAATACGTTAAGTAAATTTTTGGATTTATCTTCAAAGGCGGATATGCCGGAGAGAACCTACAGCTTCGGAACAATGGAAGAATTGGGAGAAGCAATGGGAAAGAACAGCAGAGCTTTAATTGCAATAACGGATAATGGTTTTGCCGATAAGTTATCAAGTATGTTGGAAGTGTTTGAATACAAGGAGGAAGATAATTAATGAGCGAAGATGCTAATAAAAAACCTCAGATAATCATGGGCGGAGTATCAGGTAATAAAGAATTTGTCGTAAGGAGAGTACATAAGAAGAGTGCGGAGTCTTCTCAGGCCAAAGAGAAGGAGATGACTAATACTGCTCCTGTTGCTGCAAATGCTAATGAAAAAGCAGAGACTCCTGTTAAGGTACAGGCAAATACCGATACAGTAAAGACTCCGGCTAAAGCAGAAAACAAGGAAACTGTGAAGGCAAAGACGGCGGCTGATAATACAGACGTTAAAACATCGGCTGCAACTGAAAAAACAAATAAAAAGTCGGAAGAGCCATCAGCTTCTGACAAGAAAACTAAGGAAGATAAGGCAGTTGCTAAGACAGAAAAGAAGGAAATCTCTAAAGCAGAGGCTAAGGAAGTAAAGAATGTTGAAGTTGCGAAGACAGCAGACGAAGTTAAGAAGCCTGATGAAGTAAAAGCTACTTCAAACGAGATAAAGAACGGGACTGCTTCAGATTCAGAGAAGCCTTCTGAAGTTAAGAAACCTGAACCGCCGAAGCAGAAATTATCATCAGCGGTTATCGCGATGCCTGATGCTGCTCCTGCAACTCCGCGTAAAAGTGTTTTTGTAAACAGAGACAGAGATAATCGTGACGGTAATCGTAATACCTATCGTTCAAGCTATAATTCACGTGACGGCCGAGATAACAATCGTGGCGAAGGAAGAGGCGAGGGAAGAGATAATCGCGACAGATTCCAGCGTAACGGTGAGAACAGAGGTAACGGTCAGGGAAGAGAACGTTACGGTAACAATCAGCAGCGAGGCTACGGTGATAATCAGTATCAGTCAAAGGATAAGGATGACGATGGAAGTTCACGTCCGTTATCTCGTCCTCGTAACAGTAAACCTGCCAATAAGTCAGAATCACCTATCGAGGAAGTAAAGAAGTCAAGAGCTGATTTTGCTACAAGAAATGCAAAGGATAAAAAGCGTTACGATAACGAGAACAGTAAGCATGACGGTAACGGCTTTGACAATAATGACAAGCGTTCACGTAATAAAAATGCAAATTCAAACTTTAACGGAAGAAGCATGGATTATTCGGAAGACGGATATGATTCATATTACGGCGGAAGCAGAAAACGTAACAAGAAGTCAAAGACAGCTGATGAAAGCAGTAATGTTCTTATAGAGAAGATTACAGAGATTCAGATCCCTGCTTTTATTTCCGTTAAGGATTTTGCAGAAGGAATAAAGAAGAAGAGCACTGAAGTAATTACAGCTCTCATGAAATTGGGCGTTATGGCTACAATTAACCAAGAGCTCGATTTTGATACTGCTTGCTTGCTGGCAGACGGCTTTGGTATTACTGCTACACTCTTAACAGAGGTAACTGAAGAGGATATTCTCTTTGAGGATGACGATGCAGAGATTGAGGAGAACATGAAGCCGCGTCCGCCTGTAGTAGTAGTAATGGGTCACGTTGATCATGGTAAAACTTCACTTCTTGACAGAATCAGATCTTCATCTGTTGTATCCGGTGAGGCCGGCGGTATTACACAGGCAATCGGTGCATATACAGTTAAACTTAAGGGACGTCAGATTACATTCCTTGATACTCCTGGTCATGAAGCATTTACCACGATGCGTGCAAGAGGTGCTCAGGTAACCGATATAGCTATACTTGTTGTAGCTGCAGATGACGGTGTAATGCCACAGACAATCGAGGCAATTAACCATGCCAAGGCTGCTAATACGGAGATTATTGTTGCTATTAACAAAATAGATAAGCCGGGTGCTAATCCTGATAAGGTTAAGCAGGAACTTTCTAATTATGAACTTATTCCGGAAGAATGGGGAGGTTCAACGATTATGGTTCCTGTAAGTGCAAAGCAGGGCACAGGTGTGGACGATCTTCTTGAGATGGTTCTTCTTACTGCTGATGTTCTTGAGCTTAAAGCTGATCCGAAGAGACAGGCTAAGGGTACTGTAATCGAGGCTAAGCTTGATAAATCAAGAGGTCCGGTTGCTACTGTTCTTGTTCAGAGAGGTACTCTTAAGCAGGGTGACAGCGTAGTTTGCGGTGCTATGATCGGCAATGTTCGTGCAATGTACGACGATAAGGGTTCTGCTATTAAGAAGGCAGGTCCTTCTATCCCTGTAGAGATTCTCGGTCTTCCGGATGTACCTGATGCCGGTGAGATTCTTTACGCTGTTACTGATGATAAGGTAGCAAGACAGCTTGTTGAGAAACGTAAGATTAAGCTTCGTGAGCAGCAACTCCATAAGAGTTCTAAGATGACTCTTGAGAATCTTGCTGCAAGCCTTGCAGCCGGTGATGTTAAGGACTTGAACCTTATTATTAAGGCTGACATTCAGGGTTCTGTTGAGGCTGTAATTCAGTCTCTTGTAAAACTCTCGAATGACGAAGTTCACGTTAAGATTGTACATTCGGGCGTAGGTGCCATTAATGAGTCAGATATTGTTCTTGCTGATGTATCTAATGCTATAATCATCGGATTTAACGTTCGTCCTAATGCTTCAATCATAGATAAAGCTAAGGAAGCTAACGTTGATATTAAATTGTACGATATTATTTATAAGGCTATCGAGGATATCGAGGCAGCTATGAAGGGTATGCTTGCTCCTACTTATGAGGAAGTTGTTCTCGGACATGTAGAGATACGTGAGCTCTTCAAGGTAAGCGGTGTCGGTACTATCGGAGGATGTTACGTTCTTGACGGTAAAATCGTTCGTAACTGCGGTGTTCGTGTCGTTCGAGATGATATCGTAGTTTATGCAGGTCAGCTTGCTTCTTTACAGCGTATGAAGGATGCAGTTAAGGAAGTAAATGCAGGTTATGAGTGCGGTCTTTCTATCGAGAATTTTAATGATATCAAGATCGGAGATATTATTGAGTCTTTCGAGATGCGTGAGGTAGCACGTTAATTTGTTAACAGGAAAACAGGCAGTTGCAACAGGATAATTGTGCGCTGCCTTTTTTTTCTTTTCGAAAAGGGATAGAATAAATAAAAAGATTATTCGGAGGAGATTATGAGACGTAACAGAGCAGCAATTGTCGGCGATGAGATGCAGAAGGTTTTATCCGGTATCATAGCCAATGATGTTAAGGACCCGCGTATACCTTTTATGACAACGATTACAGGTGTTAAAATGTCTTCGGATTTAACGCATGCAACATGTTCGATTTCAGTAATGGGAAGTGATAAGGAACAAAAGGATTGTCTTGATGCAATTGTTCATGCCACCGGTTTTATAAGAAGAGAGATGTGTAAGCATATTAATCTCAGAGTTGCTCCGGAACTCCATTTTGTTTTGGATAATACTCTTGAGAATGCAGCGTACATGGATGCGGTGATTAACAGAGTTCGTGCCAAGGATAAGGCTATTCATGAGCAGTATCATCTTGATGAGGATAAGGAGGAAGAAGGAGAAGAGTAATTTCCTTCATTTACTATGAACGAGAAAGCAAAAAATATGGCTCAGTGCTTTTTTAATGAGATTACACGAATAAAAGCTTTGCCGGATTCAGATAAGCAGGTTGTACCCGTTTTTGTTCATGCCAGTGTGGACGGTGATTGTGTGGGCTCTGCATGTTCTGTGACAAGCTTTTTGCGCAATAACGGAATTAAAGCATTTGTAGCTTTGCCTGAGAAACGTCCTGACAATATGGATTTCCTTAATTTTGATGATTTGACTGCTGACAAGGAGAGGCTTCTTTCTTCCAATATACCTTTGGTTATTGCAGTTGATTGTTCTGCAGCTTCAAGAATGGGTATTATGGGCGATATTTATGATGCTTGTGACAGAAAGCTTGTTATCGATCATCACCAGTCGGTTAAACTTGAAGGTGACGGCATCTGGGTTGAACCGAGTGCATCTTCTGCAAGTGAGATGGTATATTATGTCCTTCGCGAGTACGCTGACATGACAGGATGTGAGACTTCTGCGGTAATTACAAAGGAAATAGCTCAGTTTATCCTTACAGGTATTGTAACTGATACAGGAAGATTCACTTATTCGAATACTGAGCCGAAGACGCTTGCAACTGCAGGTGAACTTATGAATTTGGGAGGAGAGATAACTCCTGTTTGTTACAATCTTTTTGACAGAAAAACAGAAGGTGTAACCAGACTTATCGGCTATACTTTGAGCAAGGCTGACGTTTTGTGTGACGGGAAGCTCGCAATAGCTACGGTATCACAAGAGGATTTTGAGAGGTTTAATGCTGATGATGAATCAATAGGTGCGATAGTTACAGACTTACGTGATATTGATTCGGTTGAGGTGGCTTTTGTTTTACGAGAGACAAGTAACAATAAAATAAGAGTTAATATAAGATCTAAGAGCTATTTTGATTGTTCCGGTTTTGCCGAAGGCTTTGGCGGCGGCGGACATAAGCGCGCTGCCGGAATGAGCTTTGATCGTTCGTTACCGGATACATTATCGATGGAAGAATTGGCAAAGGAAATAGTAAGCAAAGCTGCTACGCTTCTGTGATTTATGGCTGATATGAGTTTTAACGGAATTGTTTTGGTTGATAAAGAAGCCGGGATGACATCATTCTCGGTTGATTCGAGTGTACGTAAGCTGTGCAATACGCGTAAAGTCGGACACAGCGGGACGCTGGATCCGTTTGCAACAGGACTTTTACCGATTTTTGTCGGTGACGCGCTGCGTTTTGTCAGGTACACCGATAATTATGATAAAGCATACAGAGCAACTGCTGTTTTAGGGATAGCTACGAACACTATGGATTGTGACGGTGAGATTCTTTCAAGGCATGATATGAATGTTAAAGAGATTTGTCGCATTTTGGCTGATGACAGCAGTGCGGTCAGAACTGCCTTTGATGAGATAATTAAGTGTGAATTTCAGATGCCGCCCAAATATTCGGCGAAGAAGATTAACGGACAAAAGGCTTATGATCTTGCGCGTGCCGGTGTTGATTTTGAGTTAAAACCTAACAAAATCAAAATTTATTCCGTCGATATACACTCTGTTAAAGAAGAAAAGGTAAGCTTTAAGGACGAGATAATTAATTCTGTTGCAATTGATTTTACAGTCTCGTGTTCAAAGGGAACATACATAAGAACAATATGTGATGATTTGGGAAAAATCCTGGGAACCGGAGCTTATTGCAGCAAACTGAGAAGAATTAAGTGCGGTCCGTTCAGTGTGGAAAATGCAAAATCCTTGGACGAATTACGTGTACTTTTGTCTGAAGAGCAAGAGACATCAGTGGCTTTTCAATCGGGTGATGCGGCTTTGTCTTTTATGCCTGTACTGGAATTAAATGATGTTCAGTTCTCAATGGTTAAGGTAGGAAAAAAACTGAAAGCTTCGGCTTTTGGTAAACTTATTGATCGAGAGAATCCGGATATAAGATATCGTGCTGTTTATCACGGACAAACAGCAGCGGTGCTTTATTATTCTGAAGAGGAATCCGAAGAGGGATTGAAGAAGGCTCTCAGAATCGAAAGGATGCTTTGGAAATGATATATTACGATATAAATGATGTGCCGTATAAATCCAGAGCAGTAGCATTGGGCTTATTTGACAGCCTTCACAGCGGACATTTGAAAGTGATAGAGGAATTGCTTCGTGTTTCAACATTAAGGAATCTTATTCCTACAGTGCAAACCTTCAGTGATTTTTATATAAAAGGTGACAGGACTGTGATGACTGTTGAGGAACGCATACACTTGTTGGAAGAAATCGGTGTTCAAGACGAGGTTGTTTTCGAATTTGATTCTGTTTTAAGGGAAATGGAACCGGAAGACTTCATTGAGAATTTTGTGATATGTAAAATGAATGCGAAGTGTGTCGTTGTCGGTTCGGATTATCACTTCGGTAAAAACGGCAGAGGAGATACAGTGCTTTTGAGGAAGCTTCTCGGCAAGGTCGGCATTGAATTGATAGAAATGCCTCCTGTAATGACAACAGGAGACACTTGTGACAGTAAAGTATCAACGTCACTTATAAAGAAGCTTTTGGATGCCGGAAAAGTTAATGAAATATCCGATTTGTGCTGCGGAAGATATTATTCGTATTCGGGAGTTATTACCGGAGGAAATCGCATAGGAAGAACACTCGGATTTCCTACAATAAACCTTATAATTCCTGACGATAAGTACATTGTGCGAAGGGGCGTCTATCTTTCTGTTACACGTATTGAGGATAAGGAGTATAATTCGATAAGTAATGTAGGATTAAAACCTACGATTGAGGAAAAACAAAAAAAGGTTATAATAGAAACGCATTTATATGACTTTAATGAGAATGTTTACGGCAAAACGGCAACGGTGTCTCTTATTGAGTTTATTCGTGACGAGATGAAGTTTGACGGTCTTGAAGAACTTCAAAGACAGGTTCTTCTGGATAAAGAGAACGGTTATCGTAAGCATTCTTTAAGATAAAGAAACGGAGGCAAAAAATGACAGAAGTAAGTTTTCCGGGCTTGGGATGGCACTTTAACATTAATAATGTTTTGTTTTCTTTCGGAAGTGTTGAAGTGTATTGGTACAGCATTTTAATTTGCGGAGGTATGCTTCTTTGCGCAATATTAGCAATGCTTGATTCTAAGAAAAATCACTTTTCTGAGGATACGGTTGCCGATATTATGCTTATTACAATTCCTTGCGCAATTATCGGCGCGAGAGCGTATTATGTAATTTGTGAGTGGGATTACTATAAGGGCGATATTCACAAAATTCTTGATGTCAGATCAGGCGGGTTAGCCGTTTACGGCGGAATTATTCTCACTGTTATCGGATTATTTGTATTTGCGAAAATAAAAAAGATACCGTTTGACGTCCTTCTTGATTACGGTCTTGCATATGTTCCGTTGGGACAGGCAATAGGAAGATGGGGTAACTTCTTTAATCAGGAAGCATTCGGTACCACAACAACATTGCCTTGGGGTATGACATCGGCTAAGGTTCAGACATATCTTCAGCACAATTGCCCGAATCTTGATTCTTCAATGCCTGTACATCCAACTTTCCTTTATGAATCTTTATGCAGTATTACATTGTTTTTTATAATTCGTTGCGTAAGACGCAAGTGTAAGTACAGATATGAGGTTACATCACTGTATCTTATCGGATACGGTATTGCACGTTTCTTTATTGAAGGTTTGAGAACGGATTCGCTCTATATAGGCGATACCGGCATAAGAACTTCTCAGCTTCTGTCTCTTATCCTGGTTCTTGTAGGTTTGGGAACTGTTGTTTATGTCAGATACAATCAGCTTGAGCGTAACGAGCTTCCTGAAAGCTGTTTTACTGTAAAAACTGCCGCGCAGGTTAAAGCTCTTGAAGCGGCAGAGAGCAAGGCAAAAGCAAAATCAGAGCCGGCAGTTGAAGCTGTAAAGAAGTCAAATAATTCAAATAACAGCAGTAAAAAGAAATCCTCTTCAGGAAAAAAGAAAAAGTAAACAGGGTTGATATATGCGTCGACAGAAACTGGGAATAGAGAAGACAACAGACACTTTGCTTGTTAAAAGAATGGATTACTTTCTTATAGTACCGATTCTTCTTTTGACGACTATTGGTTTGTTTGTTCTGAATAAGGTTTTATCTGACGGCTTCGGGGACGCATATCCGGGAAATCTGTATCGCCAGGTGGCTGCTGCAGTTGCGGGGTGTGTAATAACCCTGATTATCTGCCTTTTGGATATATCTTTTATGAGGCCTTTGGGTTGGTGTATTTATCTTGCTTCGGTATTTCTGTTGATACTTGTTCCTTTGGACGGATTTTCCCTGGCTGATCAGTGGGGTGCCGATGCTTGGCTTAATCTTCCTGTAATAGGTAATTTTCAGCCTTCCGAACTTGCGAAAATAGGACTCGTAATGGTTGCCGGTGATTTGTTCGGACAAATGAGTGAGAATAAAATATCCTTCATTAAAGGATTTGCTCTTATTGCATTGGTATATTCCTTTCCGGTTCTTCTTATCCTTATGCAGCCTGACTTTGGAAGCTGTATGGTAATAGTTTTCTCATTTGTGTGCATACTTTTTGTGTGGGGATTAAAGTACAGATATTTTTTTCTTGCATTATCTACGGCAATTGTAGGCGGTATACCGCTCGTGTGGTTGTTTTATCTTGAGCCGTATCAGAAGAGAAGAATTCTTTCATTGGTATTTGAAGGTTCGGATCCGCAGGCTGAGTATAATCTGCTTCGTTCGCAACAGTGTATTGCTTCAGGCGGATTAAGCGGAAATAAAACCGGTGTCTCTATATCGGTTCCTGTTAAGTGGAGTGATTTTATTTATTCTGCAATATCTGAGCATCTTGGCTTTATAGGAACTACTGCAGTTATTATTGTCGCGTTCTTCTTTTTGTGCCGAGCTTTATATGTTGCATCAACAACAAAGCGTAAGGCATATGCATATATAGTTACGGGACTTACAGGTTCTTTTGCATTCCATTTCATTGAGAATATGGGAATGTCGGTCGGCCTTCTTCCTATTACAGGTATTCCGTTACCGTTTGTCAGCCAGGGCGGAACGGCAATGATGGTAAATTTTATTTCATTTGGTATAATATTAAATATATCGATGAATCGCGGAGCTGAATAATCGCGAGAATCGTTTTTGGGTAGATATATATAATATGGAGGAATTGTATGAGTAAAGGTCCTGAGAAGAGCAAGACAGGTGCTCGGTGTTTTATTATCCTGTTTGATTTATTTGTTGCAATTTGGGTTTGGCTGATTTTACTCGGAGTTGTATTAGCTTCGGCAGGTTCGGTGTGCTTGGGCGGATGGCTTCTTGTTATCGGCTTTGGTGCGGCGCTTTCTATGCAGGCTTTTAAAGCAGCTGCGATTTTGGGTTTGATAGCTCTGTTTTTCATGATTATCTTTATGGCTGTAATTACCATCTTTATTCTTAAGCTTTTTGCTAAGACTACCGGTGGCTATCTCAGTATGCACAAGAGTATGTGGAACAGCGGATTTACAGATTTGGAGGGAAGAGCATGAAAGATTCAAATGTAAAGTTATTTATGACCGGTTTGGTATCCTGTGCATTGTCGGTTTTATTTATCTTTTTGGCATTAATTGCGTTTTTGTTTTCGGCGACAAAGAACGAAGGAAAACAGTTTATTAAGGAACGTGCCGATTTTGTTACTGAGAAAGTAACCGTATGTTATGATTCGGTAAAAAGCAAATTGGACGGATTTGATTGTTAAGACTCGGGAAGATAGTATTATTTGATGACAATTAAAAATTTTTGTGATAAAATTTCGGTCGAATATTTTTTGTTACAGACGGTTTATAGATGTCGCTGGTATGAAGTTGTAATAACATGATTAATAGGGGGGGATATATGAGCAAGGATTTAAATTTAGGGTTGGATGACAGTAAGATGAGAGAGATTTTCTTCTTCTTCTTTTTTATTCCTTGGATTGCGTTTTTGATTTTAAACGAAACAACTTTCTCCGGAACATTTTTAGCCAACTTAGGTACGTTCTTTTTGTTTTTTAAGTATATTGTTCCGTTGGTGTTTGTTCTGATAAAACTGTTTTTATTTGACAAGATGAAGGTAACAAGCAAGTTGTTATTATCGGTGATTATATTTTTACTTCTTGTTCAACTATGTTTGATTACCATTGAAGATACCTTGTATTATTTGTCGTTGGGTATAGTAGCTGCTTACGGTATAAATTTCAAAAAAATTCTTAAAGTATATCTTTGGGATTCGGTAATACTGGTAATATTCTATACTTCATTGGCAATTGTCGGAATTATTCCGAATGCTGTTTACTGTAGTGAAGGAGTAACAAGGTATGCTTTCGGAAGTATTTGGTGTACCGACTATTCAGCTAAGATATTTTTTATGATTTTGATTTGTCTTTATCTTTACAGCAAGAGAATGAAATGGTTTCATTGGATTTTATTGTGTCTGCCGATTGCTGTTGTTTTCTATTATACGAGGTGCAAATTGGATTTAATTTGCAATATTTTGTCTGTTATTGTATTTTATTTACATGAGTATTTGACAAAAAAAGATAATAATTTCAAATTAAAAGTATTTTGGAATTGTTGTTTGAGAAAACTTTCTGTGTGGTTTACACCTATTGCGGTAACAGTAATCACGTTACTTACTTTAGCATATTCACCGAACAATGCTTTATTGGAGAAAATTAACTTGACTATTACCGAAAGATTAAGGCTTGGCAAGGCAGCGTTCTCAAGTATCGGTTTGTCTTTGTTCGGAAGTGATGTTCGCTGGATTGGTAAGACTGATTACCTGAGCAATCCTTCGCTGGAGTATAATTTTGTTGACTGCTCTTATCTGCACTTATTGTTTAAGTTTGGAATTGTTGCAACGATTATCTTCATATCAGTTTTTGTTTTGCTGGCATACCGTAATCGTATGGATTTGCGCTTCGTACTTGTTGTGGCATTAGTGTCTTTAAATTGTGTTATTGCACATCACTTTATTGATTTGGCATATAATCCTTTTTGGTTGATATTATTTGCAGATGTAGCATGCATGCAGTCTGACAGTAAAACTTTAACTGCTTCAGACAAGCAAACTGATTCCGAGATACGAAAAAGAAATATATGATAATCTTTCAGTTTCGAATCCCAATATCATCGTTGCGATTTTACATATTATTAAGGAACGTGCCGATTTTGTTACTGAGAAAGTAACCGTATGTTATGATTCGGTAAAAAGCAAATTGGACGAATTTAATTGTTAAGACTCGGGAAGATAGTATTATTTGATGACAATTAAAAATTCTTGTGATAAAATTTCGGTCGAATATTTTTTGTTACAGAAGGTTTATAGATGTCGTTGGTATGAAGGCGTAATACCATGATTAAGGGGGATATAAATGGATAGTAAAAATAGTCTTATAACGAATGACAGCAGGATAGGGGAATTGCTTTTTTTTATTGTTTTTATTCCGAGACTTGCACTGTTATTACTTGCTAATTCAACTTTTTCGGAAGTCTTTTTTTCGGATTAGGTGAATCTTTTTGGATACTTGTGTTTTATATTCCGTTGTTAGTTGTTATGATGAAATTACTCTTGGTTGATAAGATGAAAACAACGAATAAACTGATATCAGTTGCTCTTATGCTTCTGGTTTTCTGGCAGAGGCGTCGCATTGTAAATGAAGACTATTTATATCTTTTGGTATTGTTTGTTGTAGGTGCTTATGGCATTGATTTCAAAAAAATTCTTAAAATATATCTGGTTGAGTCGCTTATACTTGTTCTGTTTTATACCATCCTTGCGGGTGTCGGAATTATTCCTAATAATCTTTATTTCGGAGAAGGTCACAACAGATATGCTTTAGGAAGCAGATGGTGTACTAATTACTCTGCCAAGCTTTTCTTTATGATTTTGATTTGTCTATACTTGTTTAGTAAGAAAATGAAATGGTTCCATTGGCTGTTATTGCTTGGCTTGAGTGCACTGGTATTTAAATTTACTTATGGTAAGTTGGACTTTATCTGCAGTGTTTTGACTATGATAGTTTTTTATTTACATGAGTACTTGGATAAGAAAGACGAGAACTCTAAAGTTAAGTTATTTTGGAATAATTGTTTGACCTTTTTTTCAGGTCTGTTTACGCCTATTGCTGTCACGATTATTACTTTGCTGACTTTATTATACTCTCCATCAAATTCATTTATGGAGAAACTTAATTTGACACTTACCAATAGATTAGAATTAGGTAAACGGGCATTTTCCGACATCGGTCTTTCTCTGTTCGGCACTAATGTGCGTTGGATCGGAATGTCTGCACATATAAAGAATCCTTCACTGAAGTACAATTTTGTAGATTGTTCCTATTTAAACCTGATGTTTCAATATGGAGTAATTGCAGCGATTTTCTTTATAACTGTTTTTACTTATATGGCATATCGCAATCGTAAGGACTTAAAATTTGTACTGGTGGTTGCATTGATATCTTTAAATTGTATTGTTGCTCATCATTTTATTGATTTGACATACAACCCGTTTTGGTTGATACTTTTAGCTGATACAGTTTATCGACAAACTGCTGAAAGTAATACTTCTGTTATTTTGGAGAAGTAACTCATATTACAGATTGCTGAGGAATAATATGACGAACAGAGAACAAATATATAAGCATTTTGATTTAATCATATTAGATTTGCTTAGTGTAATACTAAGTTTTCTTATATCTTTTTATGGCTATTTTATTTATCTCTTTCGTGAGATTCCGCACTTTGATATGAGTAATGGTGCGTACCGAATAATTATTGCTTTGATCATTTTACTTCATTTGTTCTATTCCTTCTTAGGGGAATCCTATTCTGTTTCATCGAGACAGAACAGTGTGGTAGAATTGCGTGGAATAATCTGGCATACGATAAAACTGGTTGGTACGGTTTTGTTTGTATTGTTTTTTCTCAAGGAATCGGCTACATATTCTCGTATGGTTATAGCTATTTTCTTTTGCACCAATATTCTTTTGACTTTTGCCTTCAGAGTTTTGTATAGAAAATATATCAGCAGAGGCAAAGGATTAATCACTGATTACAGTAAGCATTTACTGATAGTAACGGAGAAAACTAATGCCGATATACTAAGTAATTTGTTTAAAACAGAGAAAACCGATGAATATGTTTTTGTAGCAAGTGCAGATGAAAATACATACCTAGCAACAATTAAGGAAAATGTAATTGATGATGTATTGATTAGTATCTCTAATGAGACTCGACGTGAAGAGATAGTTGACACGCTTTTGGATTTGGGCTTGACTGTTCATATTGATATAGGAAAATTTTTCAAGGAGACGCCTAACTCTCACATCAGCAATATATGTGATCGTTCAGTTATTACCACTGCTGTTAATCCTATTACATTTCGTCAGGCAGTTATTAAACGTTTTGCTGACATAGTCATAGCTTTGTTTGGTTTATTGTTTACGGTTATCCTATTTGTAATATTTGCACCGATAATATTTATTCAAAGCCCAGGACACGTTATTTTTAAACAGAAGCGTGTCGGTAAGAACGGCCGTGTTTTTGATTTTTATAAATTCCGATCAATGTATCCGGATGCCGAAGAAAGAAAGAATGCACTTCTGAACCAGAACAAGATGGACGGCCTTATGTTTAAGATGGATAATGATCCACGTATTATTCCTATAGGTCATTTTCTCAGAAAGAGCAGCTTGGACGAATTTCCACAATTCCTGAATGTTCTCAAAGGAGATATGAGTTTGGTAGGTACTCGCCCTCCTACGCTTGATGAGTATGAGAAATACACTTTGTATCATGCCAGCCGCTTATCAATCAAGCCGGGTATTACCGGCCTTTGGCAGATTTCAGGTCGTTCAAATATCACTGATTTTGAGGAAGTGGTAAAATTAGATCGTGATTATATTCGTAACTTTTCTTTGATGGAAGACTTGAGAATTATGTTTAAAACGGTGATAGTAGTATTTACTGGAAAAGGTTCGCAATAATTGGTGAGTTACGTGAGACTGTTGCATCTTATATTCGAATGTTAATGTATTAATTGAATAAAGAGTGTTCTTATTATGCGTTCAGTTTTCTTTTCGGAGAGTGTTTCATATGTCTAGAATGGCTTTAGGGTGTTATTTCTCCAATGGGATTCAAAAATGGTGACTTCAGGAGTAAAATATCAGCAGATAATTCTAATTGCCAAGTGTTCAATGTGGAATTGGAATTGACCAATATTGAGAGGTTGTTAGTTGTGTCTAGAATTAAATTCATGAATACAGAGATTGACAATTTAACTATGGATGAGGCTTTGGTTGAAATAGAGAAGCTTATTTACGCTAATAAGAATGCGTATGTAGTTACACCTAATGTTGATCATATAGTTCAGCTGGAGAGAGGCGGAGAGTTAGTAGATGTATACAAGAATGCAAATCTGATACTTACGGACGGAAAACCACTTATTTGGATTTCAAAATGGTATAAAACTCCAATTAAAGAGAAAGTATCAGGTTCTGATTTATTTCCTCTTCTTTGTCAAATGGCTGCTAAGAAAGGTTTTTCGATTTTTTTTCTTGGTGCTGCAGAAGGAGTTGCGGCTCAAGCTGCATCGAATCTTATGAAAAAGTACGAAGGTCTTAATATAGTAGGAACATATTCACCTCCTTATGGATTTGAGAAAAATCAGGACGAGATTGATAAAATTGTATTGATGATTAAGGATGCTCATCCACATATTCTTATTGTTGGTTTAGGTGCTCCTAAACAAGAACTTTTTATTTTTCATAATAAGGAAAGGCTTGGAGTGCCGATTTCATTAGGTCTTGGTGCAAGTTTGGATTTTGAAGCCGGTCACATAAAAAGAGCCCCTAAATGGATGGCAGATCATGGACTGGAGTGGTTTTTCAGATTAATACAGGAGCCTAAGCGATTGCTAAAAAGATATTTAGTTGATGGTAGAATTATACTGAAACTAGCTGTTAAATATAAGAATAAATAACTTGTTTTTTTTTGAGGCGGAAGAGTGAATACGATTATTAAGTGAATCGATATCTATATTTTGACATTTGTTATGGCTACGGTTGTTATGGTGTTTATTTGAACGTTGAAATTGCCATTTTTTTAGCTATATCGGTGTGTTGTGTGTAATATATGTGAGGGTTCATTAACTGCAAGGAAGCTATTTTCGATTTTTTCATTTTTGTTTTTTGAGAGGTGACATACATGAAAAAGATAGGTATCGTAACATTGTATGATAATAACATGAATTTTGGTGGACAATTACAAGCTAGAGCTATGCAGAGATTATTTACTACTGATAAATCTGAAGCTAAAATCATCTCATTTAATACTTCAAAATCAAGTTACACTCTAAAAAGAATAAAAGATCTTGGGATAATGGAATTTATTAAGCGTGCAAGTAATAAAATACGATACAAAATTTTAATGAAGCGCTCAATCTTTAGAAGTGAAATTGAAAAAAAACACCAAAGATTTATATCCTTTTCGGAAGAAACTTCACATACTAAAACTTATAGAGAAGAAAGTATTCATCAATGTAACGAGGATTTTGATATGTTTGTTTGCGGAAGTGATCAAATATGGAATCCTGGTTGGTGGAATGATATTTTGTTTTTAGGATTTGCGAATAAACCTAAGGTGTCATATGCTGCAAGTATTGGTAGAACTGTGCTTAATGATTCTGAAATTCAATATATCTCTAAAATGACAGAAAATTATAGCAAAGTCTCTATACGAGAAAAACAATCACAGTTGTTTCTGAATGAAAAACTCGATAGGAATATAGAATTTGTTCTTGATCCTACATTGGTGATTGATGAAGCATATTGGAATAATTTAGCTGTTTTGCCAAAAAACAATGATAAATATGTGCTTTTTTACACACTTGGAAACGCAAGTGTATCAAAAAAGAACATATATGATGAATATCACAAAAAAGGGTATAAAGTATATACAATTGCTTTTTCAAAAAACACATATTTTAAAGCAGATTTGCTTTATACAGATTATATTATAAAAGATGCAGGACCTTTAGAGTGGCTTGGCTGGATTAAGAAAGCGGCGGCTGTATATACGGATTCTTTTCATGCAGTGGTGTTTTCGATTATTTTCGAAAAGGAGTTTGTTTGTTTTGAAAAAGGTAGTGCGTCAGATAAATCCAATGAGAATTCCAGAATTTACAGTTTGCTTAAGCTTGTGGATTTAGAGAATAGAATAGTTGGTTATGCCGATAAAGTAAATATTGTTCAAGAAGATAATTTGATTGAATATACTTCGGTGAAGGAGAAAATTAGTCCATATAGAATTTATTCTCAGGAATATATAAATGATTGTATTTCTATAGTGGTGAGGGATACTAATTGTGCGTGAGAGAAATTTATTAATTAATTCTATACTATTCTTTTTTGGAAGTTTGGGTAAAGGAGTAGCCTCAATACTTGTTGTATTTATTGCATCTTTTTATATTACTCCTTCAAATTTGGGAAAATATGATTTAGTTATTTCTACATTGACACTGGTACAGCCAATAATTATCTTTCAAATCAATGATGGTATTTACAGATGGATGTTAGAACATCCTGAACATAGAGAAGGAATTATATCTACCGGCTTTAAAATAGCATATCGAAACATGGTAATAGCAAATATATTTGCTATATTTGCATTGTATTCATTAGATGTAGAACACAAAGTGTTAATTTTCATTCTTTTGAATGTGAATTGTATATATCCAATTTTGCAGCAAATAACCAGAGGTTTGAAAAATCATAGAATATTTGCGATAAGTGGAATATTCAGCGCAATTATAGTATTAGGACTAGCATATGTTTTGATGAAGTTTTTCTTTTACGACATAAATGGTATATATATTGCACAGATTGTCTCGGGATTGTTTAGCATACTCTATTTAGCTATTTCACAGAGGATTTCTTTTAAGGTTAGTTTTAAAAAAGATGAGAGTTATTCCACGGAAATGCAAAAATATTCGATTATGTTAGTACCTAATTCTATAAATCAATGGATTATGAAAACATTGGATAAATACTGTATATTGTTTTTCATGTCTCCTTTTGAAAATGGTATATATACAATTGCTCATAGATTCCCGGATATGTTTATTATGTTAAATAATATGTTCTATTCCGCATGGGTAGAACAATCAATTAGTGAGTATAACAGTGATGATAGGGATGAGTATTTCAGTAAGATATATAATACTTATTCAATGGTTTTTACTTCTGTAATATTACTGGCTATTCCGATTACTAAGTATTTATTAATGTTTTTTGCGGGAGAAAGTTATCAGTCTGCTTTTAGGTATGTTCCTTTTATATATATGTCGATTATATTTTCCGGATTATCAAGTTTTATTGGAACCGGCTATCTTGGTACAAAAAAGACAGAAGGAATAATGTGGACTTCTCTTGTTGGATCATTAACCAATGCTTTGGTAAATATTGTTTTTATGAAAAGATTTGGATTGCAAATAGCTGGAATTTCATCATTTTTGGCATATTTCTTTATGTGGTTATTTAGATTGAAACAGACAAAGAAATTTTTTAGTATAAAAATAAAGTGGGGACAATTTGTATTCCTTATGAGCGTTACATTTATAACAGCTTTGGCCGTGCAACTTAACAATGCATCAGTAGATTTAGTACTGTTTGTTTTTGCTTTAGCCGTAGCCGTAATTATTAATAGAAATTTTATAAAAAATCTTTTCAGGTATTTAGTACGAAAAAGTAAATTGGAAAGGTAGATTTATGTGTAACATTAATGAACTTCAAGCATATGCAGCCTATTTGGATGATGAGAGGGTATTAAATAACAGTTCGTCAGGAGGAATGTTTACTGTATTTTCAAGATATATTATCAGTCAAGGTGGTGTGGTTTACGGTGCGGCGATGAACTCTGATTGTAAATCAGCAGCTTTTAGACGTGTTGAAGATGCTTGTGGACTTGATATTTTTAGTGGTTCTATCTATTTTCAGGTTCCAATCGGAAGTGCTTTTTCTGAAATAGAACAGGATTTGATTAATAATCGTTTGGTATTATTTGTTGGTACTCCTTGTCAAGTGAATGCTATAAAAGCATATTTAAAAAATGACTATAGTAATTTGTTTTGCATAGATATTATTTGTCATGGTGTTCCATCTACCAAAATATGGGAGAAGTATCTTGAGTCTATTTCAATTAATCATGTTGAGAGAGTAAATTTTCGATGTAAGAAAAGAAATTGGATAAATTATGGTATGGAAATTACCTATGATAATAAAAAAAGATTCATTTCAAAAGAAAATAATTCCTATATGTTTCTTTTTCTGAATGATTTGAGTTTAAGACCTTCATGTTATAAGTGTAATAGTAAAAACAATAATAAATCGGATATTACGTTAGGTGATTTGTGGGGAGTACAGAATATCGATAAAAGTATGATTAATGATTATAGAGGTTGCTCATTTGTAATTGTTCGAACACATAAAGGAACTGAATTGTTTAAAAAGATTGAGCGTGATATTTGCTATAAATCAATCGTATATAGAGAAGCTGTTAGGTATAATCGTGCTGAAGTTGAATCAATGGATAGGCCCTCTAAAAGAGATGCGTTATATCGAGAATTGAATGAGAAGGGCTATAAGTATATCGAGAATAAATATTTTAAATTGTCATTAAAAAGAATTATTAAGAAAATACTGCATGGAGTATAGTTATTTAGATTGTTAAGCTCAATATTAACTACTGATAAAGCCTCTATATTATTTTGTGTTTCGTATGTATAAGTACTGTTTTATAGCATGTGTTTTAATGTCGTACGTTATTGGAAAGGTAATTATGGAAAAGAAAATACCGGTATTGTATAGCGATAAAGCTGATTGTTGTGGTTGTTTTGCGTGTGCTGCTGTTTGTGCTAAAGATGCTATTTCTATGAACCAAGATGAAGAAGGTTTCTTTTATCCTATTATTTCTTCTGACTTGTGTATTTCATGTTATCAGTGCATAAAAGTGTGCCAATCAAAAAAAGGCTGAATATTATCTAACCATTTCTTTTGATTGCGATTCTCTTATTAATTCCGCTATAATGGTAACATGTTTCCGCTAACAGCGGCACGGTCGTTCCAGAGTGAACGGTACAACTTTCCGCTTTAATCGGTACGGTATATAGTTATTTATGCGACTTTTGGTTCATCACGGAAACTTGGGGAATGAATAAATTGAAAGGTAAGCGCTTAATGAATACGGCGCTCTGTTAGAGCCAGTTGCGTCGCTCACGATTGGGCCACAAAAATCGGTGAAGCAGAGCCACTAAAATCGCGAAACATTGTGCCAAAAAGGGCGCCGGGAATACCGACGCCCACATGAATCAGTCCTCAA
>JAZLGO010000010.1:0-6581 GCA_045616305.1 Saccharofermentans sp. | reverse complement strand
ACAGAATCTCACCAAAAACAGCCTTATTTCTCACCCAAGGGGGAGATTTTTCCTCGATTTCAGTGAGATTTTACTTGTAGGAGGCGGCGCGTGTAATCGGTGGGGGTCGGCCGACAGAATCTCACCAAAAACAGCCTTTTTTCTCACCCAAGGGTGAGATTTTTCCTCGATTTCAGTGAGATAGGCGGCGCGTGTAATCGGCGGTGGACGGCCGACAGAATCTCACCAAAAACAGCCTTTTTTCTCACCCAAGGGTGAGATTTTTCCCCGATTTCAGTGAGATTTTACTTGTAGGAGGCGGCGCGTGTAATCGGTGGTGGTCGGCCGACAGAATCTCACCAAAAACAGCCTTTTTTCGGCTCTCCTGACATGAAAGAGGGTGTTAAAGTGCCGGTTTTCCCTTTCGACCGCAAGACGTTTCTTAAAAATATGAGGAAAGCGCTGTTCGGCGGCAAAAAGCCCAAGCTATCCCGTAAAAAAAGCACGAGATGGTAGAACACCTTGCCGATATCGCGCGAGAGATGATAGAAGAAAACCGCGGCCTTAAGTCCAACGAAGAACTCGATAAGTACTGGAACGACGTGATAATTCTGCGACTTCAGGACGGCCTGTCAGCCATTCTTGCGAAGTGCGGAACGCAGATGATACCGCTTTTTTTGACACGTAACAAGATAAGGAAAATGTCCGATGAGGATATGGCAAACCGTCTCTGCGGCGGCTCACTTGGCGTGCTCGAGAGTATGAAGCCGATCCTTTACCTTGAGGACGTTAAGGAAGGACGAATGACCGAGGAGGAATACATAAAGGCCTGCGGTCAAAGATGCATGTGCGAGATGGAGGCGTCGGAGCCACGACCGTACGAGACGGAAGGGTATGTTAAGGATGCCTTGAAGGCTCATGAGGAAAGCGGAATCAATATGTATGAGATGCTTAAAGCTCAGGAAGAAGAATATGCCAAAGCTCTTGCCGAATTTGATTCGATGTATCCTTCAAAGAAGGCAAAAATCAGAAGGGAGCTTGACAAATTTACGAGCGCCAACAGATTCAGAGAGGACATAAGGGCAAAGGGTGTATGGCTCATCTGTGTTTTGCGTGAATTTTTGCTCGCCTGCGGACGCATAAATGACCTTGGCGACGATGTTTTCCTTCTTTACATTGAAGAAGTGCCGGAGCTTATAAAGGGCGATTCTTCAGTAAAAAGTTTCATTTCTTCACGTCGCGAAAACTACCTTAAAAACATGACATATCCGTCCTTCCCGGGACTTGTCTGCGGAAGATTTGACCCGGATGCATGGGCGGCGGATAAGAATCGAAGAGCCGATGTTTTCGTGTGCGGCCAAGACGATGACAATGTAAACGGTGACGTTAAGGGCTTCCCGGGTGCAGCCGGAAAAGTCGAGGGAATTGCAAGAGTAATTTCCGATGTGAGTCGGATCGAAGATTTGAAGCCGGGCGAGATACTTGTAACCTGCGCCACCAACATAGGCTGGACGATTGCCTTTCCGAAAGCAGCCGCAATAGTAACCGATATCGGTGCGCCTTTATCGCATGCGGCTATCGTCGCTCGTGAGTTCGGTATTCCTGCGGTTGTGGGTTGCGGCAACGCTACAACGGTGATTAAAAACGGCGACAGAATCTGTGTGGACGGAATGAAAGGAACGGTTACGATTATTGACGGCGCCGAAATGTTTGCGGGCAAAAGGGCCGAAACCATGTAAATTTTGATGGATTGACTTAAAAAGCACGGTTGTTTTTGACGGCAACAGTTATGTCCATATAATGGTGTAAATTCAGAAAAATAAAAATGCCAAAAAAGCGACGATTGTGATGTGTAGTCTATCTCTATTGGGGAATTTATTCAGAGAAGGGTTGAATTTCCCTGCCGGAGAGATCCGCCGAAGAACCCGTCTCCGCCAAACGTCTCCGTCAAGTGTCTCTCAAAACCACACATTAAGCTTTCTAATCAATATGGCACTTACAGCATCTTTCCGTCATCACCAAAGTAGTAGGTTTTTCCGCCATCTACTATTGATGTGTTGCGCAACATCTTTCCGTCACTTCCGACATAGTACCAATCTACGCCGTTTTTGTCCTGTATCCATTTATTTTTACACATAAAACCGTCTTTCAAATCCATATAGTACCAATTGCTGCCGTCCTGAACCCAACCGGTCTGCATCTTATAGCTTGTCGCGTCAAAATAGTACCAAACAAAATCCACCTCAAACCAACCGGATACCGGCGCACCGCCGGTTGCTGAATCAAGATAATACCAATCACTGCCGTCCTTAAGCCAACCATATTGTCTTAATCCTGTCTCCTTATCGTGATAATGCCACTTTCCATAATACTCTATCCAGCCGGATTGCATTGAGCCGTCTTCTCCGTAGTAATAGTAATCATGGACTACAGAACCTGATACGAGTCTGTCAATATTGATAACGGTATTCTTTACCATTCGTCCGTCTTCACCGAAATAATAGTTTTTTCCGTCTACATTTTTTGCGTATTTATACATCGCATGATTCGAAGGATTGAAATAATATGTATAACCGTCTATTTGAATCCAGCCGTCTGTAATTTCATAATCGTATTTATCAAAATAATAGAAATTATTTCTTACTTCATCATAATATAAGCCTGATACAAGTTTTCCTTCGTCATCTACACAGAATATTTTACCTTTGTCACTGCCGAAGCCTTCTATCAAACCAGCTCTGACAGCACCATCCTTAGAAAAGTAATATTGCTGTCCGTCAATCTCCATTCTTCCGGTACAAAGCTTATATGTATCATCAAAATAATAAAGAAGACCGTCTATTTTGGTAAAGCCTTTGCAAGCACCGAACTCAAAATAATATTTTGCTCCGTCAATTGTTTGCCAACCGAGGCGCAACTCACCGGCAAGATTGAAGTATAACATATCGCCGTTATATAACAGCCAACCGGTCTGCTTTTTGTGCCAGTCATCAAAATAATAGTAAATACCATTAATACAAGTCAGACCCGTAGCAAGCTCACCGGTCTCAGGATCCGCATAATAATCACCTGTCGGTCCTTCATACCAACCATAAACCATCTGTCCGTATCTATCTAAAAATACGACCTTGCCGTTCTTGATTGCATAATAATCTCTGATATAGTTTCCGAACTCCGTAAAGTAATACTCTTTACCGTCAAGCTTTTTCCATCCGCTGTATGCCTTACCGGTCTCCTCATCGAAATGGCATTTCATTACATTGGCTACATTACCGTCATCAATAATAATAACGGTTGCTTCTCCGATTATTATATTTCCGTTCTCATCAAGTAAATAGCACTCACGTCTGCCGTCAGGATATTCAACTCTGTAAAAACCGCTGCCGTTTGAAGGAAAGTCTATTGTGTAATCATCATTAATCTTCAAGTCGTTAACATCTGAATTTGGAATTTCTATTTTTTCAACTTTGACCTTTTTTCTTCCGCTGACAGCCGAAGGTGTCGGTTCCGAAGTAGGTTCAGGAGTAGCAGTAGTGTTATCGGAACCGTTAGGTGTACCTGAAGGTGTATTTCCTGAATTTCCGGTTAAATTACCGCTTGAATTGCCGGTTGAATTTCCGTTTGACGAACCCGAAGGAGTTGTTGAAGGAGTGCCTGAAGAACTTCCGTTGTCCTTATTACCTTCTGACGGTGTGGTTGGGTCGTTACCATTTTCGGAAGAGCCACAAATAGTACATGTGCCTTCCTGATGGGTAGAGCCGCTGATTCCTTCTATTCTTCCCGCATCAATTCCGTAATCTGCACAAATGTCCGCAAACTCGATTGAACCTGCAAAGCCGGCAAAAACTTCTTCTCTCGAGATTCCCTCATTAAGTTTACTTACCCATGAAGCTTTACCCTCGCTGTCGGAAGCACGACCGAGAAAAGCCTTATAAAGAGCCTCAACATAGCACTCATTGCAGGCATGTCTGGTAAGGAATTCAGGGCTGAATACGAAGCCGTATGCCACGGAACAACCGCTTTCCTCTTTATTCATGAGCTTATTGGTCCAGCCTGCCATACCGTCCTCATCGCATTCCCTGTCCAGAATTATGTTATATAATCTGTCCACGAAAAGGTTAACTTTAGCCGTCTGATTGAAGTCCTGACCTTGCACATAATAGCCTTTGACAACACCGTATTTTTTGCAAAGATTTGAAAACTCCTGCGAATTAGCAAAGCCCGCAAATACTTCTTCCTTATCGACACCGTTATCAAGGAAATCAACCCAGTACTTAAATCCTTCACTGTCTGCCTCACGACCGAAAAATGCCGCATACATACAGTTTACGAATTCACTGTTACTTGGATTCATGCCGATAAATTCCGGGCTGAAAACGAAGCCGTATGCCACCGAGCAACCGGTTGCTTCTCTGTTAACGAGCTGGTCAGTCCATCCGTTAAGTCCAAGTTCATCCGGCTCACGTCCGAGACACACATCATACATTCGGGAAACAAATGCCTTTACACCTTCTGTATCTGAAGATTTATCGGAATACAAAATAAATTCCGAAGCCGATGCATTCATCCCGCAAACACGAAGCGGAAGTGTTATTCCACCACAAAAAAAGACTGCTGCAAGTGCAGTTGCCAAAATACGTTTACGATTCATAATTTTTCTCCATTTCTTTATAAAAACGCACTGTCTGTAAATCCAATACAATTATACAATGTACGTCACATACAATACAAACAAAATTCTTTGTTATTATCGGTGTACCTTATGCTTGTAATCATCATTTTCGAAAATGCGTGCAAAATCGAAGGTTGCCCCCGAAGAGACAACCTTCACACATTCATCTATTCAGTTGTTTTCGAAAATCCGATTAAGAATTCTATTATGTACTGGTGGTAGCAGCAGGCGCTGCGATAGTAACCTTGATATCACCGATATCATATGCTGTTTCACTCGTTGGAGGAAGCTTTGTCAAATCTGAAACCTCTGCCGAAACTGTAAAAGTAACCTTGTCGGCACTCGCAGGCACACCATAGATACCTGTAGTAGACGCGTCCTTCAATGTCTTAGCATCACCGGTAACCGACAACGTAATACCATCATCTGCTGTATCTGCAGCAACGGCAGCCGATACAGCTACCTCAGCATTAGAATGATTTGTTACAACAATATCATGATTGTTGCTGTCCCAACCTGCGCCATCAGTTGTATACAAATGAGTGGACGGATCCCATTTACCGGTTGTATAAGTAAATTCCATCGAATCCCACTCAACCTTTACACTGTAAACTACATCACTCTTCTTAATTACTGCCTTCACATCGATTGTCTCTGTTGATGTGACTCCTGTAAAAGTATAATCACCTTTTGCCGGGCCACCGTTCTTATCTTCACCTGCAGCAAATGCCGTACACGTCATCGAACCTATCACTGCCATCGAAGCTATAACCGTTAAAAACTTTTTCATACCTATTACCTCCTGTCCCCACAGAATTTTATTTTGTATATTTTTATTGTAAATTGTAAATTGATATATTTACACCATATTTGTTTAATGATTTGTTAACTGGAAGTTAATTTGATACTCTCAAAAGAACATCCGTAACGTTCATATCAACAATTGACAATTCACCTGTATCAGGATTATATGGGTAAACCGCATACATGGCATCATATACGCCCTCAGCAAGAAGTGCACTTTCTTTATTAAATTCCATCTCCGTCACACCCATGCCGACCGGTATACGTCCGGATTTTGCAACTGACACCTGAGAACCGTCATCAGATATAATAAACAATTCAAGAACTATGTCGTGGTCAGAGTCATGCGGATTAACAAAGAACATATCTATTTTTCCGTCTCCCAAAGAGAGAGCTGCATCTAATGAATACATAAGTGATACTTCACCTGCATGTGCCTCCTCACCTTCTGCTCCTGCACCGGCAATAATATTTCCGCCGCTCGGTTCGGTGTCTTCTGAACCGTCATTGGTTACGGGTTGAGCCTTAGGATCGATAGATGGCAACGGATTCTTCATCTCTGTTGCATCAGGAACAGTCTCATTGTTAAGAAGACTGACAATCAATGCGGTTCCGAGTCCCACACCGGCAACAATTCCCACCGGCCAAAGAATGAGCGGAAGTCGATTCTTCATCAAAATTAAATACTGATCAGGTCCTACACAGACAAAGCCTGCTTCACGATAAACAACACGACTTAAATCGCCCTGCTTTACGATTCCTGCCTGTCTATTACCCAAATCGTAATAACCGATAGGAGAATCAACCTTATTGCCGCAGAACTCACCGACAACGGTATATGTACCTTTTTTGTAAAGATCTTTCATCTTTTTCTTTGAATAGCAAGGAACTCTTTTACCGTCAATCTTTATAGTCTGATCAAAATCCGCTTTTGCTATTGCTTTAAATAAATCCATTTATATCCCCTCGTTTCTATAACCGTAATCTAGTGTAAGTGTTTTTAAATAACTCGACTATATATTCCGCCTGTGGTACAATCTTCTTATAGACGTAAGGAGGTCATATTCATGGGCAGAAAAATAGCAACAATAACACTTTCTTCAGAAGATAGAAGCTATCTTGAAGC
>JAZLGO010000009.1:0-7972 GCA_045616305.1 Saccharofermentans sp. | reverse complement strand
CAGACTGTTTGGCGGCCATATTCACTGAAATTGAACCCTGATTTGCGTTAGAAATGCATTTTTTTTGACGATTCTAACGCAATTTGTTCTCGGCAAGTGCTTCCAACGTACTGCGGCGGCCTGCTTCAACCCTGATTTGCGTTAGAAATGCAATTTTTTTGACGATTCTAACGCAATTTGTTCTCGGCAAGCGCCTCCAACGCACTGCGGCGGTCTGCTCCAACACCAATTTGCGTTAGAAATGCAATTTTTTTGACGATTCTAACGCAATTTGTTCTCGGCAAGTGCTTCCAACGTATTGCGGCGGCCTGCTCCAACGCTGATTTGCGTTAGAAATGCATTTTTTTTGACGATTCTAACGCAATTTGTTCTCGGCAAGCGCCTCCAACGCACTGCGGCGGCCTGCTCCAACCCTGATTTGCGTTAGAAACGCAATTATTTTACCTATAGTTTTGAGACAGCCCTAATAATCTTTATTTGTAGGAGGGCTTGTGTATGGCTTTTTGTAAAAATTGTGGTTCTGATATTGATGATAATGCAGTTGTTTGTCCAAAGTGTGGTGTTGCAACGGATAAAATGACAGAGAAAAAAAGTGGCGCCGGGGGATTGTCTATAGCTTCCTTAATTCTAGGAATTGTTGCAGTTGCTTTCAACTGTTGTTTTTACTATATTTCTATTCCTTGTTCAATTGTTGGTTTATGTTTAGGTATTGCCGGAGTGAAAAAAGATCACTCAGGAGTTGGAAAAGCAGGTATTGTATTATCGATTATTTCAATATTTTTTACTATTTTGTGTATGACAGTATTAGCAGCTTTTTATAGCAATTTACTATCATCGTTAGGTGTATGAGCAGAAGAAATGCATTTGTAGTGATATATGCAATTCCGACATTATTAGCATTGCTTTTTTTGTTGAAAAAAAAGATTCTATCAGTGACTGAATACATGCCGGAATGTGAGTTTTATAAGATTACTGGATTGATGTGTCCAAGTTGTGGTAATACAAGAAGTATTAAATGCCTATTGCGTGGTGAATTAGTTAAGTCAATGCAATATAATATGACACCTATATGTTTATTGTTGTGGCTTGGAATATTCTATGTGAATTGTGTGCATTATGTGATTTATGATAAGTGGATAACTTTTCCATATTATAAATTATTTGTTACTAATGTTGTGCTTGTAATTATCTACTATGTTACACGTAATCTAATATAATTGGAAAATGAAGTGAAATAAGATGGATTTTGTTAAGTACGTGGCATATATTCTAAAGTTGTCTGATTAAATACACTATTTTTGAGAAGAGCTGATGTAAAATGTCGGCTCTTTTCTTTTAAAAGGGTGGAGAACTTATGTGAAGTTGTATTAAATCGCAAAATATAAGTGTCGTAGCTTATATCTGATTTTGGAATCTTCGTGAGATTGCTTTGTTATCAAAAATACTCATTTGCTAAAGTTTTAATCTACGAGAACACTACTCTGACCGACAATCACTGCCTCACCTTTACTTCACGTAAGAGGTATATTAGAAGGATTTGAATCAATATAAGCAGAGATTGTACTATCATAATCTGAATCATAATTAGTTTTAAGATAAGGTTTTGTTACGGAGAGTATAATAAAAGCAATGAGAATAAATTTGGGTATCATCTAAATCCGATAACCATGTTTACGATTTGACCGTTTTCAACTACAACCGGCTCGAGAATGGCAGGACCGCCCTCTGCCCATCCGTTATAGACATTGCCCAATACATAGGTGACAACATAGTTGTAGAAATGTGAATTTCTGAATGTTAAAGGTTCATCCGGATTAACGCCGACTGTAGGTTCTCCGGTACCCATGAGCCAAGCAAAGGTGTCTTCAATGATACAATCATCTGCAATATTAATAAAACATAATGTTCCGTTGTGTGTAAGAGTAAAAACAGAATCACTTATTAATCGATAGGTACCATCCTCATTAGCTGTAAACCAACCATAGAGCTTCTCGCCGGATTCATCGATAATGACATTCTCACCTTCTGTATATTCGGATTCCAGGGTGTATGTCTCTCCGTATATATCAGTAAACGAAGTGACCTCGCCCAGATTTTCGAAAGTAGAAGAATCGATAATAATCGGGAAAGCAATTTCTGCCAAAACCTGTGTTCCGGCGGTATTTGTACAATAAATCCAGCCGTAGTAAGTTCCGTTCCCGATATCGTCGGAGGAACCGAATTTACCGGAAATATCATTAAGCATAATCGGCAACTGAAGAAAATCTTCTCTGCTCAGGTATTTGTGCGGATACCAATCATGACCCAGAGAGGTCTCCTTAACCTGACCTTTGATAACAGCATAAGAAAGCATATCATCACCTGTTTTAACAACCAGCCCCCATTTGGAATCAACAGGATCATTGCGGCCATATCGTAAACACTCGAAAGCAAATTCTGCGTCGCTGTCAAATGAGCCGTTACGAACAAAGTCCATAAACAATTCATATGCAGCGGCATCAGCTTCATTGTTCTCATTAGCGCTTACAAAAACTGATTCGCTTGGTTCTGAAGTTTCCTCCGATATCTGTGTTTCTTTTGTAGTTTCTGTAGCAGTGGTTTCAGTCTCGGCTATGGAAATCTCGGTTGCAGAAGTCTCAGTTATGGAAGACTCGGTTATGGAAGACTCGGTTGCAGAAGTCTCAACTTCAGAAGATTCGGAAGTCTTTGTCTCAACAGCAGTCTCGACGGTTGTTTTAATCTCGGCGGAACAAGCAGAAACACCGATAACAGATGCACACATAGTTACTGCCAAAATAGGCGCGATATATTTTCTCTTTATCATAATTATTCTCCGAATTCATTCACATATGGCTTTATTTTACCAGAAGAGTAAATGATGTGTTATTTTTTAACATTATTTCCTATAAACTCCTCTTAACAAAGATTTTTGTCGGAGGAGTTTTTTGTACGCTTCTCTTTCTCGAAAATCTCACTAAAAGCATTCACAAACCTCTCGATATTGCGTAGATAAATTTGAAGGAAAATAAACAAGAAAACAGCCAGTCGGGAGAACAGGCGTTACAGTAAGGCTAAGAGTCCCGTTTGTCGTATGCATCATATTTTCGAAAAGAAAACAGAGAAGGATTGACTGACATCTATATAAGAATGATATAATCAGGATATGAGTACAGATATTGAATTAAATGGAAATAATATAATTGAAGAGAATATAGCAAACTTCCTGCAAAACAGAACGGAAGAGCAGCTTGCCGCTGTTTTGAGTTCCATCAGAAAGCAGATGCGAGACGGTGCCTCATTTGTTGTAGCTGTTGAACCTTCGGATTCGGGTATGCAGTTTAAAGAGGTGGTTCTTAAGGACGGAAGGACGTGCGGTCTTGTTTTTACCGGCTTCGAAGAGCTTATGAAGGGAAGCAAGACGATATCTACATTTATGGTCAATATGAAACAGCTTTTCGATGCTGTATTAGCTAATAAGGAGTCAGACGGACTTCTGATTAATGCTTACGGAAACAGCTTTCTGCTGGACAGACAGTTCATATCACTTATTATCGGTTAAGATGTGCGGATATATACTGAGTTTGTATCTTACATAACTGTAAGATACATGTAAGCCATCGCTATGGATAGCACACTGCTTCGGGCGTTATACTTTAGTCACAAAAAGCAAAACGAGGATGGTACAAAATCATGAAAAACATTACAAAGACAGAAATCGTTCTTATCATTTTAACAATCGCATTAATCGCTTGCATAGCAGTTTCGTTGGTTCAGTTCTTCACAAACGGTGTTGCAATTAATTGGTTAGCAATTACAGGAGATGCTGCAGTAATCACTACTTCATTTTCGCTTGCAGAAAAGAACAAAAAAGAAGCGAAGAACAAATAAGCGGAAAAGTAAGCTGTTGGCATGTTAATATAACCTTTGTAAATATAACTTAAATAAAGATGGGATGTATTGTTTATGTCCCATCTTTTGTTTTGAAATGAAGTTATAAATAGAATAGAGCAGTGAGATTATCTAAGCTCCAAGTTTTTAATATTTATAAATCGGAACCATCGAGAAAGGCGAAAGTAAAGTCAAGTTCAGGAATCGAATAAATTGTTTGTAAACCTGAGGTTGTACTATGTGAGCTTTCTCGTTGAATCATTTCTTGCTGAATCACAGAATAACTGCTTTGAACACTTTGTTGTCACAACTGACTTTAAGCTTGTATCCGAGAGCAGTCAGATTATTATCTGCTATGGCAAGTCCGAGACCGCTTCCTGAATTCTCACCTCTGCTGTTGTCACCTTTAACAAACGGTTCCTTAAGGGTGTCAGTCTGGAGAACATCTTTGTCGACGCTGTTTTTAATTACAATTTCCTTGTCGCTGAGCATAACGGAGATTGTGCTGCATTCGATACCGTACTTGACAGCATTATCGATGAGATTGAATATCGCCTGATTCCAGATGCTTTTATCGGTAATTCTCTTAGCTTCACCGATGATTTCCAAAGTCATTTTTCTATTGCTGAGCGTATTTTCTATCCGTTTCTTATAGGATTCAATTTCCTGTTTGACGTCTACATCGTTTTTGGCAAATTTTCGAGTAATGTCTTCGGAATTAGAGAAGCTTAATATGTTGCAGATAAGTTGATTCATATGTTGAATGCTCTCTTCTATCTCATTGGCATGGTATTCAACGCGCTCGCTGTTTTTGTTGAGATTCTCCTTTAAGTTGGCGACAGAGAGGGAAGCTATGGCAAGCGGTGTCTTGAGATCATGCGCCATGGCATTTGTTGTTTTTTTGCGATACTCGAAAATGTCATATACCGACTTTTTACGCAAATAGTAAATTGTATTGATAATCAGAGCTGCAATCAGCACGATAACGGCAATAAAGCATCCATAATCCTTAACCAAATTGGTGCGGTAGTTCCGTCTGAATGAGCTGTTGCTGTCAACGTGAAGTCTGTGATTTTCTTTGCCGATTTTGAATTCATCTATCGTTTCATATTTCTCACCGTCGTAAGCAGTGCCGGTGAGCGAAAAAAGATTCACCCTGATTCCATTTGCTTCTCCTCTGGTAATGGAGCTTTGGCTCTCGATATGTGTTAAGCCTTCTAATAAAGACCTATCTGACGGAGTGAGATCGAGCGCTTCAACGACTCCTGTTATGCTGGGCCAAATAGTACCTGAGAGAGTACTGGTTGCAGGATTAATACTTAATATTGTCGGTAAGGAGAATCTCCTAATAACTTCAACTTTTCCCAGATACAGGGTGCGGCTCTCATAGTCTATGTAGAAATCCTTTACATCAAAGCAGTATGTGAGAAATAATCCGGAACGGCATTGATAATCGTATAATTTTTGAGCGTTAGGGTCCGTTTGGGGATTCCAGTGTATAAGAAATTTTGTGCTCGATGTAGTACTATTCGGATTATAAACAAGGACAGCTATAGCAAAAGCGGAATTGCATACTTCACGATTGTCCAATCTGATGATCATAGGTGTATTCATGGCCGTTTGTTTAAAACTGAAATCAGATATTACTTCATAATCTTCTTCAGTTAATCCGTCAGCAGACATTAGTGTGATTTCGTCTATATAACCGCTCGGATAATCATATTCACCTTGCGAAAAAAACATATCCACTAAAGGGTATGCAGTTGCGTCCCATATAATATATCCGAAGATTCCGCACACTGTGAGAATACACAAAAACGACAGAAACCACTTCGGCTTTTTAATACTCTTTTTCTTTTTGAACAATTTTTTACTACTCATAATTCAGTCCTCAAAGCTCTTGTTAAACTAATTTATAGCCTCGTCCATAGACTGTCACTAATCTTTTGCCCGATTTGCCGAGACTTTGTCGAAGTTTCTTTATGTGATTGTCTACAACTCTGTCGGTTCCTTCAAAATCATATTCCCAGACAATGTCCAGAAGCTGATTGCGGGAGAAAACCTTCTCCGGGTTTTCCATCAGGATTTTCAGCAAGAAATATTCCTTCGGTGAGAGCTCGATTATGTTGTTGTTAACCGTAACCTCCATGGTGTAGGTGTTAAGTTCAAGTTCTTCACGTTTGAGTACGGTGAATTCCTTGTCGCCCTTAAAGCGCTTAACCATAGCTTCAGACTTTGCGTACAAAGTCTTAACGTTAAATGGCTTTACCACATAATCGTCTGCACCTAATTCATATCCCTTGAGGATACTTTCTTCGCTTCCGAGTGATGTTAGGAAAATAACAGGCGTTGTTTGTGTTCTGCGGATCGCCTTGCACAGTTCGAATCCCGAAGCGTCGGGGAGCATAATGTCCAGAATAATCAGGTCGTACTTGTTCTCGTTAATCAGACGCAAGCCCTCGCTTCCTGTAAAAGCCTGCTCGAAAATAACAGTGCCCTGACTTTTGCCGGTAAAGAATTCGCATATTCCGTCGGAGATTTTTACTGAGTCTTCAACAATCAAATAATTAAGTGACATTCTTACCTCCTTACTGTTACATAATACTCACCAATTGTATCCATCTTGTATCCAATATCTTATCATTTATGTATACTGAGATACAGCGAGTTTGGATAACACATTTTCGAGAAGGAACAAAAGAATGAAAGATAATGCAAGCATGCGATTTTTCTTGCTTACAGCGCAATCAGTGTGATATATATGTATCGAACATTTATGATAAAACGTTTAAACAAGAGGGGAAAATAAATGAGAAAACAAGTTTTATCTGTGCTTCTGACTATTATGCTGTGCATTACAATTTTGCCGATGATGGCTTTGGCTGCCGGCAACGATGAAGGACCTAAGGCATATGCAGTGCTTGATGAAGAAGGTACCTTTACCATAGGGTATTGGGATACAAAACCGGAGGGGGCATATAAGGTTCCGAATCTGAGTGCGAAAGAAGGTTTGGGTTATATTCCTTGGTATAGTAAGAGCAACGATATTAAGAAAGTAGTATTTGATTCTTCTATCAAGAACTATAAACCTACGTCGACAAAATATTGGTTCTTCCAATGTAGTAATTTGGTTTCCGTAGAAAATGCAAACTATTTAGACACCTCGGCCGTTATTGACATGAGCAATATGTTTTGGGATTGTTCGTCACTGACAACCATAGATGTATCCAAATGGGACACATCTTCTGTTACGAAAATGAGTTCTGCGTTTAATGGATGTTGTCAATTAACAAGTCTTGATGTATCCGAATGGGACACTTCGTCTGTTACAGGTATGAGTATGATGTTTGACTTCTGTTCTTCATTGACAACCCTTGATGTATCCAAATGGAATACATCATCTGTTGCCTATATGAGTAGTATGTTTTCTTCTTGTCGTTCTCTTACAACTCTGGATGTATCCAAATGGGACACCTCGTCTGTTACGGATATGAGTATGATGTTTTTTGACTGTTCTTCACTGACATCCCTTGATGTATCCAAATGGAACACTTCGTCTGTTACAGATATGCGTCAGATGTTTAATAAATGTTCTTCACTGACAACCCTTGATTTATCCGGTTGGAACACTTCTTCTGTAGTTTATATAGATTATGATTCTGAAATACATGATTATGGCATAGAATTCATGTTTGGTGCTTGTACTAATCTCAAAACAATCTATGTGGGTAAAGAATGGAATCTCTCAGATTCGGCAAAAAAGTATTCAACAGATGTTTTTAGGGGAAGTTCTTCATTAACAGGCGGAGCAGGTACTGCCTATAAAGATATTTATGTTGTTGCTGATATATACGACGCAAATTATGCTCATATAGACGGCGGTGAATCAAATCCGGGATATTTCACCCTACGTTATCAAATGTCCTTTGGTATCGGAGAAGGTGCAACAGGAAAAGCCCCTGAGAGTATTCCTGTAACACAGGGAGACCAAATTACATTACCATCTTCATCTTTCTTCTCGAAAAGCGGTTACAAATTCGCCGGCTGGTCAGACGGAACTAAAACCTATAAAGCGGGCGAAACA
>JAZLGO010000008.1:0-10065 GCA_045616305.1 Saccharofermentans sp. | reverse complement strand
TAAATATTTTGAAGAGGTTAATGAATCACCAGTAGTTTATCACTGGAAATATAAGCTTGACGAAATAGATCCAATTGAAGAAATCACTGTGGATACATTACCTGTTAAAAAGTCGAGTTAATTAATGACGGTTATACTAGTATTGTTGATTATTCGTTCCACACTTGGTTTAATTTCTTGTATATCAGTTTTAAGATTTATCATATTTAATATTGGATTAGAAACGCTGGAGTAGTTTCTAATAAATATAACTAACGTTCCATATGTCATTAATCCCAATGATATTTTCAAGTTGCTAACAAATAAAATCAATGCTAATCCAATAATTGTTATGATACCATTTATCAAAGAATGAATATTCAATATTTTTCTAACATTCATAGTACTATCAAGTAAGTTCTTTGTAGTTTTATTATAATTACATATATAACTATCTACTAAACCGCTAGCGGAATAGCTGTGAGCATTAGCTAAAAATTCCTGTGTATCTAAAACTTTAACAGATAGTATTTTTGCACAAGGTTGCAATCTATGAATGCAGTCTATAGACATTGTCCCATGACCAAACTCATCATACACAAAAGAATCTTCCTCTGTACGAGAAATATCTCCATTACATTCTACATAACCAATCGCTTCAACGATAAAATTACTGTTTTTTAAATATGTCTTATCAACACCACTATCTATAACTGCAATGACCATAATCAAATATCAAAAAAATATATATTTAGCAAATATTATTATATCATTTGAAGGTGGCTTGTCAATAAAAAATGCATTACGATGAGACGGTTGTTTGGCTTTCCAAGAGCTCTGTTCCAAGTCAGGATGTTAATGTTAAATAAAAGGAATCGCCTTCTGTGAATAACATTTCGAGGCGATTCCTTCTGTTTGAGTTTTCCTTTAAAATAACCGACTTTCGAATAAATTAAGCTTTAACGCCCTTACTCTCAGCAATGAATCTGCGAATATTAGATACGTTCTGAATGGCCTTGAATGAATCACCGTCAGGCATGATAAGTGTAGGAGCCTGCATTACACCGAATTTCTTGGTGAGCTCTGCTTCTTCCTCAGCATCGATTATGTCATATACAAATCCCTGCTCATTAAGCATATTCTTTGCCATAACACAATTCGGACAAGTCTTTGTAGTAAAGAGCATCGGCTTCATTACATTTACATCCTCAGCCTTCTTACTCTCGGTTACTATAGGTGCAGCACCCTTACGCTTAAGAATCGAAGTAGATATTACATATGTCTGACGATCCTTAAACTCCTGAGCCTTACCGTCATTCCAGTTCTGAACCGGACGATAATAACCTGTAATACGGCTGTGTGTCTCTGTTGCCTTTCCGCATACAGGACATGTCTTAACCTCACCTGCAAGATAACCGTGAGCCTGACAAATAGAATATGTCGGTGACATTGTGTAATAAGGGAGAGAATAATTCTCGGCAATCTTACGTACAAGTGATGCAGCTGCTTTCCAATCAGGGAGTCTCTCACCGAGGAATGCATGGAATACAGTACCTGAAGTATAAAGAGTCTGAAGCTGATCCTGAATATCAAGGGCATCGAAAATATCAGATGTATATCCTACCGGGAGATGTGAGCTGTTGGTGTAATAATATACACCGCTCTCATCGTGAGCTGTAATGATATCCGGATAGTGCTTCTTATCGTGCTTAGCAAGACGATATGTTGTTGACTCTGCAGGAGTTGCTTCAAGGTTATAAAGATCACCGTACTTCTCCTGATAATCAGAAAGTCTCTCACGCATATGGTTAAGAACTTCCTTAGCGAACTGCTGTGTCTCAGGATGCGTAAGATCCTTACGAAGCCACTTTGCATTAAGTCCTACTTCATTCATACCGATAAGTCCGATAGTTGAGAAGTGGTTTGCAAAAGTTCCGAGATAATGCTTTGTATAAGGATAAAGGCCCTCATTAAGAAGCTTGGTTATAGTCTCTCTCTTAATCTTAAGTGAGCGTGCAGCAATATCCATCATCTTATCAAGTCGTGCATAGAACTCAGTCTCATTGTCGGCAAGGAATGCAATTCTAGGGAGATTGATTGTAACAACTCCGACAGAACCTGTAGATTCACCTGAACCAAAGAATCCGCCTGACTTCTTACGAAGCTCTCTCAAATCAAGTCTAAGACGGCAGCACATTGAACGAACATCTGAAGGCTCCATGTCGGAATTAATGTAGTTTGAGAAATACGGTGTACCGTACTTAGCAGTCATCTCAAACAAAAGTCTGTTATTCTCTGTATCTGACCAATCAAAATCCTTGGTAATAGAATATGTAGGAATAGGATACTGGAATCCTCTTCCGTTGGCATCACCCTCAATCATAATCTCGATGAACGCCTTATTAATCATATCCATCTCTTTCTGGCAGTCCTTGTACTTGAAGTCCATTTCCTTGCCGCCTACGATACAGTTAAGCTCTGCAAGGTCATTCGGAACTGTCCAGTCAAGAGTAATATTTGAGAACGGTGCCTGAGTACCCCAACGGCTTGGAGTATTTACACCGTAAATGAAGGACTCGATTGCCTTCTTAACCTGTGTATATGTAAGGTTCTCAGCCTTAACGAAAGCTGAAAGATATGTATCAAAGGATGAGAATGCCTGAGCACCTGCCCACTCATTCTGCATAATTCCGAGGAAGTTAACCATCTGATTACAAAGAGTAGCAAGATGACTCGGCGGTGAAGATGTTATCTTACCTGTAATTCCTCCGAGGCCCTGCTGAATAAGCTGCTTCAATGACCAACCTGCGCAATAGCCTGTGAGCATTGACAAATCGTGAATGTGAAGATCAGCATTACGATGTGCATTTGCTATCTCGTCGTCATATATCTCTGAGAGCCAGTAGTTTGCGGTAATAGCACCTGAATTGCTGAGAATAAGTCCGCCTACGGAATATGTAACTGTTGAATTCTCTTTTACACGCCAGTCGTCAATTTTAACATAGCTGTCAACGAGTTCCTTGTAGTCAAGAACTGCTGAATTCATATAACGGATTTTCTCTCTCTGCTTTCTGTAGAGAATATATGCTTTTGCAACATCCTCATAGCCTGCTCTCTGCAAAACAGACTCAACACTGTCCTGAATCTCCTCGACAGTAATCTTGCCGTTCTTAATCTTGCTCTGATACTCAGATGTTACCATCAAAGTAAGAAGATTAATTATATCCTCATTAAACTGCTTGTCCTGAGCAACGAAAGCCTTACGAATAGCATCTGATATCTTACTCAGATCAAATTCAACCGTCTTACCGTCTCTCTTAACTACCTCGTACATTTTTGTACCCCCCCTGAATGTTGTTTTGTTACATTACGTACTGCTTTCTGCTAAAATTATTTCTCATCAGTTCCCCGCAGACCTGTCTGAGGAATAAACTTGCGAGTCTCATCGAGAATGGCCTTAAGCTTCTCGTATGACATCCGGTGCATATTCGAATCAATCAAATCACCGCTGTCATTAAAATCCTGAATAAAGTAGTTCTCAGCTCCGGTAAGCCATTCACCGATATCAGTCATATCCTCGACTTCGTGCAATTCATCAACAACGGTTGTTCTGAACTCATAATCGATATTCCCCTGCTTCAAAAGCTCTACGCTTTCCTTAACATTATTCAGCATTTTCTCTGCAAGTTCACCGCTCAGACCGATTGTCTCGGCATACTTAGCAGGCGAATTCTTGATGTCCATTGCTACATAATCGATAATTCCTTCATCAATCAACTGCTTCAGAAGCTTCGGATTAGAACCGTTTGTATCCAGCTTAACCTTATAGCCCAGTGCTCTGATTTTAAGAATAAATTCTCTCAAATCACTCTGCAAAAGCGGTTCACCGCCGGTAATACAAACACCATCCAGTCTTTTACGTCTGCCCTCCAGAAAGTCGAGTACCTCTTCCTCGCTCATTCCTTCAAGCTCTTCCTCGCGTTCTTTAAGCGCCAACAATGCATTATGACAGAAAGGACAACAATAATTACACCCTATGGTAAATATCGTACAACTGACCGTTCCCGGAAAATCAAGTAATGTTAATCGCTGTAATCCTCCGATTCTCACCCGTAACCTTCTCCTCTCTAGTCGTGCTTTACATTCTAACTATATGTAGTGGTAATGTCAATATCAATATACTATATATTGTGGTTAGTTATCCTTTTCGAAAAAGTGGTGCAAAGCCTTATAATACAAGGGTTTGAATGGTTTTTGGGTGCTACTGCATGTCAATTTTGTAACATTTCTGTAATAAAAGAAAAACTATATATAGTACTTGAAAAAGAATCTCATACTAAATATAGTTCGCGCACAAAATATATAAATTGTAAAATACCTTATGTTACAAAAACGGGGTCGTTCTGCTTTACAAACAGCAGTATTTAAATATCGGTGAATACGGACTGCACAAAAATACAAGTACAAAAACACATAATCCTATTATCAGGTATGCGCTTCTATCCTTAGTCATTTTTTTACGTATCTTATTTCCCATTTATATTACCTCAAATCTTATCTCAAGAAATAAACAAGGCCTATAAAATGACATATCGCACCGAAATTAATACAGAAATGCCATATCATGTGAGCAAATTTGAACTTTGTGGAATAGAAAACCAAACCTACCGTATAGCAAATAACGCCTGTCAAAACCAGCCAGAAAGCAGGCTCTGTAGCCGCCACATGAAATCTGTGCAAACAGAAAGCCAACATCCAAATCATTACCAAATACATAAGTAAAGTAATCGCCTTAAGAAACTTAAACTTATTAAAAGCAATGGATTTTATAAGTGTACCTACAAGAACCATACTCCACTGAGCAATACAGATTCCGAGTCCGAGTTTGCCTCCTATAATGGATAAACAAATAGGAGTGTAGCTTCCGGCTATAGCCCAGAAAACCATTACATGGTTAATTCTTGCCATTACTCGCTTCTGAGTAGTGTTATGATTCATTGCATGATATATTGTCGAACCCAAAAACATAAGAAACATCGATATCATATAAATCGAGAGCGCAACGGTATCAATTATCTGCATACCTTCAGTAGCCCCTGTATATGCTTTGACAGCAACATAAGGAATCATACCGAGAAAAAACAGAGCCATAACACCGTGAGTAATTGTATTTCCTATTTCCTCACCCAAGGTTTCCTGTGTCTTCTTTATCTTCTCTTTTACTATTCGGCGGGAATTTTCAACCCAACTTAAACCGGCAAGACCCTCTTCCAACGGATCTATATTCTTATCGAGAAGCTCTTTATCGGCTTCTTTACTCATGAATTGCTGCCAAAAACGATTGTTACCTGCCATAACTGCCTCACATATGTAATCTAGACACATTTTACATAGTATAAAGATTTATTTCAATAGTTTATTTTGATTATCAAACTATTTACCAAAGCTTTTACTGTCTCTTTCCGCCGTTCTGTTGTTTATAGAGCTCAACGAATTTTACATACAACTGCTTACGCTCTGCATCACTGATTTTCTTATTGGTCTGTTTCTCATAATTACAGATAAAATCAGAAAACATCTTGTCCATCGGGCTTAACGTCTCATTCTGCGGCTTCGGCTGAGAAGGAGTTTCTACAGCAGGCGCAGAAGATGTCTGCGTCGGTGCTGCGGCAGTCATCGGTGCAGAATGTGCGGATGCAGGTGTCGGCGCGGCAACAGGTCTTGACTGCTTTTGCGGCTCAGAAGCCTTTGCTGCAGGCGGCGGACCCAACTGTATAACATTGTTACTTGAAGGTGCGCCGAGTAAAATCACGTCTTCTTTCTTCAAAGGAACATCTGATGGGATTGCCTTATTAACCTTATTGTCATCCTTTTCAATATTTGCAGTATTTACATTATTCGCAGCACTTTCAACTTTAACAGGTTTTTGTGTTGTTTTAACGTTAGGAGCCATTACTACGGTTCCGAGAACCTCATGCTCTCCGGATTCTGCCGCACGGGCAGGTTCACCGCGTTCAATTGACGGATCATCCTGCTGTGAACTCAGTTTATCTCTTATATATGCTTCTCTGTAAAATCGGAACAACTGAACAGCAATATACATGATGATAGCTGTCGGAAAAATCATTTTCGATAAGCAAAGAGCCCCTTTATCTCCGAAAAGCTTACTCAATGACGCAAAAGGTGCATTAACAAGACCGTATATACTCTTTAAACAATAAGCCCATATTACGCTTCCGATTTTAGCCTCACTTCCGGCAATTCCCGAAGTCATATCCGGAAGAATCCAACCCGGAATATATGCAAGAATTCCAAAGCTCATAAGTCCTGCTGTTATCCAGAACTTACGCTTATATGCTGCCAAAGCAGGAATTACAATCAGTACAGCCGCAGCAAAAAGGCAGGAACATAAACGTTCCAACAAACTGAACTCTCTCAAAACAACAATGTCATATGTAAAATAGAGTGGCGCAAAACAAACGAACATCAAAGATGTCGCTATACTGAATAAAAAGAAACAAAGAAAGTAATCTCTTCTCACCTATTGTTCGCTCCTAATGATAAACATAAAACTTCAGAATAGATTTTACCACAAAATACGCAATACCTATTATATCTGTTTATTTACAGTTTTATATTCACCATCTTCTATAAAATACGGGCACTTACGATTCTTATAAATACGTCCGCTTTCTGCCTCATAAGCAATTTCATCCTCATCAAACGGTGCTTCACACATATAATCACCGGTTACTTCATCATATACAAAATTTGAACAACGCTCACAATCAGTCATTTTAATCCCTCTTTTTATGTTTATTGTAAATTCTACTCTGTTTATGGAATACAATCAACATTTTCGCGAAAACATGGTGAAGGGTGAGATACGAAGAAGTATGAAGTGCTTTTACACATCACAATCGTCGTTTTTTTGCCATTTGTGATGTGTTGGCACTGTATAACCTTTATCTCTCACCCGCATAGCGGGTGGTTTATTGTTTCGCACTCTTCGTTCCTCGCGCGCTCAACAGGTTCACGTCCCTAGAATAAGGAGAACCCGGACAAGATATCCTGCCCGGGCTCCCAGCGTGTTGTTTCTATATAACTATCCCTTATGACTACATCGTAATCACTCGTTGTGATTTAATTATATGATTACTCTGCCCCGAAATATATGTATATAATTTCCATATAACCGGCTTTATTTCGCTGAATTTGCAAAATAATGTTTCTCTGATAGGATACCGGCTGACAAAAACTCACTGTACAAGACTGAGCCAGTCAATAACATCCGTAAGCTTCTCAAGAACAACCACGGCCTTATTACACATCTCGTCATCAGCAGGAAGCATGTCCGGCACCATAATCGGCTTCATGCCGGCATTATACGCGGCGCGTATGCCGTTATACGAATCCTCAATAACATACACGTCACTAAAGTCTGAGCACAAATTTTCGGCCGCTTTCAGGAAAATATCCGGTTCAGGCTTACTCTTTGTAACCTGATCTCCCCCGACTATGCAATCAAAATATTTCAACAATCCTGCATCCCTGATTTGATTTTCCACTACAGCTGTACGTGTTGAAGAGGCAATTGCAGTATAATAACCTTCATTCTTAAGGTATTCCAGAAGCTCAAACACGCCGGGCTTCAAAGGAAGTCTACCGTTATCATACTTGGCATGATAGTTTGCCGACTGCTCGCGGCAATAACTGTCATAAGGGAAGTCACTGCCGTAAAAATCCAAAAAAATCTTTCTTGTTGAAGCAGCATTTACTCCTATACATTTCATATAAGGAATCTCAAGGTCATTAAAGCCGTATTTCTCTGCTATTTCTTTCCAACCGTTAAAAACGGCGCGTTCCGAATCAAAGATTACGCCGTCCATATCGAAAATAACTGCTTTCAATCAAACAACCCCCAGTCTGTTCTTAACATAACGAACCGACTCAAAATATTGTTCATCACTTGTGAGGTGTTCGATAATCATCGGCATTTCAGGATTTACTTCGTCTGCCAGTTCAACATATCTCTCAAGATTAAATATACCTTCGCCGCAGGCACATTCTCTGAGCTGAAAGGTATAATCATCAAGGAGACGTATATCCTTCATGTGACAGCTCTTTATCTGCGGTCCGAGAAGCTCAAATGTATGCTCCAGGAATTTCTCATGCATAAAGTATCTCTCAGGACAGTTAATCATGTTAATAATATCAAGATGCACCGAGAATTCATCACGATTTACGTCATCTATAAGACGCAGATAATCCTCAGGTGACGATGGAATCATCCACGGCATTGATTCAATTGTAAAGAAAGTATTCTTCGGTTTGGCACAGTCTATTACCTCCTGAATCATACTGACGGTACGCTTCCACGCCTCATCGCTGTAATTTTCTTTATAACCGCCGTCCCAACGGGAACCCATGGCACCGGCAACGTTAACACAACACTTGGCACCTATATAATCAGCAAGCTGAAGCTGTCTTATCGAATATTCAAGATTTGCTTCACGCTCTGCAGAATCTGAAGCAATAGCATTACGCCAGATTCCTACTTCAGCAATTACCAGATCATTATCGGCAGCAGCCTTAACATATTTATCTATCTCTTCTGTCTGTGCATTACAGTCCAAAGGAAAAACAACGCTTTTCAAACCGTTCTTTGCCAATGTTTCAGCCCATTCAGTCGCTGAAGAGCAATTAAGTGAAGTAGATATACCGAGTCTCATAAATTATTTTCTCCTTATCCTATTAAGTCCGCGAACATTATTAAGTCCGCCGAACATTATTACCACAGCAGTAAAAAAATCGAACTATCAGAAGTTTCTGAAGCGTAAAATGCTGTCATCGATATCAGATATTTTCTGACAACCGGTACGGGCCATTACGGTTATCAATTCTTTATTTATCTCATCTATTCTTCTGCTTACACCCGCACTGCCTTCTTTAAGAGGTCCCATAAGATTACGACCTACACAAACGCCGTCTGCGCCGAGCGCCAATGCCTTAAAGGCATCCATTCCGCTCTCGAATCCGCAATCGACAATAATTTTGGCTTTGCCGTTAACAGCTTCAACAATTTCGGGAAGCATAAAAAGCGGAGGTGTCATTGAATTCATCATAGCGTGATGATGTGATACCAAAACTGCAGAGGCTCCGGCTTCGACTGACTTATATGCATCCGAAGCGCTCAAAACACCTTTTACAATAAACGGAATATTGCCGCAGGCCTTAACATATGAAGCAATCTGTGCTGTTGTCTTCGGAAGCATAGGAAGACCGAAAACATTATCGTAGGTTCCCGCTGAAGATACAGCATGATCTATATCCATTCCGACAGCAACACAACCGCCGTCAATCGCATGCTTAAGCTTATCGTATATTACTTGTTCATCGGCATGCGGCTTTACTATTTTTACAGTATCAGCACCGCCGGATAAAATATCATCGAGTTCATCCTCCTCACACATTCCGACAAAATGAAGTGCTCCTGCCTTCTTGGCTCCGACCGCAAATTCACGCATTCCGTTCTCGCAGATATTATGAAGATGCGACAATGCAGCCGTCATTATCGGTGTTTTATATTCATGTCCCCACAAACTGATGCTTGTATCGGGAAGTTCTGAAGAATCATCCGTAAGATATCGCGGAGTAATCATAATCGAATTAAAATAATCGCGTGTTATCTCGTCTGTATTTGCTGTTAATCCCATATTCAAGTCCTCCGAAATCATAACTGTAACAAGGATATTATAAATCAAAAAAACGTTCTTGGGAAAAAATACGAAAACTATATTCTTCACGGGAACTTGTGACATCTGGACGGCAATCGTGGGGGGGGCAATCGTGGGAGCACAATCGTGGGAGGAATCGTGGGGGCAATCGTGGGGGCAATCGTGGGCGACAAGCAGTCTAGAATCACTGAAAAACCTGTTTTCAGTCACTGTGAAGTGAAAAAACGGCCGTTTACCGTGAATCCGGGTGGTTTGTGGCTCAGATTCACGGTAAATCCCGAGCCTTCTTCAAAAAAAGAAGTCGTTCTGTATAAAATCATAAGGCCTTATGTTTAAGGCCTCGCGCATC
>JAZLGO010000007.1:0-47101 GCA_045616305.1 Saccharofermentans sp. | reverse complement strand
CTGCAATGCTTGCACTTAATATTGCACCGGGAAAGAAAAGACACTTTGCCTATGAGAATTTACCGTATATAGGAAAAGATGTTTATATGAATGCGCTTGAAGAAGCTCTCGATGAAGAAGATTTATCGGAGCTTGATGATTGCTTTTACTGGGGTTCCGACATAGACCCTACAGCTGTTGCAAATGCACGTAAAAACGTAATGAATGCCGGTCTTGACAAATTCATTCGTCTTGAGGTTGCTGATTTTAAAACTCAGACACCTGCTCGTCTTGCTGAGAAAACGGGGTTTGACAGACAACTTATTATTACAAATCCCCCTTACGGAGGACGACTTCTTACCGAAGCAGAAGCATTCAAGATTTATAAATCAATTGCCTATACTTATCTTGATAAGTTCGGACATTGCCGCAAGGGTGTACGCTTAAGTGTAATTACTCCTGACGATTCTTTCGAGGTTCAAACAGGCTTTAAAGCTGATAAGCGCACTAAAGTTTATAACGGTAACATTAAATGTCAATTCAACAATTACTATAAAATGACCAAGTGAAATTATTGATTGCTTTTATATAAGAAAAAGTATTATAATAGCAAAGCATTTTTAATAGGTTCTTTGGGAGGCCGATTTTGATTTTTAATGATGTTCTTGAAGCAATGGGAAATACTCCCCTTATAAAGCTGTCACACATCGTACCTGAAGGATATGCTGATATCCTTGTAAAGTACGAAGGTATTAATATTGGCGGTTCCATTAAAACACGTACTGCTTACAATATGATTATAGAAGCTGAGAAACGCGGTACTATCACGCATGATACGATTATAGTTGAACCTACATCAGGTAATCAGGGTATCGGTCTTGCTTTAGTAGGTGCCGTACGCGGTTATCGCGTCAGAATTATTATGCCTGATTCAGTAAGTGCAGAGCGAAGAAAGCTTATCAAAGCTTACGGCGCTGAACTTGTTTTGATTCACGATGACGGTGATATCGGAAAATGTATAGATGAATGTCTTCAGACAGCTCTTAAGATGGCTGAAGAAGATTCAAATGTTTGGGTTCCTCAACAGTTTACCAATCCTGACAATCCTCAGGTCCACAAGAATCACACGGCAATTGAGATTCTTCGTGATGTAAACGGTCCTATTCACGGTTTCTGCTCAGGCTTCGGTACCGGCGGTACCTTAAGCGGAATCGGAAACGCACTTAAAGCTGAGAATCCTGACATTAAAATTTGGGTTGCAGAACCTCAAAATGCAGCCATTCTCTCAGGCGGAAGCATAGGTACTCACCTTCAGATGGGTATCGGTGACGGTCTTATCCCTGATAACCTTGATGTTAATATCTATGAGAATGTAGTCATCGTAACTGATGATGAAGCGATAAATACTACTAAGCGTCTTATCCGTGAGGAAGGCATTCTTTGCGGTATATCAAGCGGAACAAACGTAACAGCCGCACTTAAACTTGCTAAAGAATTAGGCAAAGGAAAAACTGTTGTTACCGTTCTTCCGGATACCGGCGAAAGATATTTCAGTACTGAGCTTTTTGATGACTAACGGTTTACTCCGTTAGTTTTTTATTTATTATCGAAGATAATTGTAATATATATTTTTTCAAACAAAGGAGAAAAGTTATGGGTTCATTTTCAAAACATTTAAGATACAGAGAGGCGGGAGAACAGGCAAATGCCGTTAATGTTATGAAATACGGCGAACCGGCTCTTTCCCTGTTTACTTCAACAAAAATTTTATCTCTCCGTCATCATATCGATATTACCGATGCTTCTGAAAAAACAGTATACCGTTCTGTATCCAAGGTTATCTCGCTTCATGATAAAACTGATATAGAAGATGCAGAAGGCAATAAAGTCTCTCACATAGAGAGAAAAGTTCTCTCACTTCACGAACGCCATTTTATCGAGATGGCAGACGGTAGAAAATTCGAGCTTTCAAATGAATTATTACATGTATATAAGGACGTAACTAATATTGTAGGCTTGGGTTGGAAGCTTAACGGAAATGTATGGGGACTTAATTTTGAGATTCTTGACGAAAACGATAAGATTGTTGCAGTAATCAGTCAGAAAATGCTTTCTATACACGATAAATACTGTATTGATATTTATGAGCCTGAATTTACTCCTATTGTAGTTACCATTTTAGTAACACTTCAGCACATGATTAAAGACCGAGAAGCAGCTAACTCGTCCAACTGATAAACAGAACCGAACAAATATAAATGTCTTTAAATCTCAAGTGAATCAAAACTATCCAAATCTTCGGTTGTATCCTTTACTGCCGAAGATTTTTTGTCTCGTTTAATGCTTTCAACTATCTTATCGCGCATTTTATACATTTCCTGAACGCTGTTCTCAAGAAAATAATAATGCATTACATAAGGTACCAATAAAATCAGAAACATTATGCCTAAGACAAGAGAAGTATTATTGGGATTTACAGCAAAAGTCGTAACAGCAAGTATCTCCATAAGTGCAAACAAAACAGTAACAATAAGATGAATCAATCTCTCATGCATATAAAAAGTAAGTTTTTGAGTAAATTCAGTAAGATATTCTTCCTTCTCTCTGAGAGTTGACTTCTTCATATCACAAGTTATATATCTGTCTGCCGCAGCCATAAATTCCTGTATGTATTTCTTCATAATCAGCCTCCTTATTTGTATAGTATAGAAAGGTTACAATATCAAAGATAAAATCTCTTATTTATATAGTTTACAACATTACGCTTATTTTTTGTCCATTCCGGTGCCAGAAGAATTCTCTTGGGACCGTCTCCCGTAAGACGATGAACTACTATATTACTATCCATAATTTGAAGCGCATCTGATATGAGATTAAAATAATCCTCCATATCAAGGACACTTATCTTTCCCTGTTCCCACAGCTTCCCATATTCAGTATCCTTAAGAATATAAAGGCAGGTAAATTTAATACCGTCGGTACCCGCTTCGCACACATGCCTGACAGTACTCATCATAATATCCTTTGTCTCTTCAGGCAAACCGAAGATTACATGAGTAATCACGTTTGCGCCTATTCGGTGTAGCTTTAATACAGCTTCATCATAAACACAAGTCTTATATCCGCGATTAAAGCTCTCAGCAGTCTTATCATCAGAAGTCTGAAGACCGAGTTCCACAAAAAGCCTCGGCTTGTCATCACTGTATTTTTTAACGAAGCTTTCCAATACACTCATTATTGAAGCAGGCAAGCAATCAGGCCTTGTTGCAATTGATACGCCTACTATCTTAGGATGCATCATCGCCTGTTCAAGTGCAGCTTTAAGATAATCAGGAGCGCAATAAGTATTTGTAAAGCTTTGAAAATACGCAATATATCTTACTTCTTCGCCACACTTTCTCTTAAGACCTGCTATCCCCCGTTCCAACTGTTCTGCTATGCTTAAAGATTTATCTTCACTGAACTCTCCGGAACCGCCGACAGAACAAAAGCTGCAACCGCCTGTCCCTACCTTTCCGTCACGATTCGGACAGGTAACATCAAGACTTATTCCGACTTTGTATATCTTAGTTCCGAAAACCTGTTTAAAATACGAATTGGCACTATTTATTCTCATCACTTCGTTCCTCACTGTATTCAACGGAATTTAGTTCACCCAAAGTGCGTACGCTTCCCTTTCCGTAAAGATTATTAATTTTATCGACGATGTCGTTCACTTTGCTGTTCTTTGCCTTCTTCTGCATCCCCTCATCGAAAATGGACACTTGTAATAAAGAATCATCCGGAATTAATTTTGTTGTACGAACACCGATACTCCGCAGCGCAAAATTTGATTCACATGATTCAGTGAAAAGCTCCATCGCCGTATCAAAAATAACCTTTCCGTTATTTGTCGGTTCAAATAAGCTTCTCTGTCTCTCAAATATATTCAATTTACTGTCACGAACAGTAATCTGTACCGAAGAACCGAGAAGATGTTTCTTACGCAGACGTCTCGCAACCTGTTCGGATAATTCCTTAAATGTACCCGATACTTCTCTTAAATTAACCATATCCACGGGAGTAGTACACGAATTACCTATTGATTTTATCTCACGGGAGAAATTTATGCTTTTAACAGGTGATTCATCCAAGCCGTTAGCATAAAGCCACAAGCCGTCACCGTTTTTACCCATATAGTTACTTATAAAGTTCCTGTCTGAGTTAGCTAAATCTCCTATAGTTTTTATATTCACCTTACGAAGTCTCTCACCGGTATTACGTCCTACAAAAAGCAAATCGTCAACAGGGAGAGGCCACACTATATCCTTGAAATTATCTCTTCTTATTACAGTAACAGCATCAGGCTTTTTATAATCAGATCCAAGCTTAGCGAAAATCTTATTAAAACTGACACCTATCGAACAGGTAAGATTAAATTCGTGTTTTACACGCCATCTTATCTCTTCCGCAACTTCTTCTGAAGTCCTTCCCATAAGCGAATCAGTAATATCAAGCCAACACTCATCCAAGCCGAACGGCTCAACCTGATCGGTATATTCTTCATACATGTCACGCAACATATTGGAATACATTATGTATTTGTCGTGATTTGCAAGTACGGTTACAAGGTTCGGGCACTTACGTTCTGCCTGCCAGATTGCCTCTGCAGTTTTAACACCCGCCTTGGAAGCAAGTTGATTTTTTGCCAAGACAATTCCGTGTCTTTGTGATGCATCACCTACAACGGCCATCGGTACATTTCTGTACTCCGGATGGTCTATCATTTCTACTGAAGCAAAATAGCAATTTTGATCTACATGAAGAATACATCTGTCCATAAAATTATTATAATAATTCGCGCCTCTTTTTGCAAACAAAAGTTCTTATTACGTGTTCTGAAGAGCCAAAATTATCGATAAATTCATTTGACAATTTATGCTTTTTCAGTAATTTCTCTAATTTGTACAAAAAAATCATATAAGGTTTTCTCTATACAATCAAATGGGATAAAATCGCATAAATTATTCCAAAAAACATCAAGCATTATAGAGAAAAGAATAACATAATATTTGTTTAATATCTAAATTAATTTACGGTTGTAAAACAATAAGTTATTAACTAAGCAATTCAACTATTTACATAATAAAATCTTTTTGTTAATGAATTGTAAAAACGCTTGAACAACCTAAAACATAAATCTATAATGAACCCATAAAAGTAATAAAAACTTTACCTTAACAATTTTTAAACGAAAGGAGAATCTATATGGCACAATACAAAGTACTTTTGGTTGATGATGATGTTGATATACTTAATGTCAACAAAGATTATTTGGCATCCAAGGGCTATGAGATTTTGGTAGCTACAACAATGGAACAAGCTATAGAACGTGTTCAGATTCACAGTTTTGATTGTATCGTTCTTGATGTTATGCTTCCGGATGGTAATGCCTTTGAGTTTACACCAAAGCTTCAGCAGTACACTAAAGCACCTATCATTTTCTTAACTGCTCTGGAAGATTTAGATGACAGAATAGCCGGTTTTAAAGCAGGTGCTGATGATTACATTACCAAGCCATTTGCTCTTGAAGAATTACATTTGAGAATTAACGCTCATATTAAACGTAATCTCATGAGTGAAGGTTTCTTGGTTGAGTTCCCTCCTCTTAAGATTAATATAAAAACTCGTGAGGTCACTCTCAAAGATGAGGTTGTTCATCTTACAAATCGTGAGTTTGATATATTAAGACTTCTTTCAGAGACACCGAACGTTATCGTTCCTTTCAAGCGTATTTTTAAGCACGTTTGGGGTGAGAATGAAGAATGTGATAACCATCTTGTAATGGTTAACATCTCATATCTCCGTAAGAAGATGGAAAAGATTGCACCGGAAATTACATTCGTAAAAACAGAATGGGGTATCGGTTATTCTTTCGCATATCCGCCTGTTAAGAGCAGTCTTCTCACAGATGATTAATAATATTTAACATTTTGTAAAATTTATTTAATTCTCCATGAACTTCGGTTCGTGGAGATTTTTTTTATGTATAATTAAGATATCAATTCAAACAGAGGCGACATATGGAAATCAGCAATAAAAACAAAATCGATCTTTCATATTCTTCAATGACAAAACAACTGGTAGGAATACTTGTTTTGGTTTCGGTTTATATTCTGGTAGGTTTTCTAATAACAAATTATAATGTCAGGAAACCTTCTGACCTCCCATTTGTTGCTTCTACCAATTCAGTAAGTTTGAAAAATGTTGATTTCAATGACAAGAATGAAGTCTATCTTGCTGATCACTGGATTTTTGTTCCGAACAAGGAATACACAGATTTTTATAATGAAGCAAAAGAAAAAGTAAACAGTTATTTGGATTTTCCGCATTATGAGAATGTCAGTATTAGTTCAGAAGGTTGGAAAGACTTAGGTAGAGATGCTTTCGCCGTAGGTTCGGTCAATCTCGACAAATTAAAAACTGCAACATATATTATCAATATGATTTCTAATCAGTCAAACAATTCCCTATATATCAACATTCCCGCAATTGACGGACTTGGCATTGTTTATGTAAACGGTGAACCAATAGGAAAGATTGGTTATGATTCTGCTAAAAAGCATCCGCTTTTTGATTTTACCGGCGGAGATTTAAATATTGATTTTAACAGTAAAACTTCGGAAAACTTAGAATTAATGATAGTTGTCTACTCTGACAGTAATATAAAAAAGTGTGGCTTAACCTCTTATCCTGCAATTGGTAATTTTGTATCCAACAACAGGTTTTCCGTTCTAAAAAATGCATGGTTCTTCTTTGAATTGGCAATTTTTATACTTTCTATTGTAGGAGCAGTAATCCTCTCCTTCACCTTCCGATACAAATCAAAAATGGTTCTCTTTGTATTCGTATCCTTAGTAATGCTTTTATATATTTGTGTAGATAACAGGTATTTCTGTCTTGACACTCACATGCGTAATTATATACTCTTCATGTTATTGACATTTCATGGGATTCTGTCTTATGCTTTTACTTCTTCCATATTCTCATATATGACACAGAATCTTTCTCCGCTTGTAAGATGGCATGACAGCATATTTATAGCTATGGTCGGTTTGTTTCTCATTCTCCCTCAAGAGATAAAGCCTTCCAAATTATCCAGTTACTCAGATTTCACTTCGATTACTGTATTCTTGATTATTATTTCACTTTTAGGTTTGATAAAAACAATCTATGCAATTTACAAATGTTCAAGCAATGAGAAAAACGCCGTAATGGGAATGTTTACATCGACATCAATGTGTTTTGTATATCTTTACATGACAGTAAGCAATATGTACATTTATTATATTCCTGTTTACTCGGTTTACTTTGCTATATCCCTTGTCTCAATGCAACTCATATTTGTTGTATATTACGTAATTCAGTTCCGCGAACTCGCTATAACCTCACAGAATCTGCAATCACTGGTTGAAATCAAAACAGAACAATTAAGTAAAACAAATAAGGAATTACTTGATACCAATGCTCAGCTTATCGAGAATGAGCTTGCTCGTAAAAATGTTATGTCCAATATCTCTCACGACCTTAAGACACCTATTACGGCAATTAAAGGTTATGCTCAATTGCTACTTACCAACAGAGAAAACATAAGTGATGAGCAAGCCAGATCTTATGCTGACAATATCATGAAGAGAACAAATCAAATGGAACGCCTTATTGCAGATATTATTGAAGTAACAAAGCTCCAATCAGGAAGTATCTCATTTAAGATGATGCCGATATCTATTGCTCAAATGCTTGAAGAAACATACTACATGTACGATGCTGACGTTACACTTCACGGGAAAAAAATGGATTTGTTTATACCTGATAAAGATTTGCTGATGGTTGAGGCCGATCCTAATAAGTTAGTCAGAATATTCGAGAATCTTATATCAAATGCTATTCATTACACCAGAGATAAAGGTTCAATACATGTTAAAGCTTACAGAACCTACTACAACTCTTCAGATAAAATAGTAGTAGAGGTATCTGATAACGGTATCGGAATACCGGCTGAAGATGTCAGTCACATTTTCGACAGGTTTTACAGGGCAAAGAATTCCGGCGTAAATATTAAAGGAACCGGATTAGGTCTTGCTATTGTTAAGCTCATAGCCGACAAGCACAATGCAGAGATTGTAGTAGAAAGTGAAGTCAATGTGGGCACTACATTTAAGATTATTTTCAATCCGTATATTGACGAAGATGCGATTGAAGATGAACTTAGTGAAAATTCTTAATCAGATTATTACCCCTCCCTAAAGGATGAAAGGACTGTCTTGTTTTTATAGAGGCAGTTCTTTCTTATTATCCGAAAACATCAAAAACGACTTCCTTTTAAACAGAAAGTCGTTTACTGAAAATCGTATTCACTTCATGCAGAATGCAAATCAGCCGATAGACTGAAAATAGTTATTCAAATCATCAATAAGTGCATCGCAATCCATAGAATGAACCTGACAAGCTTCCTCAATTGTCTCACCTGAAGCTAAAGCACAACCAAGGCAATGAAGACCTGCTGACATCAAAATAGGAGCAACTCCCTCATCAGCCATGATAATGTCACCGACAATAGTATCCTTTGTTACTACCATAATATATACACCTCCGATAGTTTCATATTTAACCTAATAAGCATACACCAAGAAACTTATTTTGTCGATTGCCTAATATATCTGTCCAAAGCAATTTGTGCAAGAATTCTGATTACATGAAGATTTTTGGACTTATGCTTTGAAAGAAGTACACGATTATAACTCTCTTCTGAAATATACATTTTCAATTGTGCCCAATTAGGCAATCGACTTTTGCTTATTGCATAACGCACATTTCGTTCAACCTGTAAAACTGACATTCCGTAATGCTCTGAAACAACTGAATAATATTGCTGCATGTTTTTTGAGAAATCCATATCAATTACGGTATCACGAATTAAATCAGCATATATTCGTGTCCCTATTAACGCAAAATTAAAACCGAACTCTATAAGTACTTCTTCTATAATTGCCTTGAGTTGAATATCACAGCTGCTTACACTGTCTATGAATGAATCAAGTTTATTTGCACTCAATTCCCGCTTGTTGCGTGCATCAATCAAATATTGTGTCTTACCTTCAACATCACTTAAACTTACGATACCGTCGCGGCACAACAAACCGTTAACTCGGTCAAGTATGCTCTGATCGTCGCATACAACTATAATATTACTTCGTATACTTGAATTCTTGCTCATTTCCACATCACCTCAGCAGCATTCTAAACCCTTCTGAATTTATTATATTGCATGCAAAAACATAACAGAAGATTTTGAGGAGGCAAAATACGGAAGTTGAAACAACAATTGTAATTTTCGTTGATTGAAACATTGGAGATATAGAACAAGCCAACAAACAAATCACCAAAAAGAATCCCTTATTCAAGGGATTCTCGCAAATAAATCGACAATATGTCAATTCAATAAAATTCACCTGCGCAAGCATCGTAACGGGTGAACTTTATAAAGAAGACTGTTTACTCTTTAACCTCAGAATTATCATCTATTTCAACAACAGGTGCCTGTTCAACGCTCATCGCAAAATTAGAATTATGAGTATATAAAACTCTGACATTCTCACCTTCATTAGGTATTTCATGCAAAGGATTATAATAATATCTTTTTCCGTCAACAATAATATAATTGTTCAAAAATGCTTTTTTTTCCAAAGTCCCTGTATAAGATTGATAATTTTGACTTAACACATCAGTAATATCACAGAATCGAGGCGCAACAATTAATCCGATATAAACAACTATACCTATTGATAAAACAACAGGTATCAGATATGAAAATGCCCATCTGTTCTTACGTTTACGATTATGATTAGAGAAAAAAATCAAGAAAACTATCAGAAATATTAAAAGTATACTATGAGCAGACAGATTAGCTATAAAATACTTCATTCTCTTTTACTCTTCTTTCTCTGTAAAATCTTCTTCAGTATCGTCTTCTATGGTATCCGTAACACATACACACAAAACGCAATCTACAGCATAATCATGTTTCTCAACCGGTAAAGCGGAATACATTTGGAAATCATAACAAACACCGATAGTATAAGGTGCTTTATTCTTAGCAGCAAGTGCATTCAGAAAACGATCATAATATCCGCCGCCCTGTCCCAATCTGATACCGTCATCAGTAAATGCAACAGCCGGAACAATCATCAAATCAATATCTTCAGGCTGAATTTTGCGCATCTCCTTTCGAGGTTCAGGAATACTATATGCACCTGTCGAGAAGTCCAAATTCATATCCTTAATCTCATAAAAATCCATGCTGTCTCCTTTTACTCTCGGAAAACAAACGGTTTTATTAAGACTCATAAGATATTCGGTTACGCCGTCACATGAAAGTTCACCGTTTACAGCCTTATATAATGCAACACATTTAGCCGAAGAAATAATGCTTCGTAATTCAGAATCAAGCTCACGAGACATGAAATTCTCTTTAAGTATCTCTTTTCCTTCATCAATCTGTTCTGAAGATAACAACGAACGCTGCTCTCTTATACTGGAACGAATCTGTGACTTCAATATTGCATCACGCATAATGCACCTCCAAAAGAATACTGAAATAATTATAACACTATAACGGTATTTAAAACTAATTTTGAATCATAGACAAAAGCTCTTCCTCGCTGATAATCTTTATTCCGAGCTCATTCGCCTTAACCAGTTTGCTTCCTGCGTTCTCTCCCGCAAGCAGATACATAGTCTTTTTGGATACCGAACCTACAACCTTACCACCGTTCTTCTCTATAAGTTCCGTAGCTTCGTTACGTCCCATGCTCGGAAGCGTACCCGTAATACAGAAAGTCATATCGGCAAGTGCACTTGAATCAAGTTCCTGCGAAGCTGCTTCAAAGTTAACGCCTGCAGAACGAAGTCTGTCACAAATATTTATATTGGTCTCATTCTCAAAAAAGCGAACTATATCATTGGCCGATATCAAACCTATATCTCCGACAGCCGTTAAATCGTCAACACTTGCATTAATGACGCCGTCTAAGGAACCGAAATGTGCAATAAGTTCCTTCGCAGTAGCTTTACCGACATTAGGTATACCGAGTCCGGTAAGAAGCTTAGACGGATGATTACTTTTTGTATTCTCAATACTGTCAAGAATCTTATCCGTATTCTTAGCTAATCCCAGAAGCTTCTTCTCTATCAGCTCATCACGTCTTTCTTTCAAACAATAAATATCTGCAACATCATTTATAAAACTGTTATCTACAAGAGCTTTTATCAATTCTTCTCCGAATCCCTTTACATCCATGGCATCCCGGGATACAAAATTAATCAAATGATTTACAAGAGTTGATGGACAATTAGGATTAATACACCTTATATCAACCTCTTCTTCCGATTTAAACAGAGGCTGACCGCATGAAGGACAAATATCAGGTATGCTGTACCTCATCCATCCCGCAGGTCTCAAATCTTTATTAACACTTTTAATCTTCGGAATAATCTCACCTGATTTATATACCAGAAGTGTATCACCTACACCGATATCCAGTTCATCTATGAAAGCCTGATTATGAAGTGTAGCTCTGGTTACTGTTGTTCCGCACAATCTGATCGGTTCAAATACAGCAACAGGAGTTACCTTACCCGTTCTTCCTACACCAAGTTCAATATCAAGAAGCTTAGTTTCCTTCTCCTCAGGCGGATATTTGTAAGCAACTGCCCAACGCGGAAACTTAATTGTACTTCCGAGATCATTACGATAGTCAAGATTGTTAATCTTGACTACGGCACCGTCTATATCATACGGTAATTCACCGCGCAAATCACCGATTTTAGAGATTTTATCCCAAACCTCTTCAAATGTACTGCACTTATATGAATGTTCAATAACTTTAATACCGTTCCTTTTGAGGAAATCGTAACCATCGGAATGGAGCTTTATATCCATCCCATTGACATCCTGAATATTAAAAATAAACAAGGACAAATCTCTTTTTTGCGTAATTCTGGTATCTATCTGACGCAAAGTGCCCGCAGCGCAATTGCGAGGATTCGCAAATATCTTTTTGCCGAGCAACTCCTGTTCTTCATTTACCTTGGCAAATGCTTCTCGCGTCATATACACTTCACCGCGTATCTCGAGATATTCAGGCGGCATAAAAGATAATTCAGCTTTTACATCTGATATCTTACGTGCGTTTAAGGTTACATCTTCACCAATCTGACCGTCACCTCTTGTGATAGCTTTGGTAAGCTTACCGTTCTCATACCTCAGTGCCATTGACAGTCCGTCAATCTTTGTCTCAACAAGAAATTCCACATTATTATCGTAGGCATCCCTGACTTTATTGACAAATTCCTCCACTTCTTCCTTGGAAAAAACATCCTGAAGACTTAACATAGGAACATCGTGCTGAATCTGAATTCCCTTCTCTGCTTTCCAACCGACTCTTCTTGAAGGTGAATTATCCGTAATCCAATCAGGGTGATCAGATTCTATTTTCTTTAATTTGAGATTAAGCTGATCATACTCATAATCGGATATTTCAGCTTCATCCTGATTATAGTATCGTTCACAGTGATAATTCAGTGTTTCTATTAGTTCTAAATATTCGGTTTTGAGACTGTCGTCATTATTAACATTCATCTCTTCACCGAATAAACTTAATTGCTCAACATTATCAGCCATAAGTCACCTCAGTTATACTTTCTGCCTTCTATTTTCTTCGTCCCGGAATATTATAAATAAGAGGAAGAAAAACCAGTATCAGCCAGAATATTCCCCATAAAATTCCATTTATTCCGAAAATACCGTCAAAACGATCCGCATACGATACGGTTTGCTTCCCTGCGATAAAATTCAAAGCCTTGAAATTCTTCAAAAGTAAACCGCACAGGAGAAAAACAGGTATGGAAAATATATACAAATCTGCCGTCCAAATCAAAAATTTCTCTTTACGTAAAACAAAAATCAAAGATACTGCAAGAAGGAGAACCAAATAAATCGCCATCTTCTTTACATCAAATATATAATCTCTCAAAATATCCGCAATCATAACAATTATTGTCAGTTGCAGTGATATCAAAGGTATAGCCGTAACAAACCGAGTTTTTGATAACACCAAAAGCAATACTCCGATAATACACAAAAAAACAAAATTCAAAATATTTGCCGGAATCCCATCTTCAGCAAGCTTAACCTTACCACAGCAATAAAACAGGAATTCACTCAGATATTCTGCAAAAACACGGAAGGGCTCCGTAACAGGAGTCCCCCACAAAAACAAAACAAATAAAAAAACTATTCCGGATCGCTCTTCGCTTCTCATCTATAATTACTCTTCGCACTCATAAGGATCGTAATCAGCAAGTAACTCCTTGAGAACTGCTACTTCCTCACTGCTTAATGAGATTCCTTTACCTACACGTTCATGATTAGGGCCCCAGTCACGGATATCCAATTTAGCCTTACCTTCATTCCAGCGAACTATATTAACTTCACGATTCCAGCCGGTTTTATTACTGGCAAGAGTACCTATAGTCTTAACAATCTCTGATTTAATCTCTGTTTTTGGCATAAAAACAATTCCTCCGTGCCTCTTAAAATAATACTTTTCGATTATAACATAAAATATGGTATATTAAATCTAATTTATTCTCGAAAAAGGGTATTAACTGATGAAATACATTTTGATTGCAATTGCAGCATTTATTATATGTCTGGCGACAGCAGCTGTTATTGAGCCTCATTGGCTCAAAGTAACTGAGAACAGTATCAACGGCAACAACAAATCTTCTCTCAAAATCTTATTTTTCAGTGACCTTCATATGAGTTTTTGTTTTATACCGGTAAAGAAAATAACCGATTCTATTTACAATCAGAAGCCGGATGTTGTGATTTTCGGAGGAGATTTGATAAATAAAAAAAGTGATTTAAGCAAAGCCCGTGATTTCATGCAAAAAATTAAAATCACCTGCGATGAACTCAATATTCCGTTTATCGGCGTAACCGGTAATCATGATAAAGCAACAGAGCTCTCTTCAGACGACTTAGAAGAATGTGGTTTTAAGCTGCTTGACGGTAATTCCGTTTGTATTAACAAAGAAGGTAAGCTTTATCGGATTTGCGGTATTCGCGATTCAGGCAAAGTGAACCGCATATGGGATATGCCGAATGAAGAATCGGATATCATCGTTGTGCATAATCCTGACTATGCCTTATTCGCACCGGACGAAGCATTCAAAAATAATAAACTTATTTTGTCAGGCCACATTCACGGAGGCCAAATAAGAACACCTTTTAAAATCGAATTCACCGTGCTTCGCAAGGACCGGATTGCCAAAAACCATGGTATCTACGCCGGTCTTCACGAAGTAAACGGTAAAAAGATTTTCATTTCCAGAGGAATCGGTTGTGTACTTCTTCCTCTCAGGCTCGGTGCAAGACCCGAAGTAAATATAATAAGTATTTAATGTCTTTTATACCTGAATACCATAACCGGCACATAGATTAACAAATTCAGCCGAACATGAGAAACCGTTAAAGATACCGGTATAATCTGCTGTTCCTGCATTAAGCTTATCAACCCAGTATGCCAAACCTTCTTCATCAGCCTCACGACCGAAGAATGCGCGATACATATGCTCTACATAATCAGTATTATTCAAGCCAAGGCCCATAAATTCAGGGCTGAAAACAAATCCGTATGCGCAGGTTGAACCGGTTACTTCACCGGAATGAAGCTTTAATACCCAGCCTGCCTGACCACCCTGATCAGGGAGTCGTCCGAGACATACTTCATACATACGTGCAACAAAGCTGTTTATTCCACCCTGCCGGTCGTTCGGTACTCCAACCAAATAATAACCTGCTGCCACGCCGTATTTTAAACAAAGATCATAGAACTCTACAGAGTTTGCAAAACCGGCAAACACCTCTTCACGAGTTGCAGTACCGTTTTTTAACTGTTCTGTCCAATAGTTAAATCCGGCCTCATCAGGTTCTCTGTCAAAGAACATCGTATATAAATCCTTTACATACTGCTCATTTGAATTATCTTTCATTATGTACTCAGAGCTGAAAATAAAACCGTAGCCTACCTGCGCGCCGCATGCCTGACCGTTTGTAAGAGCATCTGTCCAATAATCAAAACCTTCATCATCAGCATCACGTCCGAGAGCCACCTCATAACAACGATCCACAAAATCTCCAACATCCAGTTCAGGGGCCTTTGTCGGAGCAGGTGTTGTCGGAGTAACAGGATTTACCGAAGTCGTAGGTGTCGGATTAACGCTTGGTGCAGGTTCATCAGGAAGCTTCTCCCACTGCGCCTTAAATGTAACATTTGATGATTCGATTGTATATGAATCACCTTCAGAATAAGTCTTTGTTCCATCCGACCAGCCAATAAATTTGTAACCGTCTTTCGAGAAGGAATTAGAAGGTAACTGAGCTGTATCGCCAGGTAAAACAAAAACAGCTTTCGGCGCCTTTCCTTCTGCGCCTTCACCGCCTTCAAAGAATAAATGACAAGCCAAAGTCAGTAATCCGGGATTCTCAGGTCCGCCGTCAATCACGGCAAATTTACGATCGAAAACCTGTCCGCTTGAATTTCCATAAAAAGAATCATCATATTTAGTACCGGCTCCTCCGACCAGATTAAAACAACCTCTGAACATATCCTTTCCTGTTCCGGGTCCAAATTTACCGTACTCTGAGAGTTCCCATGATTCGTCGACATAAATCGTCTTCAGGTTGGTACAATTTTCAAATAAACCGTTCAAGTATTTAATATTGGAGACATCAAAGCTCGTTAAATCCAAAGAAGTCAATTGAGAACAACCTAAAAACAAAGTATTAAGAAACTCTATATTTGATGTATCCCAACCTGTTACATCAATCTCTTTTAAACTCATACAGTTCTCAAACATAAAATTTACTTCTGTTGTGTTGTGAGTAACCCAATCAGATACACAAACAGACTCAAGACTTTGGCAATCATCAAAAGTACTATAGAAGCTTACAACATTGGAGGTATTCCACTTCGACACATCAAGCGTCTTCAGTCCGATACAGCTTTGAAACATCTCACCCATATCCGTAACATTAGACGTATCCCAATCAGATACATCAAGTTCTGTCAAATTAAAACATCCACAGAACATTCCACGTGTATTTTTGACATTTGACATATTCCATTTGTCACCAAACTTAATAGATGCCAATGAATTTCCCCTATATTGCCGCGGTCCGTTATTATAACTGTAAGAATAACTCGACAGAGAAAACATGTAACTCATATCTGTTACCTTCGAAGTATCAAAACTCGATACATCCAAAGTTTCAAGCGAATTACAACTATCAAACATATTGCCCATATCCGTAACATTTGAGGTATCAAAACCGGATAAATCAATAGATTCAAGTGACTCACAATCACAGAACATCGCAAACATGTCGGTAACATCAGATGTATTAAGATTTTCTATATTATTAATCTTATTTAGTTTTGTTAATCCATAGAACCATTGCGCTGTTGAAACAGGTCTGTAATCCGCAAAAGACTTATCAAAAACAACCGTAGTAATATCATCTTTGATATCAAACCACGGCACTTCTTCATCTTTTCCTACATGCTTCGGTATATCATAAGCATCAGGCGGTGTCTCAACATCATCATAAAAGAACCATAAAATACCGCTGTGAGTAACAACAAAAGGATGCTTCTCATTTGCTGCCAATGATGAAATCGGCAACATTATAAACACCAAAACAGCTGTCAATAAAACTGACATAAACTTCTTAATCTTCATTTGATTTTTCTCCCTTTTCGAAAATATGCATACCAAACTTATATGCTCCGCGATGATTCTACTACATAAATCCTATACTTACAATAAACGCGTCAAACAGGATATTCTCTTATTTGTTACAGGAAAACTTTTTTTTCGGTGAATTTATCTTTTCGAATAAAAGCAATATACTATACCTTAAACAAATCTTAAAAACTTAAGCGCACCATGTTAAAAAGAATTTCTCTATAATTGGGCTACACGAGGAGGAAATATGTACAGAATTTTGATTTGCGATGATGAGGCAGCAATTACCAACGCCCTCAAGATTTATCTCAATAACCCGGACTATGAATTTCTGACTGCAAGCAATGGCTTCGAAGCCATAAATGCAGTGCGCGAAAGTTCAATCGATCTCATTCTCTTGGATATTATGATGCCGGTCATGGACGGTATCACAGCCCTTGAGCAGATTCGCAGAATAAGTGATGTCCCGGTTATCATGCTCACCGCCAAAAGTGAGGACTACGATATAATCAACGGTCTCAATACAGGAGCCGATGATTATGTGACGAAGCCATTTAATCCGTTGGAGGTAGCAGCACGAGTTAATTCTCAAATAAGGCGAATCAGCAGAAGTCGTACCGAACAAAAAAAGCAGGAAGAATACATACTCGGCGGAATTGTTCTGAATGACATCTCCAAAAGTCTCAAGGTAGATGACAACCCGGTGTCTCTGACCCCCAAGGAATTCGATATCCTAAAGCTCCTGATCTCCAATCCCGACCGGGTATTCTCTCCCAAGGAGATTTATCATCTCATTTGGAAAGAAGACTCCGTCATAGGCGGTGAGAATACTGTCGCTGTGCATATTCGCCACATTCGGGAGAAGATTGAAATCAATCCGACCGAACCTCGTTACATAAAAGTTGTTTTCGGACAAGGCTACATTATTGAAAGACAAAGGAATTAAAGCACTATGACAAACAAAACTCATAAGAACAAAAGTCTCGGTTCTATAATTCTCCTGGGAATCGTCTGCACGTTGACGGCAGTAGTTACGGCAATAGGCGGATTCTGCATGATATTGGCAGGTATTGAGAATTTCTACACTAAATCAGAGGAGACTTTGGTTAACGATTATGTTAATTTACAAATTAGTATGACAATGGACGACATCGCCCATTCAGAATTGCTCGGAATACGTTTAAGTAATTATTCGCGTTTAAACCTTGCATACGATATTTACGACAGTAAAGGAAATATCGTTGCCTCCGAATCCTCAGAGAATCAGGTATTCATCCAAGGCATTACTCAAACCGTTACCAGTGTCTATGAAGTATCGAAGTCACACAGTGAGATTGATGATGATGGCGTAGAATGTTATTACAGCGACGAGATTATCGAGAGACCTGATATTCCCTGTGAATCCGTTTATAATCTCGCTCTCGAGAAATATCGCAGTAATTCCGAATTCTACGTTGTAGAAATACAATTCAATCCGGATATCACACAGCACTCATTCCTGACCCCTACAATCAGATTTATTCACTATCTGTATCTGTTAAGGTATTATGGAATAGCCATTGTCTTTATGGCATTTATTATCGCCCTTATAACCTTCATTCTTCTTATGAAGGCAGTAGGAAACGATACTTCATTCTTCAAGGATTCCGAATCTTCAGATTCTTCTCCTTCTCAGGTTAAGTCTTCACTATCCTTCCCGGCCCGAATTCCTTTTGAGATTCCGCTCGTGGCTGCCAATGCAGGAATAATCACTATCGTCTTATTTATATTCGAGATTTGGGATTACTTCGAGATACAAGGAAACATCTCAGCATTTATTCTGTTTATGGCACTCGGTACAGCCCTGGGAGTTGCCCTGCTTCTCTGCCTTTGTGTTATTCTTGCCATCCAGCTTAAGTGTCATACCTTAATCAGAAGCTCACTCTGCGGCAAACTCGTTCGCTATATAAACAAAGTCTTGCATTGTATAAAAATAAAACTCACAGATTCAATCTCACTTATCCATCTCTATTGGAAGATTGCCCTACTGGTCGGTTTTCTCTCTTTCTGCGAGCTCTTTGGAATTCTCATAAGTAACGGTGAGACGGATACCCTCTTATGCATGTGGTTTATTGAGAAGCTCATTATATTGTTTATCCTCTATCGTGTAACCTTCTCATTTAATCAGATTAAAAAAGGTACTCAATCACTTGCAGAAGGCAACACCGACTGTAAAGTTGATACCACTCCCCTTCGTTTTGACTTCAAAGAGTGTGCTGATAATCTTAATAACATCTCTGAAGGAATGTCACAGGCCATCCAAAGTAAGATGAAAAGTGAACTTCTTAAAACTGAACTCATCACCAATGTCTCACATGACATTAAAACTCCGCTCACTTCAATCATTAACTACATCGGTTTAATTAATAAGGAAGTCGATAATCTGACCACAGAAAACAAATCTGTAAACAGTAATTCCACGGATACCGCCGCCATCAAAGAATATTCCGAAGTACTTATTACTCAGTCCGACAAATTAAAAAAGTTGATTGAGGACCTGGTGGAAGCTTCCCGTGCCGGAACAGGGAATATAGACGTAAACCTGGCAGAGTGCGATGCCACAATGTTCATCTCGCAAGTAAGCGGTGAATACGAAGATAAACTTGCGGCTTCCGAGCTTACCTTGGTAACTGACTGTCCTTCCGAACCGGTTATGATTAGTGCCGACCCTCGAAGAATGTGGAGAATCTTTGATAACCTGATGAATAATATCTGCAAGTATTCGCTGAAAGGTTCACGTGTCTATCTTACATTGAAGTCAATTGATAAGAAAGCAATTATTACCTTTAAGAACACCTCCGCGCAAGAACTCAACATAAGTCCGGAAGAACTTCTTGAGAGATTTGTACGAGGTGATAAATCCAGAAACAGCACAACCGAAGGTAACGGTCTGGGACTTTCAATCGCACAAAGTCTGACCGAGATTCAGCATGGAACCTTAAAACTCGACATCGATGGAGATTTGTTCAAAGCTACATTAACTTTTCCGATTGCAAAGTAAACATTCTTACTAATCCGCTTACCGATAAACTATATCGGAAAACTCAAAAAAACTCGGACTGCATCGTTCGCAATCCGAGTTAATGTTTTTTAATACATCAATGTACTAATTATTTAATTTTACAAGGCTTAATATTCCAAATCTCTGAAGCATATTCGGAGATGGTACGATCTGAAGAGAAACGACCTGAATTACAGATATTAATCCAGCACATCTTTGCCCACTTCATCTCATCTTTATAGTCTGTATAAACGCGATCCCTTGTCTTTCTGTAATCGTCAAAATCACCGAGAACATAATACGGATCACCAGGCTGCCAGTTATCACCGTATATAATTCCGTTATACAAATCTCTGAACATTCCGGTTCCCTCATCATTAAATGAACCGTCAATCAAACGATCAAGAGCCTTCTTTATACCCGGAATATTCTCATACTGCCACTTAGGATTATAGTAAGCCTTTGTAGCTGCCATATCACCGGCACGACATCCGAAAATATAGATATTATCATCACCTACAGCTTCTGCAATCTCAACATTGGCACCGTCAAGTGTACCGAGCGTAACTGCACCGTTCATCATGAACTTCATGTTACCTGTACCGGAAGCCTCAAGTCCTGCCGTAGAAATTTGCTCTGAGATATCAGCTGCCGGGAACATCTTCTCTCCGTTGGATACATTATAATTTTCAATAAATACAACCTTAAGTCGACCTTCCATATCAGGATCGTTATCAATTAATTTAGCTATCTCATTAATAAACTTAATTATTGCCTTAGCTCTGAAATATCCCGGAGCCGCCTTAGCACCGAACAAAATAGTAACCGGCGGTAAATCAAGTGAAGGGTCTTCCTTAATTCTGTCATAGAGATTCAAAGCATATAAAGCATTCAAGAGCTGACGCTTATACTCATGGAGTCTCTTAATCTGAACATCAAACACGGAATCAGTATTAAGTTCTATGTTATAAGCTTGTTTCATATAATCTGCAAACTTCTGCTTATTATTCTTTTTAATTGCAAGAAGACGCTTCATTACTTCTTTGTCATCTTTATATTTCTCAATCTTCTTGAGTTCATCAAGGTCAGTTACCCAATTATCGTTTCCTGCAAGCTCCGTAATAAGCGCAGACAGCTCAGGATTACAAGAACGAAGCCATCTTCTCGGTGTAACACCGTTTGTCTTATTAGAGAACTTCTCAGGATATATTGCATACCAATCCTTGAGAGTATCAGCCTTAAGAATATCAGTATGAAGAGCAGCAACGCCGTTAACAGAATGAGAGCCGTAAACAGCAAGCCATGCCATATGCACCTTTCCGTCAGCAAGAGGACTCATTCTGTCTATAACATCAGTATAAAGACCGGCCTCATACATCTGAGCGCGGAATTGATTATTAATTCCTTCTACAATCTCAAAAATACGCGGGAAAAGGAATCTGAATATTGAGATATCCCACTTCTCAAGTGCTTCCTGCATTACTGTATGATTGGTATATGCGAAAGTATCCTTAACGATTTCCCATGCATCCTCCCAGCGAACACCATTCTCATCAACAAGAATTCTCATAAGTTCAGGAATTCCGATTACAGGATGTGTATCATTAAGCTGAATAGAATTATACTTAGCAAAATCATGAAGATCGTCTCCATGAACCTTCTTATATCTTCTTACTATATCCTGAAGTGATGCAGAAACAAAGAAATATTGCTGTCTTACACGCAAAACCTTTCCATCGTAAGAAGTGTCGTTAGGATAAAGAACTCTCCAAATATCATTTACTCTGTTACGCTGAATAACAGCATCATCAAAACGCTGTGAATTGAAAAGATTAAAGTCAAACTCCTGTGCAGGTTCTGCCTTCCACAAACGCAAAAGGTTAACATTCTTTGTACCGTATCCTGTAATAGGCAAATCACAAGGATAAGCCCAAACATCCATATCATTATAGTGAATTTTTACACGCTCAGTGTAATGAGAGATGATAAAAGGATAGCCCCTTTCCATCCAAGAATCCGGATATTCCTTCTGAAAACCGTTCTCTATACTCTGACGGAACAAACCGTAACGGTACATAATACCATAACCTGTAACCGGAAGATTAAGTGTTGCACAAGAATCAAGGAAACAAGCTGCAAGTCTTCCGAGACCTCCGTTACCCAATGCAGGATCTGTCTCTTCCTCCAAGACGTCTGTCAAATTGACTCCAAATGATTCCATTGCCTCTTTTGCTTCATCATAAATACCGAGATTTACGAGATTGTTTAACATTGAACGACCTTCAAGGAATTCTGCAGAAAAATAATGAGCCTGTCTTACATTATCATAGCTCTCTCTGGTCTTCTGCCAGTTATCTGAGATAATCTCCACTATGCTTCTTGCCAAAGCAGTCCAATAATCTCTTTCAGATGCCTCTTTTATAGAACCGCCTGTCTCTGCCTTGATATATGATTTAATCTGTGTTTCAAGGCTTTTTGCTGTAATTTTAGTATTTGCCATAAACAATAAAAACGTCTGAGACGTTACCCCCTGATAAAAATACAATGTATATTTTATACAATTAATCGTCAAATAGGTCAAACTGAAACAGGGTATATCTTAACAAATTTACAATTTGTTTTCTTATAATATTAGTCATTTGCTCCATTAATACCTAACATTTTATTACGCGAAAATCGAGTCTCAAACTTCTTATTTACCTGATTTGTGGTATAATTGTCTAACAATGTTTATTAGGATGGTTTCTATGGATATATCTGTTATCTACATTTTGTTAGTCGTTTTCGGATTATTAATCGGTATGTTTACAGCTTTTCTTTTCGGAAAATTTCCGGAAAGTTGGCTTCAGGATTATGATTATGATCCCAAAGCCCCTGACTTCAGACTATCCAAGCGCATGAAATATTTTCCTCACGGACTGATTGCCGGAGTTTGCTGTTCCGTAACATACTTCATATCCGTCTCTAAAATTAACGGATTCAATTCTGTTGCCGATATCAAATGGATACACTTGAGCATAATTATTTTGGTAGTACCTGTATTTGTTTTGACTATGTTTGCGGATAAACTTAATCGAATTATTCCTGATCAGTTCTCAATATATACAGCAATCGTAGGTCTTTTATCCATTGCAGCTGATCTCATTGAAGGAAGCTATTGGATTTCTCCTAATGCTCCTTGGTATGTTTTTGTTCTCAATCATGTTATTGGTGCCGTTATAGGCGGAGGTGTTCTTCTTCTAATCAACTTCATTTGCGAGACTTTTATGGGCACAGTCGGCATGGGTATGGGCGATGTAAAGCTGTTAGGAGCAACAGGTTTCCTTGTAGGAGGCTACGGTCTTTACTTTACATTCCTGATTGCAATATTTGTCGGCGCAATTTATTCAATTCCGCTGATAGTACGTAAATATGTAAGAATAGCAAAAGAAAATAAAGAAATAAAGAACAGTAAAAATCCTTCTAAAACCAGAAGAGAGATTCAAATGCGCAAGAACAGCGTTCACTATGCCGATGATCCTGATTATTTGGCTTTCGGTCCTTTTATAGCTTTGGGCGGTGCTGCTTTTCTTGCATTGGAACCACTTTTACTTATCAGATTTATCGGTGTTTTTGAATCATTCAATCTGCTTTTCTGATTGTAACTGTTCTTAAAGAGATAGTATATGACTGACAGCAAACAAAGTAATTCAAAAAACTATAAAGCACCGAGAGGAGTTCTTCCTATACTTAAGGAGAACTTTATTAAGCCTGGACAAATATCCTGGAGTTACACCTTTTTTCTCTTCTCCTTGGGCATACTTGTCTCTATGGTTTTAATTAAATTGCTTAAAAGCAGCAGTTTCTCTTCTACTTCACTGGTTGGATATGCACTTCTCTCACCGGTTTTCTGTGTTTTTGCATATATACTTCCGGCAATTATTTCCGGAACAAAAATTAACAGCGATACTTGGACAGACAATACAGGTATAGGTCCGTTAATTATGGCCTTTGTATCAGGTATTCCTCTCGCGTTGATTTTCAGAACAATACACAATCTATCTGCATATGTTCATTTGTGGAGCGGACGTCCTATGGTTTTTCCCGCATTGTTCTATTACTGTGACGATACAACCCTTCTCTCAAGAGCAACGGAAATATTATCCGGATGCATAATTCCTGCTGTCGGTGTTGCAATATTACTTTACGGCATAATGTGGGACAGAATATCACGCAGAGGTTTTTATTGGGCTCTGTTTCTGATATCCGGTATCTACGCTTTGGCACAGCTTAATCCAATTGATTTCTTCTCTTACCTGTTCGTCGGTGCTTGGTTATGTATTCTCAGGGATCGAATCGGAAATGCTTGGAGTATTGTATTGTGTCTTCTGTCTATGAAGCTTACAAGTATTTTGACATTGGATATTATTCAGGAAATTGATATATATTCAACTCAGACTCTTTCGGATGTTGACGATTCATTTATTTACTCTACATTGCCGGCTTTGTTTTTCGGATGCATTTTACTTCTTTTGGTACGCAGATATCTGAATGAATTTAAGGATTTGTACTTTACTTCTTCTATGGCAGACAATCTTGATGCAAAAAATCAAGAGTTAAATTCCGAGCTGCCTTCAATGCCTTTGGTTTGTTATCTTCCGGCATTAATTACCGGAGTTATTATTTTCATAGTTCTTTGGACCATTCTTTTTAACGGAGGATTTTTATGACTGATTCAGAAAAATACAGCAAGGATAAAGCTACCGTCATATCTATATTAAAATATTTGCTTGTTATGGGGGTAATTGCAGTATCCATCTTCTTCGCTACAAAAATAGTAATGATTATGATACCGTTCCTTCTGGGGTTCTTACTTGCGAAAACAAGTTATCTTATTGCTCAAAGATTTGTTCCTGAAGTTAACAATACTCAAAAACGTAAAAGAGTATCCATAATTGTATATGTGATTCTTCTTATTTTGATGATGATTGGAATTGTTTGGGCAAGCATAACAGCAATCACCCAGGTTATAAATGCAGTAAAGCAATTTACTACATATTTAACTGAATTTAACTATTCTTCCATTAATTTCTCATATCTCGAAGAATTTGCGGAGAAAAACAACATTTTCTTTAACAAGGATATGGTTAATTCCTTTGAAGATAGTCTCATTTCGGCAGTTTCCAGCATATTGAATTACCTCCCTGATATAATAACCGGTTTTGTATCAAAAATATTTTCTGCAATAGGTAACATTCCTTATGCTATTTTCCTGGTAATCAGTGTTATGTTAAGCGGTTATTATTTTCTCAAGGATACACCTAACATTCTTCGTCTGTACTACAAAGCAGTACCTAATCGTAGTTTCCGCAAAAAATTTCTGTCACTGCTGAACGAGCTTTCGATTACTCTGTTTAATGTTTTAGGCGGTTATCTGGCTCTGTTAATTATTACTTTCGCAGAAGCCTATATTGTGTTTCTTTTTGCAGGAGTAAAGTATTCGGCAATTCTTGCAATAATTACTTCTCTCATTGACTTCCTTCCGGTTCTCGGTGTAAGTGCAACAATGGTTCCGCTTATTATATACAATGTACTTCACGGAAACTACATTCCTGCAATCATTTTGATAGTCGGAATTACTCTTATGACAATATTACGTCGATTCCTTGAACCACTCATTTTGGGTAAATCCATGAAGTTGCATCCGCTTATTATGTTGATTTCAATGGCTGCCGGTGTATATATATGGGGAGCTATCGGTTTCCTTATCGGTCCGACAGTGTTTATCACACTCATTCAAGTATTTAATGTCTTCGGTCTGACCGCCAAACTCCTTAACTTCCTTAACCTGCTGCTTGGAAAAGTTGCAGATGAAGATGAGGAAAAAGCACATTCTCACAAAAAGAAGAACGTCAAAGGAGAGCAATCATAATTCTGATGAACAACCGCAGGACAAGTAAGAAAGCTTGTCCTGCATTTTGTTCTTTATAAGCTTATACTGTTCAGTACCGGTACAATGACAAGTATAATAAGAACAATCATAGGACAACAAACTCTCTGCATGTTTTTCAAGTGAACGAAGTTCTTCTTCTGAATTCATGTCAATATTCATAAAATGAAATCCGCCCACAAAAAAATTCGGTCTGAAATAATCAACTATATTGATTATTCCTTTATGTGAGCAACCGCTGAATAAATACTTCTTACCGTTTTCCATAATCTGAAGATACTGTTCATGACTGAATATTTCCGGATGTTCTTCCATATTCTCGACATATATTAATCCCGAAGAATCTATCGGTACTATCAAGCGCGGCAGCATACGTACAGTTACCCCGTCATCGATAGTATAATCCTCATTAACAAACACAATACGACTGCTTTCTTTTACTTCCTGATTCAGTCCTATATATCTGTTGCCGTGTCTGTAATCTCCGAAAGCATTTCTGTTGACATAAACAGAAGCTATATTGTTTATTTTCAAAAACTCAGCCAATCCGCCGCCGTGATCATAGTGGCCGTGCGATAAAACAGCTGTATCCACATCGGATAAATTTATCCCCAGTCTCAATGCATTCTTAAACATTGTATCTGTCTGACCGAAATCAAACAGTATCTTGTGTTTTTCAGTCTCGATATAAAGAGACAGACCGTGTTCAGGAATTATTCCTTCATACTCCGTTATGTTTTCTGTAAGTACCGTAACTCTCATTATCACACCTGTTTTATAGACAAAGCAATTCTCTTTTTACCGACATCAACACTTATTATTTTTACCTTTACCTCTTCACCTATACTCAAAACCTCTGAAGGATGCTTTATATATCTGTCAACTATCTCCGAAATATGAACTAAACCGTCCTGATGTACTCCGATATCAATAAAAGCACCGAAATCAATAACATTACGCACGGTTCCGGTTAATATCATTCCTTCCTTAAGATCTGATATATCCAATAAATCATGTCTGAAAATCGGTGCCGGCAACTCGTTACGAGGGTCTCTTCCCGGCTTCTGAAGTTCCTTTATAATGTCCTGCAAAGTCGGAACACCTACACCTATTTCTGAAGCAAGCCTTTCCTCACCGTACTGTGTTACTTTCTGTGAGATTAATCTCATACTGTCAGCACTGATATCCGTACCTTTATATCCGAGTTTATCACATAGTTTTCCTACAGCTTCATAGCTTTCCGGATGTACGCCTGTATTATCCAAAATGTTCTTACTTTCGGGAATACGTAAAAAGCCGGCACACTGTTCAAAAGCTTTAGGTCCGAGCTTAGGAACTTTCTTCAATTCCTTACGATTACTGAAGGCTCCGTTCTCTTCTCTGTAAACAACAATATTTTTAGCAACAGTTGAATTCAATCCGGATACACGTTCCAGAAGCGACGCAGAAGCTGTATTTAAATCAACTCCGACACTGTTAACACAATCTTCGACAACAGCATCCAAAGCCATTCCAAGCTCTTTTTGAGGCATATCGTGTTGGTACTGTCCGACTCCTATAGCTTTCGGATCAATCTTAACCAGTTCAGCAAGCGGATCCTGCATTCTTCTGGCAATAGAAACGGCACTTCTTAAATTAACATCAAATTGCGGGAATTCTTCAGCCGCCAGCTTTGAGGCTGAATAAACAGAAGCTCCTGCCTCTGATACTACCATATAAGACACGTCATTCATATTTTTCAGCATCTCAGCCGTCATTATCTCTGTCTCTCTGGAGGCAGTTCCGTTTCCTATTGCTATATGAGACACTTTATTTTTAACAATTAACGCTGAAAGCAACTTAATTGCCTCTTTTTGCTTCTCCTCACTGTGAGTAGGATACACAACCGTTGTATCAAGTACCTTGCCTGTAGAATCGATTACAGCCACTTTACAGCCCATTCTGTATCCAGGGTCTAATGCAAGAATATTTTTTCCTTTTACCGGAGGCTGCATCAATAAAGGTTTAAGATTAACAGCAAAATTCTTTATAGCTCCTTCACATGCTTTCTCTGTGAGTAAGCCCCTCATCTCATTTGAAACAGAAGGTTCAAGCAATCGCGAGAAAGCATCCTTAATAACGCCTATGAGAAATCTCTTACTGTTCCCGTTATTTTGAATCACACAGCGTTCTATAATACTTTGTGCCTCATTCTCATCAACTGAAAGTTTAACTTTCAGAAATCCTTCCTTCTCTCCTCTGTTAACTGCTAAGACCTGATGTCCCTGCATTCGTTTATACGGAGATTGGAAAGCATAATAATTACCGTAAACCGATTCCTCATTTTTAGCATTAACAGATGTCAATATACCTTCTTTAGAGTAGAGCAATTTGAGTTTTTTACGAACTTCAGCAGAATCAGATATCATTTCCGCAATTATGTCCGAAGCGCCTGCAAGTGCTTCATCTACACTACTGACACCTTTCTGTAAATCAATATACTTTTTTGCAACAACTTCAGGACTGTCATTTCCGGGAAGCTGAGCGAGTATGTACAAAGCCAGAGGTTCAAGTCCCTTCTCCTTGGCAACAGTAGCTCTCGTTCTTCTTTTCTGCTTAAACGGACGATATATATCTTCAACTTCAGATAAAGTCTTAGCAACATAAACAGCCCTTCTTATATCTTCAGTCAGTTTACCTTGTGAGTCTATTGCTTTAATTATCTCATCCTTACGATCTTCAAGATTACGAAGATATACTAATCTCTCATCAAGATTACGCAATACCGTATCATCCATAGAACCGTGTGCTTCTTTACGATATCTGGCAATAAAAGGAATAGTATTTCCTTCATCAATTAAATTAATTACATTCAATATATACTTTTGATTCTGAGTAAGCTCCTCAGCCAATATTCTGCTTAATCCTTCGTTTGTGATACTCATATTAACTCCTGTCGATAATAAAAAAGACTCGGAAATCGAATATTCAATCTCCGAGTCAATGGTGCGGATGACGGGACTTGAACCCGTACGGTCTCCCACACGCCCCTCAAACGTGCGCGTCTGCCTATTCCGCCACATCCGCATCTGTATGCGTCAATAAGCATGAATAATTGTACTCATCATACACATCAAAGTCAAGTACTTTTACAAAAAAAACAGCACTTTTTTTCATAATACTCTCAGAAAGAACCACAAGCGGAAGTTTACATCTCCTAAACCGTAGCTATATACACAAAAATAGTTCCACGCAAAAAATGAGAACTCATAATAATCTAGCCGAATCTCAAAAAAAAGCTGCCTCATATTAGAATGAGACAGCCAATTATCATTAAATTCAAACAAAGAGTTTAATCATCTTCTCTCTTTTTACCCGGAGCGGCAGTAAGCATGAAACCTGCAATCGCAAACAATACTACAGCCATAATGTAAGAAAGAGATACGCTTTCTCCGGTCCTTGTAACTGAATGGTTAGATGTAATATTTGAAGTAGCCTTTTCAGGTGTAGGTGTCGGATTAGGTGTAACCTCCGGTCTTTCTGTCGGATTGTAGATTGTCAAAGTAGTCGTAATCAATCCATCGATTGTAACAAGCTCAGCACCGGCAACAACTACTGTATATTCCGTCTCATCAATATGATAACCGTCAATTGTTGTAATCTGCACAACTGTATAATTACCTACAGGAAGATCGTTCAATACGTACGAACCGTTACCATCTGTCTCAAAAGACTCATAAACTGTATTTGTTTTATTATCTATTACAATAACTTCAGCCTTCTCAATAGGTGTCTCATCCTCTTCCTTAAGGACAATAACTGTAACATCAACTGTCTCTGTAGGAACTGGTGTAACAGTTGAACCTTCTACAAGAGTCGGCTGTGTTGGTGTAGGCGTGACAGTAGTCGTCGGATCCTTAAGTAAAGCGTCAAACAAAGCAACTGTATTACCTGAAACTGTAAAGTTCTCACTTACCTCACTTGTAGAAATAACACCGTTCTTTACATTAAATCTGAATGTTGTAGTAACAATATCGTATCCTTCCGGTGCGACTTCTTCTCTCAAAGAATAATCACCGTTTGGAAGATTTACTACTGCAGCCTCAGAGCCTGATATCCACTCAAATGATTTACCAACAGAAACCAGCTTAGCATCAGAAGGAAGCACTACATCTGATTCTTCAAATATTACAGATGAACCATTATCAGCAATACCTGTAAGTTCCATCTTAGCGCCAGGAAGTTCCTCACCGTTACCTGCCAAATCCTGCTTTGAAAGATTCACTTCATAAACAGCCGGTGTCGGTGTAGGAGTTGGAGTTAATGTAGGAGACTTCGTAGGTGTTGGTGTTGGTGTTGGTGTTGGTGTTGTAGGCGGAGTAACCGTTCTGATAAGCTCATCATACAGAGCAACAACACCTTCAGATACAGTAAAGAACTCACTAACCTCACTTGTTGATACAACGCTGTTTTCTACAGTAAAAGTAAATACTGTTGTAACTACATCATATCCCTCAGGAGCATAATCCTCCTTAAGAGTATATGTACCATCAACAAGGTTTACCTTTGTTGATGTTGTACCTGATACCCAACTTAATACTGTATTATCAGAATTATTTACAAGCTCAGCCTCTTTTCCTAAAGTTACATCGGTACTTTCAAATGTAACTGCATCACCGTTTACATCTTCACCTGAAAGACTTAATGTCGCACCCTTAAGCTCATCACCCTTATCATCAATATCCTGCTTCGAAATAGAAACCTCTGTTGTAGGAATAGGGAGAAGCTTATCGAAGAGTGCTACCATATCATCTGATGCTGTAAAGTAATCACTGACTTCGCTTGTTGATACAACCCCGTTTGTAATGGTAAATGTGAATACAGTTGTAACCTTATCATAATTCTCAGGTGCATAATCTTCCTTAAGAGTATATGTACCATCTGCAAGATTTATCTTTGTTGAAGTTGTACCTGATACCCAAGTCAATACTGTATCATCGCCGTTATCAACCAAATAAGCATCTGTGCCAAGTTCAACATCAGAACTGCTGAATGTAACGACTGCACCGATTGCATCCTCGCCTGAAAGACTTAATGTTGCACCCTTAAGTTCATCACCCTTATCATCAAAATCCTGCTTTGAAACAGAAACCACAATTGTAGGTGTAGGTGTAGGAATAAGTTCATCATACAAAGCTACCAATCCATTCTCAGCAGAGAAGTTAACACTCGTCTCAGCGGTATCAACTACACCGTTTGTAACAGTAAACTTAAATGTTGTAGTAACCTTATCATAACCTTTCGGAGCATATGTTTCTTCCAAAGTATATGCACCATCTATCATATTTACTACTGTTGCGGCATTACCTGATATCCAACTTAATACAGTATTATCACCTGTATCAAGAAGAGTAGCATCTTTTCCTACAGCTACATCAGTAGACTCAAATACAATCGGATTATTGTCTTTGTCAATACCGGTCAATACCAATGTTGCACCAGGAAGTTCAGGACCCTTATCAGCAATATCCTGTTTTGAAATATTTACAGGAGTTTTTGACGGAACCGGTATCGGTTCATTAAATAACACAACAGAATCATCTGTAACAGTAAACTCTGAACCGCTCATTGAAGAAGTAACCACACCGTTAACTACAGTAAATGTAAATGTTGTTGTTACCTTCTCATAATTCTTAGGAGCATAATTCTCGGTTAATGTATATGTACCATCAATAAGTTTAACCTTTGTAGCAGTTGTACCTGATACCCATACAAGAACTTTTGAATCCGGAGCAGACTCAATAACAGCACCGTTTCCTCTTGTAACATCCTTATCATAGAAAACAATCGGATTGTTATTTACATCAACGCCCTCAAGTGACATCTCAGCTCCCGGAAGTTCAGGACCCTTATCATCAATATCCTGCTTTGATATAGCAACCGTACTCTTAGTAAGATTATTCAATACCACGATTGAATTAGAAGCTGAATCTAATGCATAGGATACTGAATCAACCTTAGTAGAAATTGTTCCGTTCTTAACAGTAAACGTAAAGATAGTAACAACTTTATCATAACCTGTCGGAGCTGCAATCTCCTTAAGAGTATATAAACCGTCATCCAATGTAAACTTAGTATCTGTTAAACCTGATGTCCATCTGATACCGCCATCAGCTTCAGCCTTACCCATAACAGCGCCATCACCGAGAACTACACATGAACTGTCAATAATGATAGCATCTCCGTTCACATCAGCACCCGAAAGCTCAAGTGTAGCGCCGTTAAGCTCGTTACCTTGATTGTCTATATCCTGCTTAGAAATTGATACTTCTGTAGGAGCCAATTCATTAAACAAAGCAACTACATCGTTATCAACCGTAAAACACTTATCAACAACCGAAGTCGATACTACTCCGTTCTTGATTGTAAACTCAAATGTAGTAGTTACTCCGTTATAGTATGTAGGAGCAACAACTTCCTTAAGATAATAAGTACCGTCTACAAGTCCAACCTTAGTTGCTGTAGCACCTGAAATCCAACTCAATACAGCACTGTCAGTATTAACTCTTGAAGCACCGCTTCCTAACTTAATCTCAACGTCATCAAATGAAACCGCATCACCGTTAGCGTCAACACCCGTAAGCTCAAGTGTAGCACCCTTAAGTTCAATGCCCTTGTTGTCTATATCCTGTTTCGAAACAAAAACATATACAGTAGGAGTAGGTGTAGGACGAAGCTCATCAAACAATGCTACCAAGCCGTTAGCAGCATAGAAGTTAACACTTGTCTCATCCGTATTAACTACACCGCCGGTAACCTTAAATGTAAATTCAGTTGTTACAGGCAAATAATCAACCGGAGCATTAACCTCAACAAGTTTATATTCACCATCAACAAGATTAACCTTAATAGAATCAGTACCTGAAATCCATACAAGACTCGATCCGTATGACTCAATCTTTGCATCAGACGGAGCCTTAACATCAGCAGCTGTAAATTCAACAATTGCACCGTTAACATCAACACCGGTAAGTTTCATCTCAGCGCCTTGAATCTCATCACCCTTGTCAGCAATATCCTGCTTAGAAATCTTTACTTCATAAGTAGGAACCGGTGTGTCTGTAGGTGTAGGAGTTGTAGTAGGCTTAAGTTCGTTAAACAAAACTACAGAAGCATCCGAAACACTGAAAACATCGCATACGTCCGAAGAAGTAACAATACCGTTTGTTATCTCAAACTCAAATACTGTTGATACTGAAATATACTCTTCCGGAGCATAGCCCTCTGAAAGTGTATAGAAACCGTCAGGAAGATTTACCTTTGTTGTCTTAGTTCCTGAAACCCAAATCAATGAATCTCCGCTTGAAACAAGCTTAGCACCTTCACCTAATGAAATTACATCTTTATCAAGAGTAATCTTGTTAGTCTTTGCAACATCCTCATAACCGTTAAGAACCATCTGAGCACCGGCCAGTTCACTTCCGTTACCGGCTAAATCCTGCTTGGATATTGCAACTTCTACTGTAGGTGTTGGTGTAGGTGTAACAGGTGTTAATTCATTAAATACTACAATCATTGCATCATTCAACGAATAGAATTTACTCTGAACATTTGAAGAAACCACACCATTCTTAATTGTGAATGAGAATACTGAAGTAACTGCATCGTAATTTTCAGGCGCATTGGTTTCTTTTAATTCATAAGAACCATCTACAAGACCAATCTTTGTAGAAGACAAACCTGAAGTCCAAACTAATGAAGTACCGTACGAAGAAACAGATGCCTCCTCACCGAGAGCAATAATATCTTCAGCAGTAAAGTTTATATCTGAACCGTTCTCATCCTTACCGGTTAATCTAAGAGTTGCACCCTTAATCTCTTCACCGCTGGTAATATCCTGCTTTGAAATTGATACTTCAACAGTCGGTGTAGGTGTAGGAAGGAGCTCATCGAACATAGCTATCTTATTGGAAGCAGAATCCAACATATAGCTCTCGTCAGTAGAAGAAGTAGTAACCTTACCCTGACTGACAGTAAATGTAAAGCTTGTAACTACCTTATCGTACTTAGTTGGTGCAACTTCCTCGGTAAGAGTATACGTACCGTCAAGAAGTGCAACTGAAGTAGCTGTAGTACCGGAAGTCCAAATCAATGACTCACCGTATGAAAAATCTTTGGCATCAGCACCCGGAGTAACATTCTTTTCACTGAAAATAATAGTATTTTTTGATGTATCGACTCCGACAAGCTTCATCGAAGCACCTTCAAGTTCTCTTCCCTTGTGATCTACATCCTGCTTAGAAAGAGATACTACCGTTCTTGGTAATTCATTATCTGTTACCTTAAATGTCAAGGTCTCACCGTCAAAAACAACATTATTTGTATTCTCGAAAGAAATTGTTCTGTCGTGATTAACCGTAAATGTAAACGGAGCAACAGTCTTATAGCCCTGAGGTGCACTTATCTCTTCAACTGCATAGGTACCCTCAATAAGCTTACCCAACTTGAATGCAGAATTATTAGTTACCCATTCGATATATCCCGGATTAACATCAACACTCTCAGCTGTAGAACTATCGTAGGTAGCCTCATTAAAGTTAAAAATAGCATTATTCTCTGATGTAACACCTGAGATTTTCAATCTGGCACCTGCTACCGGATTTGAAGAACCATCAACTTTAGCAACGCTTATTGTATTTGAATAAACGAGAATTGATCCGTTGGAAGGATTATATGGGAAGAAATGTCCTTCAGCATAAGCAGTAAGATTCTTTGCTACAACACCACCCTCATAATTACCGCCGTCAACATTTACGGATGCATAAGGAGCAAGCAAATGACCTTGAAGCTGAGTAGCTGTTACCGAAGCAGCATCAGGCAAATTCCATACGAGATTTACACCGCCGAGATAAATCTGACCTGCATTACTTGCATTAAGACATGACTTCAAAGAATAATCGTTAGAAAATGGTACACCGTTAACGTAAATCTTATTGTAAAAATTCAAATCAACTGAATTTCCGCTTTCAAGACCGACATTTACAATGCTGATTTCATAGTTGCCTGTAGCAAATGAAGCCGGACCGAAGCTTCCGTTGTTAGAATAAAAGAAGCTTACTCTGTCAGCTTTAACCCAAGCGTCGTATTCAATCTTAACATTTGAACCGTTTAATAAATCAACCTGAAGTGTACCGTAAGTATCAATTTTAGAAGCATCAATATAATTGTCGGCACAGTTAGCAATATCAACTGAATCAGCACGAAGCGTTTTAAAAGCAGAAGCAACATCCATATAACCAGGATTCTGGCGGAAGCTGTCAGTTCTTCCCCAATTTACTATCATATTATAAAGACCGCTGTCTATATTATTAAAATAAAGATAATCAACACCGGAACCGCTTACCCATGCAGGAGAATTAAAGTTATTCAGTTTAGCAAGATTTCCGAAATATGAAGGAGAAATAGATCCTTCACCAAAGCAGTCAAGGTTCGCTGTTCCGCCTGCTACCATAGCACCGACGCAGTGACTGCCATAATTCAAATCATTCTCGACAAAACACTGGAATTTAGAAAGAACCGTTGAGAAAGAATATCCATCGGTATAAGTCTCATCTGCTCTTAACAAATTATTTGTCATTGGCAATAATGATGAAACACAAAGAACTGCGGCTAAAAATGAAGCTAATCTCTTCTTAACTGATTTTAACATGCGCTGACTTCTCCTAAAACTTTTAAAAAAATACTTCTAAGTGATTTTCATTTATACATAATGAACCATTAGAATTATTTAACAAAAATGTTAAAATTTCAAGTACTATTTTTGAAATTGTGTCAAAAATATGTACTTTATATAAATTATATAAAGGAATCCCCTATTATTAAGCACTTTAACGGCAAAAAATGTTTACAATTTCAAAGAAAAAAACAATTGAAAAAGACTTTTATCATAATAAAACTTTCAAAATTATATTTCAATTTGTAACACTTCTCTAACATTATGTACGTACTGATTACTGTAGATTATTTAAGACTGAATTTTCGAAAACAAAAAGCGGTCATCTCGATTAAGACAGCCGCTTCATGAAAATATACAACATATTCAGTTTATCTTTGCAAACTCATGATAAATGCAAAAATAGCAATAGCAATAATAATAGCAATAATTACACGAATAGCAGATATAGGTGACTTTCCTGATACTCTTCCCGTCTGACCGTTAATGGCAATATTATATGTTTTATCATTATACTTAAATGCAGCCATCCAGATAGGAGCAAGCAAATATTTAAAAGTAATATTGTCGTAATTGGTAGCCATCTTAATTCCTTCTATTCTGTCCGGATGATAAGCCTTACGAAGTTGATTGGTTAATCCGCTGTGGAGCTTAGGCTTTATCGTCTGCTGGGCCTTTGTCCATCCTTCGTCAAGTCCTACGGAATATCTCTCTGCTGCAAAACCGGCAACGATTTCCGGAGAATACGGCTGAATTTTCTTAAAATCAAAATTCGATACAGCCTTAAGTTCAGGTGAAACTGTTTTTTTACTTCCGTAAACAATCTCATCATCTATAAATTGATCATAAACTCCGCTATAGTTCTTCCAACGTATTTTCTTATTATCACCGGAACCGTACTCGAAACCTAACCTTGCTGAATATGTCGAAGTTGTATCGCAATCATAGGTCCAAAACGGCAAATAAATTCCCTGAAAATCCTTGGCCTGACAAGACTGCTTTGCTGCCTTTGGAGCAAACAACTTACCACTCAACCAACTCTTGAAAAGCTGCTCTGCTTTTTCCTTACTTATTTCAAACGGTACAATTCCGCCCGGAGACATTACATCTTCAATATCATCAACAGGCATTACGCTTGAAGAACCACAGAACGGACACGTAGCTGCAGTATCAAGTACATCATAAATTGCTTCACCGCCGCACTGCTTACAGACAATACTCTTCTTTTTTGTTCCCCACTCGCATGAAGCACGATTGGTAGCTGATTTAAAATCAAGTTCAACCACAGCTTCCCCTGTCTCTGCCTTCGGAAGCTGTTTGCTGTATCCGCAAAATTCACAACTCAGTGACATTGTACCCGGATTAAATTTCAAAGTAGCACCGCACTGAGGACATTTTTTATCGGTAATCTCCATTGTGACTTCTTGTTCAATCTCATTCTCCAACATATCATTTCCCATATTTTCTGCCATAATATTTCCTCCTATAAGAAAAACTTAAATGCAATCGCGTCTATTCTATCATTAAATTTACCGTTTTTGCCAAAAGAAACATAATCTCTGTTTGAAACAGACATATTATCTGCCTCACTAATCTCAACATTGCCATCCTCACTTACAGAAATGTCAACAGGATTTTCTCCGCGATTTACTGCAAATATTATAGATGTAGCTCCCTTGTCTATATTGTTACCGAAACAGTCTCTTCCGTTTCTGAGAAATCTCCTGAAAACAAGTACATCCCCGGAAGCATAAAGTGTCTCGATAAAACCCGTCCTAAGACACGGATTATTCTCTCTCATTTGAGCAAGCTCCTGAACAAACAAAAGATGAGTTTTCATCTTATCATCTAATTTATACCACGGATAAGGACGACGATTAAACGGATCCTTAAATCCCTGCATAAGAATCTCATCGCCGTAATAAACAGAAGGACAACCTATATATGCTGTTTGAAAAGCATATGCAATTCTCATCAAGGCTGTAACCTCTTCTTCTTTATTTTCAGGAACCCACATATCACGTTGCTTTCGCCGTTCATCAGGTTCATCTAAACCTGCAAGTTCTGTATAAGCACGAGGTACATCATGTGATGAAATAAGATTCATGATACAATAAAAACTCTCTGCAGGATAACGTTCACGATAACCTTCCAAGCGAGAATTCAGGACTTCTGCACTTATATTTCTCTTAAGAAAATCCAAAATTACCTCTCTGAAAGTATACCCCATTACCGAATCATGTGTTCTTCCCAATAAGAAATCACGGTAAGAACCATAACTGCATTTATTGCTGGCATCCTCCCAAACTTCCCCAATGAGTATTCCCTCATTCGCGGTGGATGCCTTTAACGTATCTCTCATCTGTCTTATAAAACCGTCAGGAAGCTCATCCGATACATCAAGTCTTATTCCGGCTGCGCCCATTGAAGTCCATGTATCAACTACGCCGCCTTTTCCGAAAATGTATTTTCGATAAGACAAATCATTCTCGTCAACGTTCGGAAGATCCGGAAATCCCCACCACGAATGATAAAGAATCTGATCATCATTACTTTCGATAAAACTGTACCATGATCTGTACCGGCTTTCCTCACCTGTAATATATGATTTATATGCACCGGTTCCTTCAAATCTGTCAAACTTATTAAAGTACTTGCTGTCTGCGCCGGTATGACTGAATACACCGTCAAGAACAATTTTGATATTTAACTTACTTGCTTCGGCAACCAGTCTTTCAAATGCTTCATTTCCGCCGAGTATAGGATCGACATTCAGATAATCTGCAGTATCATAACGATGACTTGAGCGAGCCTGACAAATTGGATTCAAATAAATTATATTAATTCCCAAAGACTTAATATAATCAAGTTTTTCCCTTATACCGTCAAGACTGCCTCCGTAAAAATCACATGCCAGATAACCTGTATCTTCCTTACCATCAATATCAACATCCTCATACCAATCCTTGTGATATATTCTCTCCGGGCCCGCAGGAAAAGATATCATGTTCTTATAACTGAACTTTCTGTCTCTTGCAAATCTGTCAGGAAATATCTGATATATCTGAGCGCCCTTGAGACAATCCGGAGTCTTATATCCCCGCTTGTATACAGTAATCTGCCATGCATATGGATATTTATCTTCATTTGCACCTATTCGCGGAGGTTCATGATATATCTTACCGGTACCGAAATCAGTATCAGCATCGGCAACATAATAAAACAATTCAGAATATTCGGTATTAAGTCTGAATTTAAACCAATAAAAAACCAATCCGGGTTCATGAGACACCGCCACATCAGCTTCGTACATATCGAAGCTTGATGTTGTCTCAACCAATCGCATTGGTTCTTCATGATAAGTAAATTCGTATAATCCGTAGGAATAGCATAAAGTAACCTCTTTTGTTTGGGAAGGAACTCTGAATTTCAACTTTACCTCACCATCTGTCGGCTGTGCACCAAATGGGAAACGATATTTCTCGGAACGTGATGCGTGAAGAAATAAATCACACTGTTCCTCATCCAAACAAAAAGACATTACAAATGACCTCTTTCATACGAGTTTATTATTTTGTTTTTTTATCAGCAGCTTTCTTTGCTGACTCTTTCTTTGCTGCTGCCTTCACAGCAGGTTCTTTCTTAGCAGCTGTTTTCTTAGCAGTAGTTGCTTTCTTTACTGAAGCAACTTTCTTTGCAACAGTCTCCTCAGTATTCTTCTTTACATCTGCTTTCTTGGTTTCTGCCGCCTTAACTACAGCTTTCTTTGAACCAGGTTTCTTAGCTGCTGCCTCCTTAACCGTCGCCTTTGTATCTGTAGTTTTCTTTACAGCATTCTTCTTGGCAACAGTCTTACTCTTATTGGATTCAACTTTCTTTAAAGCAACAGCCTTTATCGGTGTCTTCTTTACTTCTTCACTTTTTGAATCACTTTCCTGAACAGCAACTTCGACAACTGAAGAACTCTCACTTACTTCAACATTCTGCACATTATCACTGTCCATAGGGATACCGGTAATCAATGAATAAAGACCCTCATATTCCTTGGCGGACTTTTTCCAAGTATAATCACCGCTCATACCTACTCTGATAAGCTTATCCCATACATCCTTATGATTACGATACAAATCACAAGCATACTTTGTAACAAATAAGAACTCATGAGCATTTATATTAGCAAATGAGAAACCGTTACCTTCACCCGTAAACTCATTATACGGAATAACAGTATCCTTAAGGCCGCCTGTCTCACGTACTACAGGAATTGTACCATATGCCATTGATACAAGCTGTGACAATCCGCATGGCTCAAACAAAGAAGGCATAAGGAAGATATCAGCCGCAGCATAGATCGTATGAGCAAGTCCGTTATCAAAGTCAATACAAGCGCACATCTTACCCGGATTACGATTCGCAATATCTGCCAAAGCTCTCTCATAATATGCGTCTCCGGTACCGAGAATAACTATCTGCATTCCGTCATAAAGCATCTCTTCAATTACGTACAAAAGTAAATCGAGACCTTTCTGATCGACAAGTCTTGAAATCATTACACACAAAGGTGCTCCCGGATTTACATCCAGCTTCAACTGCTCCTGCAAAGATCTCTTACAGATTGCCTTACCTTCTTTATAATTGGTAATATCATACTTTGCCGGAATTTTATCATCATTCTTCGGATTAAACTCAAGATTATTAATTCCGTTCAAAATGCCGGATACCTTATATGCATATCTCTGCAAAGTATAATTTAAGCCTTCACCGTAATAATCAGTCATTATCTCATATGCATATGTAGGAGAAACTGTAGTAACAGAATTTGAATAAACAATACCGGCTTTCATGAAGTTAATAGCGCGATCCTTAATACAGAATTCATCTCTTACATACTCATCAGGCAAATCAAGCATCTCTCTTACTACATCAACGCTGTGAACACCCTGATACTTCAGATTATGAATCGTAAATACCGTCTGAACATCCTTATGATAGCCTTGCTTCTTAAAATGTGCATCCAAAAGCATCGGCATCATACCGGTCTGCCAATCATTACAGTGTAGCACATTTGGTTCAAAGTCCATAAAGTCTCCCATAAAATCGAGAACTGCTCTCTGGAAGAAGCAATATCTCTCAATATCGAAAACATACTCTACATAAACCTGTTCAAAATTAAAATAATACTCATTATCAACAAAATAGAAAGTAGTTCCGTTCATTTCCAATGAGAAGAGACCTGCATAAAGAGATCTCCAACCCATATGAACCATTTTCCAACCAAGGAATTTAAGTTCATCATTATATTTAATCTTTATCTTACGATAAAGCGGGAGAATTACTCTGGCATCAACCTCACCTTTATTTAATTCAACCGGTAAAGCCCCTACAACATCAGCAAGTCCTCCGACTTTAACAAACGGACTAACCTCAGATGATACCAATAAAACTTTCAATTTCTTCATATTATATGCCTGCCCCCTTTCCGATAACTACAGGATAATTTGGATGCCCTATTAATCTTACACCCGGTCTAACAAAAGCATTCTTATCGAGAATAACATTTTCCAAATGACAATTCTCAGAAATATGCGCACTCTGCATTATTACACAATTCTTAACTGTAGTATTCTTTGATACCGTAACACCACGGAAAATTATTGAATTCTCAACATTTCCGTATATTCTGCAACCGTCAGATACAATAGAATTAGCAACCTGTGAACTCTCAAAATAAAGAGTCGGTGCCTCATCCTTAATCTTGGTATAAACAGATTCTCCTGACCAGAACAAATTATCTCTTACGCTTCCGTCAAGTAAAGCCATAGAAGCATTGAAATATGTCTGCACGTTGTTTATTCTTAAAGCCGTTCCTTTATACTCAAAACCACGTACTCTGTATTCGTCATACATCTTAACAAATGAATGAATACCAAAATGAGAATCACCGTGTGCCATCATTCTTGAGATAATATCAATCATAAGATCACGTCTCAACAAAATAATACCGAGACTGCACTTATTGGAGGTACTTCTCTCAGGATTGTAAAGCATATCAGTTATAAAATCATTCTCATCTGTATCAAGAATAAAGCAAGGACTTCCGTACTTATTACTGTCACGATTATACATAACAGATATATCTGCACCTGACTCCTGATGTGCTTTAATAAACTCATCAAAATTTGTATTCAGTACAACATTTGATGAAGCAACAATAACATAAGTGGTACGTGAAGTTCTCAGAAAATCTATAATACCTGCTAATTCTTCATCACCTACAACACTTGTTGCTTCTGAGTTAACATAAGGCGGAAGAATATGAAGTCCGTCATTTTTACGGTCAAGAGACCATGGATCACCAGTTCCCAAATGATCCATAAGTGATTTGTATTTATTATAAGTCAAAACACCTACATTCTTTATTCCGGTATTAACCATATTGGATAACATAAAATCCACTATACGATATCTTCCTGCAAACGGTACGGCAGACAAAGCACGCGGTCCGGTAAGTTCTCCCAAAGTTATTTTCTTATTATCGGCTACTATCAAGCCCATTACACTTGTAAACATAACACTTGTCTCCTTACCATTAAACTCTAAAAACTTCTTCGATTACATTCTCTTCGTCAGATACACTGACATCAAAATCAATCATGCTGTTACCCGGAATGACAGAGTCGGCCTTTATCTTAAGTCCTCTCTCTATTACAACAATACCCTCCGAGCATATCTTGTGATTGGTATAAGGTCCTTCACCTTCAACAGAAGGACCGGCCTTAACGTTCTCACCTATAACAGTACCGAAGTCTACTATACATCTCTCAAGATGTGCACCTGATTTTACAATTACCCCAGGGAAAAGAACACAGTCCTTTACAACAGCACCCTTCTCTACTATTACAGAATCTGATAATACAGAATGTATAACAGTTCCGTGAATTCGACAACCATCTGTAAGAGCAGAACTTACAACGTTTGCATCAGCACCGATAAAATGTGAAGGCTTAACCGGGTTACGACTGTAAATTCTCCAACTTCTGTCAGTAAGATTAATATCTTCCGGCTTATCCAAAATATCCATATTAGTCTCCCAGAGGGAAGCTATTGTACCTACATCCTTCCAATAACCTGAAAATCTGTAAGCGCATAACTTCTTTCCTGAAGCCAAAAGCATCGGCACAATATTCATTCCGAAATCATTATTGGAATTCGGATTCTCTTCGTCTTCAATAAGCGCTTTACGCAAAACGTCCCAAGTGAATACATATACACCCATAGAAGCCAGATTGCTTTCAGGCTTTGCAGGTTTCTCAACAAACTCAGTAATTACATCGTCATCCTTAGTATTAAGAATACCGAATCTTGAAGCCTCGGACCAAGGCACTTCAATAACTGCAAGTGTAGCATCGGCTCCCTTTCTTATATGAGCTTCTATCATCTCTGAATAATCCATCTTATATATATGGTCACCTGACAGAATTACTACATACTTAGGATCACAATCATCGAGAAAATCCTTATTCTGATAAATCGCATTTGCAGTACCTTTATACCAGTCACTCTTACCCGTCTTCTGGTAAGGCGGTAAAATATAAGCACCGGCATTATGACGATCCAAATCCCAAGGATGTCCGTTTCCTACATATGTATTTAAAGCCAAAGGCTGATACTGTGACAAAACACCTACAGTCTCAATACCTGAATTAACACAGTTAGACAAAGGGAAGTCAATTATTCTGTAACGACTTCCGAATGGAACTGCCGGCTTAGCAATCTTTTTTGTTAATACTCCGAGTCTTGCACCCTGTCCTCCGGCAAGAATCATTGCAACGGCTAATTTAGCCATAAACTACACCTCCGTATATTCCTTATTTTCATTATTATTTTGTTTTATCAGCCTTAACTGAAGGCTTTTTATTTGTTGTCTTTTTTACAGTCGACTTTGACTTCTTTGAAGACTGCCCTTTGGTTGACTTTGTCTTCGCAGAAGACACTGACTTAATCTTAACTACTTTGTCATTTATGTTTGTATCAACCGGAACATCCACTTTCATGAAGTAAATGCCTGCCAAAGGAGGAATATTAATTACTACATGATACGGTTTTCCGTTATATTCCTCTTTTACTGCCTCAAAACACATATTACCGTCAACACCGGTAGGGTAACCGCTTCCTCCGAAAGACATATCATCAGTATTAAGTACAAGTTTGTATGTACCCGATTCATATACAGGTATCTTATATCCCTCCAAAGGCTTAGGTACCATATTTAATGCACAATATATATCCTTATACTCCTCACCGGGACAAGCACGTTTATAAATAAAAACATTATTAAGAGTATCAGTTGCATCTATCCACTCAAAACCTGCCCACGAATGATCATCAGCCCAAAGCTGCGGATGGTCAATATAGAATTTATTCAATGCAGAACAATAATCCTGAAGAAGTCTGTGCGATTCATAATCAAGCATAAACCACTCAAGCTCTTCATAAAAACGCCACTCTATAAACTGACCGAATTCAGAACCCATAAAATTAAGCTTTGCGCCCGGATGGCTCATTTGATACATATAGAGAGTTCTGAGAGAAGCAAATTTACGCCAAACATCTCCCGGCATTTTGTCTATCATTGAATACTTACCATGAACCACTTCATCATGTGAAAGACTTAATACAAAATTCTCTGAGAAAGCATACATCATAGAGAAACAGAACTGGTCATGATGCCATCCTCTTGCATATGAATCAGTAGAAAAATAATCCAGAGTATCATGCATCCATCCCATATTCCATTTGTGAGTAAAACCAAGTCCGCCGTCTTCAACCTTGTGTGTAACCTTCGGCCAAGCAGTTGACTCTTCAGCTATCATCATGGCATGCGGATAGTTCTTTCTGATAATACTGTTAAGCTTCTTAAAAAACTCTATAGCTTCAAGATTCTCGGTACCGCCGTTAACATTAGGAATATACTGGGTTCTTCCGTAATTTCTGTAAAGCATGCTGCTTACTGCATCGACTCTTAATCCGTCGAGATGAAATTCCTCGAGCCAGAAAACCGCATTGGAAATAAGGAATGAAATTACTTCATTCTTAGAATAATCAAAAACGTATGTACCCCACTCACGATGTTCTCCGATTCTCGGATCAGAATACTCATAGCAAGGAGTTCCGTCAAAACGAATAAGTGCTTCTATATTCTTTGGGAAATGTGCAGGTACCCAATCCAAAATAATCTTTATGTTATTCTGGTGCAAAACATCCACAAAATATTTAAAATCCGCAGGTGTACCGAATCGACTGGTAACTGCATAATATCCTGTTACCTGATATCCCCAGGAAGCATCAAGAGGATGCTCCATAACCGGCATCAATTCAACATGAGTATAGTTCATCTTGCGACAATATTCTGCTAAATCCAAAGCCATCTCACGATATGTAAAGAAATTACCGTCAGGGTGTCTTCTCCAAGAACCAAGATGTACTTCATATATATTTACAGGTGCAACATCAAGTGCATCCTTACGAGCGCAACAAAAATCATCGTCTCCCCACTTATAATCATTAAAATCATAAAGAATAGACGCATTGTTAGGCCTTGTCTCAAAATGTCTTGCAAAAGGATCTATCTTGTCATAGGCACGCGAATCAGCACCTATAACTCTGTACTTATATCTGTCCCATTGCTTAGCGCCTGCAATCTTACACTCCCATACGCCTGTATTCTCAAGACGATACATATAATTACACTCAGAATCCCAATTATTAAAATCACCTATTACACTGATTGAAATTGCGTGAGGTGCCCAGACTCTGAACAAATAACCATTCCCGTCACCATCACTGTACGGTCGCGAACCAAGGAAATTATATACCATATAATCCTCGCCACGATTAAATAAATAAGCTTGTTCCATTATTCCTCCATTGCTTTGGAAAACCCAAAAACAGATATATAAATCAATTATATCTTAAAACATCGATAAACTCCAATTAAAAATACAAAAAAACTGACTTTTTTGTAATATGTTTTGTGTAAATTTTACAACATATTTACAATTAACAAGATACCAGATAGTTAATTTTGTACAAAAACAGCTTTTCGAAAATGGGTTATTCAAAAAACACAATATACAAAAGAACAATAAAAAATGTCCAAAGGTGAATCGGATAAATATCATCTTTACGACGATAAAACCCAAATACCTTTGGACATTAATAACCAATCAATAAAAAATCCCAGAGGATTATTTTGCGTATTCAGCACCCTTATCAAAAGCTGAAAGGTTACCCGGAATAAGCTTATGTCTTCTCTCAGGAAGAACTTCATAAAGTGATGACTCAAAAGACTCACGACTGAAGCATCCTGTTGACTTTGAGAGACAGCCAAGCATTGAAATAGTAGCAAATGCCATATTTCCAAGCTCTGTAGCTATATCAGAAGCAGGCATCTCGATAAACTTAATGTCATTTCTGGTCGGCACAAACTTGAACAAAGAAGAATCGATAATGAGAATTCCGTTCGGCTTCAATGAAGCTTCAAACTTCTCAGCAGAAGGCTGGTTAAGACAGATAACTACGTCAGCATCATTGATAACAGGTGAACCGATTGGCTCATCCGAAATAACTACTGAACAGTTAGCCGTTCCTCCACGCATCTCAGGACCGTATGAAGGAAACCATGATACTTCCTTACCCTCAAAGAGAGCAGCTTCAGCAGCCATCTTACCTGCTGACAAAATACCCTGACCGCCGAATCCGGCAAGAATAACTGAAAAATCAATCATGACTTTACCTCCTCGTTCTCGTCAGCCTTTGTGAAGTCAACGTCTGCACCCTTAAAGCATCCCAAAGGATACTGAGGAATCATCTTCTCCTTAAGCCAATCCATAGCCTCAATAGGTTCCTTACCCCAGTTAGTAGGACAAGTAGAAAGGAACTCTACAAAAGCAAAGCCCTTACCTGAAAGCTGGCACTCAAATGCCTTACGAATTGCCTTCTTGGCATTCATAATATTCTTATAATCAGTAACACATACACGTTCAACATATACAGCACCGGTAAGATTTGAGATAAGCTCACTTACATTAATCGGATAACCCTGATATGAAGCGTCACGACCGAATGGTGAAGTTGTAGTAACCTGACCGAGAAGTGTTGTCGGTGCCATCTGACCTGAAGTCATTCCGTAAACGGCATTGTTTACGAAGAAAGCACAAATCTTCTCACCTCTTGCAGCTGCATGAATAATCTCAGCAGTACCGATAGAAGCAAGATCACCGTCACCCTGATATGTAAATACTACCTTATCCTTATGTGTACGTTTGATACCTGTAGCTACAGCAGGTGCACGACCGTGAGCAGCCTGAACAAAATCACATGAGAAGTACTCATAGCTGTTATATGTACATCCTACTGATGCAACACCGATAGCATCATCCAAAAGACCCATCTCTACCAATGTCTCGGCAATGATACGATGAATAATTCCGTGGTTACAACCCGGACAATAGTGCAAAGGCTTCTTTGTTAAACCCTCTGTTGGTTGAAATACTATAGCCATTAGTTGTTACCTCCATTATGTATTTCG
>JAZLGO010000006.1:0-10747 GCA_045616305.1 Saccharofermentans sp. | reverse complement strand
TGATGATGTTGTGTCAATTTGGTAACCAATCCACGAATAACAGAGTGGCCAAGGCCGGGGACTGTTAGATCTGAGGCTCTGCCTCTGTACCCAGTGTTACAACTAAAAAGAAAGGAAAATTAATCTTACACCATGATTCAAGACTGGTAATGTTTACCTTCTGTATTGCTTCACAAAGTTCAAAGGCACTAATTCCCATTGCTGTAACTTTATCACCAATATTAACATTAACCAGAGCACCATCATAAATGAAAGCAGACTCACCAATAATACCAGATTTAATTTTGGAGAAGTTTTACCGTAAGTTCTCCAAAACAAGCTATTTTCTTCTCCTTTCGCTTGGTTAAACCTAAATGATTATAAATTACGGCCGTCTCGCTTCTGTTGGATAACAGAGGCGGGGCGGCTGTTTTTTCAATGTTTGTTTCCAAAGGAAATTCCACAAAAATGCGGAGAAAACGTGATTCTCAGCGGAATTGAAAATGAAGAAGGCCGGCAAGCTGAGAGTCAGGAGGAGGCAACCGCCGTTGTTGGAAGTAGGGATAACACATTTTCGGGAAGGAGCTTGGAAGGAATCTCAGGTGCTTCCTTTTTGACTAAAACTTAATTGATTCAAAATGAAAGAATGATAATATGAATATAGTTAGTTTTAACGGAGGTATTGTAACTTATGAAGAAGCGATTATTAGCAATAATCCTCAGCATGACTATGTTCGTGTTGCTTTTGCCGACGATGGCATTTGCTGATGCGACAGAGTATGCTTTGTGGGTTAACGGTGAGCAGTTTACAAGTGAGAAATTAACAATCGAGTGCGGTGAAGGTACTGCAAAATATGATCCAAGCAGCTATAAGCTGACTCTTACAGATGCAACCATTACCGAAGGAAAAAACATTAATGATGTTGTTATTGGCATTTATTCAGCAATACATAGCGGACTGCAGGTTGATGTTGTTGGTACCAATACCATCAAATTATCTGATGATGACGAGAATGTTCAACTATGCGGAATTTATTATGATGACAGTTATAACGTAATTGTGTTGGAAGGAAGCGGTATTCTTAATATTGATTTAGGTGTTGACAGTTTAAATACCACTTATTCGATTTACAGTGATTGTGCTTTAGTAATCAGTGGTATCACATTAAATTGTGAAGCTGCCGATTTCGGGATAATTGCAAATAAATATTTGTATATGCGTGCGAAGAAATTAAAGGCAGCTACAAGAATTTCGAGTGATCTGATTGAGTCTGACAGTCTGACGTGTGAATTTGATGACTATGAGGTTTTGGTAGCAGATAACGCAGAAGGAACCTCTGCAGATACTTGGGACGGAACAACTCCTCTTAACGATTATAAATATGTGTCAATGGAGTTAACCACGTACGATGTATGGGTTAACGGTCTGAGATTTACGCGTAATAATCCGGAGATAAAGTGTGGTGACGGTACTGCAACATTTGATTCTGATAAGAATGAATTGAGACTTAAGAATGCAGTGATAACCGATAGCTATAATATAGGTGAAGCAGAAGGCGCAATATGTGCTGTTCAAGATATAAATATAGTAACAGAAGGTACTAATGTTATTAATTTGGATGAGAGCCATTATGCATACGGCATAGGCGTGAGCGGTGACTTAACACTGAGCGGAGAAGGTTCGCTTGATATTACGGTTGTTCAAGACGAAGGTATATTTACAAGTTCAGGTGATGTAACTGTTAATATGACAGGTAAATTATCTGTAAAATCAGGCGATGACGGTATAGAGGCGACAGGAAATATAGATATTCTCGGCAGTGGGGATATTAATGTTACTGCGGGTTTAAACGGCATAGTTGCAGAAGAAGATATAAACTTTACAGGCAGCGGAAATATAACAGTTAGTGCGGAGCAATCCAATGGCATTTTTGCGGGTGGAGACATAAACGGTACGGGCAGCAGAAGAATAATGATTTCTTCCGGAAAAGGAACCGGTATATTAGCTCTCGAAAATGTTGATATCTCGGTTACCGGAGATATTGATATTGACGCCAATGACGGTATACGTGCAGAAGAAGGAAATTTAGAGCTTTCTTCTGACGCTGTTGTACATATTGACGTAGAAGTTGATTGTATACGTGCTTGTAACGATGTTACATTATCAGGAAAAGGAACCTTTGATATCGATAATGATATCAGCGGTGAACATAGCGGTAGAGGAATATCCACGATTAAGGGAAATATTTACATTACTACCGATGGTATTTTTGATGTTAATGCCGTTTATGCTGTATATGCTCAAAAAGGCAGTATTGATATAACTCCAAGCGGTAATGTTATTCTTAACGGCATTCTTGTGGGAATATACGGACAAGATGACATCACTGTTGCGGGCAGCGGAGATTTAAAAGTAGTATGTAGTGATGGAGTAGGGTTCGGATCAAAAAACGGTAATTTGATTCTCTCCGGTACCGGTAAAGTAATCGGAACATCCAACGAAGTTTACTGCGTTGCATTAAGCGGACAGGATAGTTCAGTTTTATTGAACGGAAAGAATACTGAAGTATCATTCAGTACTAAATCTGCTTCTGACGATTACTGTGCTGTATATAATAGTTCAAGCGGAGAAACCGATATTGTAGCAGGTGACAATTTTACCAAATACAATGTTACCGGTGCTCCGGAAGCGAAAACAGTTAAATATTCTCTTAAAAACCCGGTAGTATCATTTGACATGGGCGGCCACGGTGATGCTGTTGATAATCAGGTTGTTGCAGTAGATGCAAAGGCCGAGAAGCCTGCCGATCCGACTGCCGATGGCTGGACATTTGCCGGTTGGTACTCTGACAAGGAGTGCACAAAAGCATTTGATTTTGATACTGCTATCACTGAGGATACAATTCTCTACGCAAAATGGACATGTTTACATGCACATACGGAGGTTAAGGATGCCAAGGATGCAACTTTGACAGAGAAGGGTTACACAGGCGATACATGCTGTACCGATTGCGGTGAACTGATTAAGAAGGGTGAAGAAATCCCAACATTAACACCGGAACCTTCAGGCGAACCGACACCTAGCCCGGAGCCAAGCGGAGAGCCGACTCCAAGTGGTGAGCCGACACCGACAACTGATCCTAAGCCAAGCGGAGAACCTGCACCTACAGGCGAGCCTACCCCTAGCGCAGAGCCGACACCTACACAGGCGCCTGAATTAAATGTAGGCGACTTCATTAATCGTTGTTATGAAGTAGCGCTCGGTCGTGAGGCAGATGAAGCAGGTTACGAGTACTGGGTATCTTCATTAAATAATGGTGAGGCTTGCGGCGCTCAGGTAGGATACGGATTTATCTTCAGTGAAGAATATACAAATAAGAATCGCACTAACGAAGAGTTCGTAAATGACATGTATGCAATGTATTTCGGTCGTGAAGCAGATGAAGGCGGCTTTAAGTACTGGGTTGATATGCTTGAAGGCGGCGCTTCCCGTGAGGACATCATGGCGGGCTTTGCTAACTCAGAGGAGTTCTTCAACTTGTGCGGTAAGTACGGTGTAGTATGCGGTGCTTACTTGGTAGGTGTACCGAATGCTCAGCAGGGCGGAGTTAACTGCTTTGTTGCGCGTTTGTACAAGGTATGCTTGAACAGACTTCCTGATCAGGGCGGCCAGGCAGGCTGGGTATTAAAGCTCATGAACGGTGAAATAACCGGTTCTACATGCGCATACGGATTTGTATTCAGCCCTGAGTTTATTAATATGAATCTTGATAATACAGATTTTGTTAAGTATATGTATCGTGCATTCTTCGGTCGTGAGGCTGATGAAGGCGGATTGGCATACTGGGTAGGTCAGCTTGAGGATGGTACTGCAACTCGTGAGAATGTTTTTGCAGGCTTCACAGGTTCAGCTGAGTTTAATAATTTGTGCGCTTTATATGGTATAAATGCTTAGTGTCGGACACCGCATTTTCGAGAAGAAAAAGTAAAGAAATGTTGATTTGTGAGTGAATTCTATGCTACAAATTATGTATATCATTATTAAGGAGGAAATATGATGAAGAGGAAAGTTTTGGCAACTATTCTCAGCGCGTTGATGTGTGTCTCGCTTATGCCGATGATGGTTTTTGCGGATGCAACCGAGTATGGAATTTGGGTAAACGGCAAGCAGTTCACCAGTCAACGGCTGATAATTGAATGTGGAAACGGTACGGCAACATATAATTCAACTGATAATGAAGTGACGCTTAATAATGCAACGATTTCAGAAGTATATGATAATGCTGCCATCAGAGCATGTGGTGAGACTCTTAATCTGATTTTTGAAGGCGAGAATTTCATTAGTCTGTTAGGCGGCTTAAATGGTAATGGTGTATTAGCAGACGGCGATATTACTGTTAAAGGTGATGGTAGCCTTGACATTGTGCTTACAGGCACAAGCAGCGCTTATGATGGTTTTTATGCAGGAAAATCTGTAAATATCAATATGGATGGAGATATGCACATAAGCTGCAATAGTGACGGAATACGTGCTGATGACAAAATTACTGTTCAGAGTAGTGGCGACATTTATATGAATACTAATTTTGGATTTTATAATGATTGGGGTACAGAAGTTACACTTTCAGGAAGTGGTGATATTAATATTGATACTAAATATACTGCAATAATGACAGGCGGTGCAATCTATATCTTAGGGAGCGGTGCAGTGAATATTGATTCATCTAATGATGTTGCAGCAGCTATGAAATGTAACAATGTCGTTATATCAGGTAGCGGTGATGTGAACATGCTTTCCGGTAGTACTACAGTTTGTTTGCGTAATGGTGATTTTGTTCTGTCCGGTACAGGAAATGTTGATTTAACGAGCATCAATTCATATGCTGTATCATTAGAAAAACAAGATTCTCAGGTTAGATTGGATGGCAAGTTACGTAAGATAGCATTTACTTCATGTTCAGCCTTTCCTGCCATAAATAGTACTAAAGGCAGCGAAAATCTTGTTGCGGGCACATATATTGATTTATACAAAGTGTTCGGTTCCCCTGAGTTAAGTTCTGTATTATATGAGATAAAAACATCGAAAGTAAGTTTCGCCGGCTGCGGACACGGGACTTCTGTTAAGAGCCAAGAGATTGTATACGGCAATACTGTTGCAAAGCCTGATGATCCTACTGAGGAGGGCTGGTTGTTCAAGGGTTGGTATGCAGACGATTTATATACTGAACCTTATGATTTTGATTCTGAGGTTACAATCGATACTATGCTTTATGCGAAGTGGGAATTATGCACTCACGAGAATACGGAAGTTGTAGATGCAAAGGAAGCAACCTGTACCGAAGACGGTTATACCGGTGATACATATTGTAAAGATTGCGGTGAGCAGGTTGAGACCGGCGAGATGATTAAGGCGGCGCACACTTGGGAAAGCGATTTTACTGTTGATAAGGAACCTACATATGAAGAAGAAGGAAGCAAGTCAATTCACTGTACAAAGTGTCAGGAAAAGAAGGATGTAACCGCTATTCCTACATTGGAGCCGATTCCTTCGGGAGAACCTTCAGGTGAGCCGACACCTAGTCCGGAACCAAGCGGAGAACCTGCACCTACAGGCGAGCCTACCCCGAGCGGCGAGCCTACGCCTAGCGCAGAACCGACACCTACACAAGCGCCTGAATTAAATGTAGGCGACTTCATTAATCGCTGCTATGGAGTAGCACTCGGTCGTGAGGCTGATGAGGCAGGTTATAACTACTGGGTATCTTTGTTAAATAACGGTGAGGCTTGCGGCGCTCAGGTAGGTTATGGATTTATCTTTAGTGAAGAATATTCAAATAGGAATCGCACTAACGAAGAGTTCGTAAATGACATGTACGCAATGTACTTTGGACGTGAGGCTGATGAAGCAGGCTTTAAGTACTGGGTAGGCCAGCTTGAAGACGACACGGCAACTCGCGAGGCTATCATGGCAGGCTTTGCTAACTCAGAAGAATTCTTTAACTTGTGCGGTAAGTATGGTGTAGTATGCGGTGCTTATATTGAAGGTGTACCGAACGATCAGCAGGGCGGAGTTAATTGCTTCGTAGCACGTTTGTACAAGGTATGTCTGAATCGTCTCCCGGATATGGGCGGTCAGGCAGGCTGGGTACAGAAACTCATTAAAGGTGAAGTGAGCGGAACGACTTGCGCTTACGGATTTGTATTCAGTTCTGAGTTCAATGAACTTAACTTGGACAATATGGATTTTGTTAAGTATATGTATCGTGCATTCTTCGGTCGAGAGGCTGATGAAGAAGGTTTGACATATTGGGTTGATATGCTTAACGGCGAAACAGCAACTCGCGAGGACGTATTTAACGGCTTTACAGGTTCACCTGAGTTTACTAACTTGTGTGCTTCATATGGTATAAATGCTTAACAAAATAAGGTTAGCATAATGAAGAATGAATTTACAGATACGCTGTTTGACTATATAACACATCGTCTGGATGGAGAGGCTGATGATTTCACTAAGCCGGAATATGCATCAATGAAGTATCGATGCTTATCTTAATCTTGCTGCGAAGGCAGAAAAAGATGAACAGAACCTAAAAGGTCTTAAGGAGTTTCAGGAACGCATGGTGACAGAAGGTAATCCTTCATCCGAGACAATGAATAAGGTCCTTGGTGAAGAAGGACAGATAAAGTTCTTCAGGGATTATGTTATGCCTGTAACAATATAACAACTAAGTATGTACTATATACAGACATAACCTGTGATTACGCCGATGGATGATACTATTGCGTTGCAGTTACTGTGAATTCCGCAAGAATTAACGTTTTCCCTTCAAATTTTATGGACACACCTTGCGGAATTGGCATCTCCAATTTGTAATTTCCCCAGTAGAATTGAATTTGTATTCGCTTTCGAAAATTTTGGGGAACTGACATAGAAATTATTTATCTCCTTCGCGTTTGTGTCTGATTCGTTAGACAACTTTTGTCAATTCGGTGCGTCGACAGGCGCTTGCAGCAGCGAATTATAAGTTTTTTTCAAGTTGAATATTTTATGGCAATCTGTTATACTTCGATTTGGCGTTCGGCTTTACTTATAGTATTGAGGCTATTTTTAGGAGGGAAAGTATGAAATCATTTTTAGATATCCTGACGGATACTAATCCAAAAACTGCTGAGAGAGTAACCAAAGCTTTTGATAAAACCGGCAGTTCAGCTTATATGGCAGCATTTATGGAAGAGGCAACAAATGGTTCTGAGGTTGATTTTCCGAAAGCAAAGTGTTTTATTACAAACAATTTTATTTGCGGATATGATATGACATTTAAGTTGAATTATCAGATAACCGTATTACCGCTTAATCAGGTTACCAATATTTACAGAGGTAATATCAATTATGAAGGTAAGTATGATTTTACAGGATTCAGTCTTTTTGCCGATATGACTGATGGTTCAAGAGTGTCATTGCAGCACATCTTATGTTCTACTAAAAAGGTCAACATTTATGATGAAGTTATTGACTATGTTAAAAGCAAGAAAAGCATAACCGGCGGGGAGGCATAATATGGGCGTTGTTATATACGGAGTTAAGCAAAAAGTTAAAATTACAAAATCCTTAGGTGTACAGGATTGTCCTAACTGCGGACATAAGGTTGATCTCGCGCTTGCACGTGAGACAAAGACAGGACACATCTATTATATCCCGTTGTTACCAATGCCGTCTTTGAAGATTAAAGCTTGTCCTAACTGCGGACTTGCAGAGCTTCTGACTAACGAGGAGTATAAGCAGCTCAAGGACAGCTGATTTAAAGTTTAAGATTTACAATTTACACATAGGGCTGTCTCGAAAGAAAACTTTCGGGGCAGTTTTTTGTTTATTGTATGTTTTAGGCGCCCATTTTCGAACAGAAAAAACTTCGGATAAATAAAACGATGTATCACTGAGATGCTGATGCGGCGTGACTGCATTCAATTTCAAATATATTTGATTTGACAAGTAAACGAATTCCCATATAAGATTTGAGTGATACTAGCATGTAAGGTTCTATGAATTTACCATTGAATCTGAGCATGATTTGGTTTGGGAGGTTTTGTTTATGAGTACTAAGAAAGGATGCAAACTGATAGCTGTTGTTTTGTCATCGGCAATGGTGTCGACCATGGTGACAACAGTTGTGTCAGCGATGAAGCCTTTCGCAATTGTTGCGAGAGCAGATGTGGCGCCGTCGGATGTGTTTTTCGATGATTTTAACGGTGAGAGCCTTGATTCAGACAAGTGGCTGATTGCCAATAAGAAGTGGGGCGGCGAGAACGGCGGTGTCGTTAAAGAGAACGTGTCCGTATCAGACGGTACGCTGAAGCTTGAAGGTCACGGCTTGAAATATACCGGAGACATTCCGGGTATCGGAAGAGAGGATGGTACACTTACCGGCGCGGCGATTGCGACGAGAGATTATTATGCCTCGGGAAGCTATGAGGTTGTTGCGAAAATTGCGCCTGATTTGGGTGCTTGCTCTGCACTTTGGACTTTCGAATACGAGGAGTATTATCCGGGAGATGAGCAGTATGATCCGCAATACGCAACCTATGGTTATTGCACCGTAAATCACGAGATTGACATTGAGATTCCTACCGGTACGAATAAGAATCCGGATCCGAATTTCAGCTCTGCAAGATTTAATACATATGAGAGAGAAAATTCGTATTCGCCTAAGTATTTTGATCTTGATTATTCACTCAACGACGGAAAATATCACACATACAGATTTGACTGGCATACAGGTGATACCGATGAGACGGCAAGAGTGGATTTCTATATAGACGGCGAATTATTGTATACATCCTATAAGCATATCCCGACCAACGAAGGCCGCTTTTGGATAGGAGTTTGGTTCCCGTACAGTTCCGATTCGGATGGGGACGGCAAGATTGATACAGGTTGGTCAGGTCTTGCTGATTTTGACACGACTGTTTTTGAGATTGATTCTGTCAAAATCACACCTTTTCGAGAAGCAGGCGACACAGAACAAAATGAGACATATGCTTACGATGGTTGGGCAGAGAATTCTTTTCCTGAATTAGCTGAGAAGGAGAATTTTGAACACATCAAAAACGGCAATTTCTCTCAGGGTTCCGAAAATTGGACTCTGAAGGGCGACGCCAAGGTAGAGGATTCTCAGGCAATACTGACTTCAGGTGAACACACAGACAGCATATATCAGGTGATTGACGTGCTTCCGACAACCACTTATACCATCACTGTCGATGTCGTTACGGACGGCACTGTGGTTCGTATAGGTGCCAGCAAAGAAAACGGCAGCAACGACCAATACAATGAGGTTACCGAGTCCGGAAAAGCCACACTCACATTTACCAACGACTCAGTAAACACTACCGCAAAGGTATATATTAAAGTTGAGCGTTGGCAGGGAAGTGATTACGAAGTAAAGGTTGATAATATCTCCGCGAAAGGAAAAGTTCCTGACGGCGGCAACGGAGGAAATAACAATCCGTCACCGAGTCCTTCAGGTAATCCTACACCAAGCGGTGAGCCGAATCCAAGCGGTGAGCCGAATCCGACACCGAGCGGAAATCCTACGCCGAATGGAAATCCGGGTGGTTCGCCGACACCGAGCGGTGACCCGAGTAACAATCCGGGTAATAATCCGGGAGGTAAGCCGAACGGCGGAGAACCGACTCCAAGCGGCACCCCTTCAGGAGAACCTGCACCTGAGCTCAATGTAGGTGATTTCATCAATCGTTGCTATGAAGTGGCACTGGGCCGTGATGCAGATAAGGAAGGTTACGAGTATTGGGTATCTTCGTTAAATAACGGTGAGGCCTGTGGTAGCCAGGTAGGATACGGATTTATCTTCAGTGAAGAGTACATGAATAAGGGCAGAACGAACGAAGAGTTTGTAAACGATATGTACGCTATGTACTTCGGTCGTGAAGCAGATGAAGCAGGCTTTAAGTACTGGGTTGATATGCTCGAAGGCGTCGCTTCCCGTGAGGATATCATGGCAGGCTTTGCAAATTCTGAGGAATTCTTTAACTTGTGCGGTAAGTATGGTGTAGTATGCGGTACTTACTTGGTAGGTGTACCGAATGCTCAGCAAGGCGGAGTTAACTGCTTTGTTGCGCGCTTGTACAAAGTATGTCTGAATCGTCTCCCGGATATGAGCGGCCAGGCAGGCTGGGTAATGAAGCTTATGAATGGTGAGGTTAGTGGTAGTAGCTGCGCATACGGATTTGTATTCAGTCCTGAGTTTATTAATATGAATCTTGATAATACAGATTTTGTTAAGTATATGTACCGTGCATTCTTCGGTCGTGAAGCTGATGAGGACGGCTTGAACTACTGGGTAGGTCAGCTTGAGGACGGCACTGCTAATCGTGAGGCAGTGTTCGGTGGTTTCACAGGTTCAGCTGAGTTTGCGGCCCTTTGTGCTTCATATGGGATTAACGCGTAAGATACACGCGGGCTTGGCGTAACAGCGCCTTGGCACAGAATTAATGATTAACAACGGCCGTCTCGCTTCTGTTTTATACAGAAGCGGGGCGGCTGTTTTGATGTTGGTTAAATAGTTGGAGCAAGCTGTGCATAACAATTCCGCAAGATGTGTCCATAAAATTTCTCGCACAAAAAAAGACCGAAGACTCGCCACCGAGTCTCCAGTCTCTATCAGTTATTAGTTTAAAACCTTGAGATTACATCTCCCAAAGATTATGCATTGATGCCATATCCTGCACACAAATTAGCAAACTCAGCTGA
>JAZLGO010000005.1:0-3674 GCA_045616305.1 Saccharofermentans sp. | reverse complement strand
TACCTTCAAGGATTATGACTTCGACAAGATGTGGAAGTGGGATGACTCAGAAAGCACAATTAAGCTGATCTACGAGTGATCTGTTTGAAAAACTAATCAGAAGAGCTGTCTCGAATTTACTTTTGAGGCAGCTCTTTTTTTGATTGCCTTTTCGAGGTGATTTAGGCAATTTTTCAGACCATCAGTTTTCAGCAAACGATGAAGTGATTACTCCCCGAATTTCCGTGAAGAACCTTTTTTAATTTGTTTTGTATCCTAAATCATTGCGTGATATAATAACTTGAGTTTTCTATTATCAGATGGTTTGGGTGTTAATTATGAACGGAAAGAGCATTGTAGAATATTTTGAAGGTATTATTCTCAACGATGAGTTGATGGAAAAGTTTCAATTTATTGCTGCAAATTTGATTATGGCTTTAGTGTCTTTAATAATGACGATGATTAATTTCATTGTTGACAGGGGACCGGCTTTTGCGTCTTTGTTTTTGGCATTGGTTTGTATTGCTAATGTGGTTCTGTCTTTTGTTCATAGGTATACTTATTTTTTTGCCAGAATTATTTTTGTTTTGGAAATGTTTGTGGTGCTGGTTTATTTCATTATCAGCGGTAATCCTTCAGGTTTCAGTGCCAATTGGATTATTTTATTGCCTTCGTGTGCACTCATTCTGTATAAAAGGAAAATCGGAACGGTTATAAGTTCATTCGGTTTATTTGTTCTTTTGTTCTTCTATTATTTGCCTTTGGGCGAGAGCTTACTGCAGTATAGTTATTCCGAAGTGTATATGAGGCGATTCCCTATATTGTATTTTACTTTGTTTATGTTTGCTCTGTTTTTTGATGTTGTAAGACAGATGACTTATGACAAATTGGTAGAAGTACAGGAGGAATATAAAATTTTGTATCGAAGAGACGCACTTACCGGTGTCATGAACAGATACGGTTTTGATGCTGAACTTAAATCCCTCATCATTAACGAGGATTATACGATTAAGCAGTTAGTTTTTATGATTTTCGATTTGGATCATTTTAAGAGTATAAATGATACTTACGGTCATGATGTCGGCGATATTGTTTTAAGAGAAAGCGTAAATAAAATTTCTCAGATAACCCAAGGTAAGGTTTGTCGTTGGGGCGGTGAAGAGTTTGCTTTGCTCATGACAAACAGAGCACTTACAGCCAACGATATAGACAGTTATTGCAAGAATTTTGCTAAAGATCCGATAGTAGTTGATAAGCTGTCACTTTATGTTACGGTAAGTATCGGTGCGATAATAGTAGAGGATAATGTTGTACCGTCTATTGATAAACTTTACAGGGAGGCCGATGAATGCCTGTATCTTGCAAAGAATAACGGACGTAATCGTGCAATAATTAAGAAGTATGGGTGATTATATCAGATTGATGCCGGCATATTGCTTGGATTTTCATTGTATAGCAGATAAGTGTAAGCATACTTGCTGCGCCGGTTGGGAAATAGACATAGATGAGAATTCATTGAAGCGTTATAGTTCCGAGCAGGGTGAGCTCGGTGCCAGGTTGTCTTCAAATATCGAGAACGGAGCTTTTCGATTGGGAGAGGATGAGCGGTGTCCTTTTTTGAACAAACACAATTTGTGCGATTTGATTCTTGCAAAGGGAGAGAATTATCTTTGTGATATCTGTAAGGAACATCCTCGTTTCTATAATTACCGCGGTGATACGGAGGAATCCGGAATAGGATTATGTTGTGAGGAAGCAGCGCGAATTATACTCAGTGCCGAAGACAGAAGCATAATTGTATTGAACGGTCAGATTTCTTCAGAAGAATCCAAACTTATCAAAAGAAGAGAGTACTATATATTGAGTTTGGCAGCTCAATTACTGTATGCAGAGCCGACAGGTGAGAACTTTGAGTATTTTTTCCTTTGCGAAAATCTTGACTCAGAATGGCCTGACATTCTGAAAAAAGCATCAGAACTTCAGCAGTTTGTTAATCCGTCAGGCGGAAAATACTCACTTGCAATAATGAATCTTGTTGCATATTTGGTTTACAGGTATTGGAATGAGACCGCAGAGTACGGCGAAGATAAATTGGAAAGGTTTGTTAAAGATTGCGTAAATGTGGTAAAGGCAATTTACGTATCTCGTGCAGGTGATAAAGAATTTGATTTTGAATTATTTTGCGATACTGCAAGATTATTTTCATCTGAAATAGAGTATTCAGACGTGAATACAGGACTTTGGTTCCGCTGATTTTGACAAAGTTTCAACGATATGTACAAAATGGGTAAAAAACTTGTTGACTTTTTGCATTGCGACAAAACGCAAATAAATATATAATTGCTCTATTATATATGGCAGGAGGTTATTTATGGCTAAAGTTACATTTAATGACGACTTGTGCAAGGGCTGCGGTCTTTGTGTAAATGCCTGTCCAAGAAAGATTCTCGCACTTGAGAAGGTAAGATTGAATACTAAGGGTTATCATCCTGCAGTATGCGTTGATCCTGATTCATGTGTAGGATGTGCGTTCTGCGCAGTTCAATGTCCTGATTCGGCAATTACAGTTGAAAGATAAGAGGAGAATTCTGATATGGCACAAAAAAGAGTCTTAATGAAAGGTAATGAAGTAATTGCTGAAGCTGCTCTTCGTGCAGGCTGCAGAAATTATTTCGGTTATCCTATCACACCGCAGACCGAAGTAATGCATTATATGGCAAAGAAAATGGTCCAAGTCGGTGGTAATTTTGTTCAGGCAGAAAGTGAAGTTTCTGCAATTAACATGGTTTACGGCGCTGCTGCTGCAGGTGCCAGAGTATTGACATCATCTTCATCTCCGGGAATTTCCCTGAAGCAGGAAGGTATCTCATACATTGCAGGCGCAGAGCTTCCTGCAGTTGTAGTTAATATTGTACGTGCAGGCCCGGGTCTCGGTGGTATTCAGCCGGCACAGGGTGACTATTTCCAGGCTACAAAGGGCGGCGGACACGGTGACTACAGAAATATAGTTATCGCACCTGCTTCCGTACAGGAACTTTACGAGCTTACTGTTGAGGCATTTAATCTTGCCGATAAGTACAGAATGCTTGTTATGATTCTCGGTGACGGTACTTTGGGTCAGATGATGGAGCCGGTTGCTTTCAGAGATGTTGAGCCGATTGAAGTTTATGATAAGCCATGGGCTTGTACAGGACGAGGTAATCGTAAGGAACACAATACCATTACATCAATTTATATTGATCCGGATACACTTGAGGTTAAGAACAGAGAGCTTCAGGATAAATACGCTCTTGTATCTGCTAACGAGGTTCGTTATGAGGCATTCGGTCTTGAGGATGCAGAGATTGTTATCACAGCTTTCTCAACATGTTCTCGTATTTCAAAGAATGTTATCCGTCAGGCTGCTGAGCTTGGTATTAAGGTTGGTATGATTCGTCCTATCACATTGTGGCCGTTCCCGTCACAGATTATCAGCGAGACTGCTGCTAAGTCAAATGTTAAGGCTTTCCTTGACGTTGAGCTTAATGCAGGTCAGATGGTAGAAGATGTACGTCTTGCAGTAAACGGACAGAAGCCGGTTTATTTCCACGGACGTATGGGCGGAAATCTTCCTACACAGAAGGAAATTCTCGATAAGATTATCGAAATACATAATGGAGGTAACAACTAATGGCTATAGTATTTCAACCAACAGA
>JAZLGO010000004.1:0-13481 GCA_045616305.1 Saccharofermentans sp. | reverse complement strand
AAGCTTGATTTGCGTTAGAAATGCGATTTTTTTGGCGATTCTAACGCAATTTGTTCTCGGCGAGCGCCTCCAACGCACTGTGGCAGCTTACTTCAAGCTTGATTTGCGTTAGAAATGCAATTTTCTTGGCGATTCTAAAGCAATTTGTTCTCGGCGAGCGCCTCCAACGCACTGCAATTCCGCAAGGTGTGTCCATAAAATTTGAAGGAAAAACGTTAATTCTTGCGGAATTTATGGTTGGAAACAACAATTCCGCAAGTTGTGACTGAAAACGGGGGGGCAGTGAATCTTGTCCGCTTGGCGTCCTCATTCACTGGAAATGGCCATCTGAGTCACTTTATAGTGACTGAAAACAGGGTTTTCAGTGATTCTTGTTGTCTCTGGCTTGAATATAGAAAGCCATAATAAACGGGGCCTGCCTCTCTGTGAATTAATCACTTTTGAGACAGCCCCTTAATCTTTTGGAGCCAATGGTGGGAATCGGACCCACGACCTATTCATTACGAGTGAATTGCTCTACCCCTGAGCCACATTGGCACAATATATTTGCTTTAAAAATATACTAATATCTTAGTATGATGTCAAGTCATTAATGATATAATAGACACATAATATTAATTTGTGAGTGGTTATGATTAAGGATTTTTTTACGAGAACTTTATATCTTGTTTTACTGTTTTTGTTTGTTTCAGCTGAGTTGTTGTGTGGTTGCAGTAAGGTTGAGACAGATTTTCCTGAGTTCTCAGCGGATGAATCAACAGCTTCGGTAATTATTGATTCTTTGGATACGGAGGTAGCTGTAATAGAGGAACATATGCAGGATGCTGTTCCTCACATCTCAGTTGCGCTTCCGTATTCGTCAAAGACATTGTCACGTCTTGCAAAGCTTTTTTATCTGAAAAATAATGATTTGCTCGGTAACTCAATTAACGGCGGAAATATTGCCTTAGATTATTTAGATGCTGTAGATGTACCGTTTATTATTGATTCAATTAAGATATCGCCTACGGGTGCTAATGTATCTACTGTCAGTGATTGGAGTAATAACGGCGGAATACCTGACATATTTTTGACAAATGATTTGTCAGGTGTATATGAAGCAGGTTTTGCTTCTCCTCTGAATGATTTTCTTTATGATAATTCATTGATTTCGAACGGTTTCAGTACTGAGGCTTTCTATGAGTGTAGTTTTGACAGTCTTATATACGGAATACCTTGTGGATTTTCTTTTGAACTTTTGTTTGCAAATATTGATTTTATCCCTGATAAATACATAGAAAATTATGCAATAGAGTCAATGTCATTTGTTAATATTTTATCAGATATAAGTCGGCTTGATGAGATGTTGAGAGAGATTAGAAGTAATTATCCCGATGTTGAAAATGAAGGAATTGTTCCTTTAAGAGGTGCTTATGAATTACTTGCTCAAACAAACGGAATATCTGAATTTGAGTTGCAGACCGTCAAGGAATGGTATGATACTGATTTAACTTCTGATTATGATTATAACAGTAATACTGATTCTGTTTATTCGAGACATGCAGCATTGTGGATTGCCGACAGTTCAGAGATAGATATGTGGTGTGACTATTATCCTGATAAGATTTGTTTCTTCAGATTGCCGGACATAGGTAATGGTTACAGTCCGTTGATAACTCTTTATCCGCTTTGTATATCATCTCAGTCTGAGAATAAAGATTTTGCTTCTGAATTTGCTGCTTTTGTTGCTATGGATGAGGATGCTCAAAGATTGATTCTGAGGTTGGAGAATGATAACGGTATTTTCCCTGTAATAGATTCTTCAAGTGTATGGAACAGTCTGACTTCCGATGTGGTTTACGGTAATATTGCAGCAAGTATTGAAGAACAACTTGATTCTGTTGTTTACAGCAGAAACGTAATAGATAATAATGAATATAAGGACATATTGTCAGCAGCACGAGCCGTTGTAAATTCTGAAGAGGATTAATTATGAATGACGATATTGCATATTTACGTAAAGTAAGATTAACCGATGCTTCACTTCTTCGTAAGAACGGTCTTTTTGACGGAAAAATCAATGACATCGAGGAAAGAATAAAAAATATCGTCAATTCTTCTTTTGTTGATATGTATGTATATAAAAAGAGAAATGATACTGATATATGCTCTGTTGTTTATGTGTATCGGCGTGATGATATGATGTTTTCGGGTGACTTCAAAATAGAGATTTCACATCTTGTTGATGAGAACTTATATCTGAGAGAATACAAAGCATTACTGGAGAGTGCATTGGATACCTCTTTTCGAGAAGGATTTTACAAAATTTCCGTAAAACTTCGAGCTGATGAGGTTGAAAAAGAAGCCGTGCTTAAGGATTTTGACTTTGTTCAAGAGGCCATTTTACATGAGGAGTACGGTTTTGATGAAGAGATATCCGAAGCCGGTCTGTTTTATCTTATAGAACCTAAATATAGAAAATACAACTGTTGCTTTATTCCTTTTCCGAAAGGAGTATATGTATTATATGGTGGTATGGACTATGTCGACTGCGGAAGAATTTATCCGTATTGCAGTGAGATAAAAGATACAAAAGCTCTTAAGATGGGTAAATATTTGGGAATTATTGATAAGGATAACAGATTAGTGTCAAAGGGGAATAAGAATTATTTTTTTGATGAAGAGTTGTTGGAAAGAATTCTTCCTGATGAAGTATATAAAGGTTATGTTGAATTGAAACAATATTTTCAAAAAGAACGATCGAATTTTGATTTGAAAATTAAATTTGAATCAAAATCCGATTTTAGATTGAATGTTTGGAACGAAATACGTAAAATATCTTATGCTTCGACGTTGTGCTATGAAGATGTTGCATTGTCACTTTGTGCCAATGATGCAACCAAGGCCAAAACTATGGTACGAGTTGTCGGGCAGGCTTGCGCAGATTGTCCGGTTCCTGTAATTATTCCTTGTCACAGGGTTATAGGTAAGGACGGAAGATTAGTCGGATATAAAGAAGGAATAGAATTTAAGGATTTTCTTCTTATACATGAGTCTTTCTCTGCTATATTAATTTAATGGAGGTTTATATGGGCAAATATGACAAGACAGAAATAGGTATTTCAACCCTTTTGAATCCTGTACCGGTAGTAATGATTTCCTGTGCCGGAAAAAATACTGAACCGAACATAACCACGGTTGCGTGGGCAGGCACTGTTAATTCAGAACCGCCTATGGTTACTGTTTCATTGCGCAAATCAAGATATTCACATGAGTTAATAAGTGAGACAGGAGAATTTGTAATTAATCTTGTCGGTAAGTCTCTTGCAAAAGCTTGTGATTATTGCGGAGTTAAATCCGGAAGAGACGAGAACAAATTTAATTCATGTTCTTTAACACCGGTAAAGGCTTTGAATCTTGATTATGCATATGCAATTAAAGAAGCTCCGGTATCACTTTCATGTAAGGTTAAAAGTGTAACCGAATTGGGTTCTCATGATATGTTTCTTGCTGAGATTGTAGGTATTAATGCCAGCAGTTTTCTGCTTGATGAGGACGGAAAACTTTGTCTGGATAAAACAAAACTGGTCGGATACAGTCATGGTGAGTATTATCTTTTGGGTGAGAAAATAGGATTTTTCGGATATTCGGTTGCATCTAAGGAAGTTTTTGAGAAGCGTATGGGATATAAAAAAGAAAGAGATAAGTATAAGCACTTAAAAGAACAGAATATAAAGAAGGGAAAGAAGTATTAGTATATGAAATTTATCGGTTTGAAAAAGGTAATGGACGGACGATTTATTAAGCGATTTGATCTTGAGTATGAGACTGAATTGGGTAATAGGAAGATTTACGAGATGATAAGCAGAAAGGATATCAAATCCTTTGAGGATTTGACTTCATCAAGCTCTGAAGCAGTTGTACTGATTATGCATGATGAGAATGATGAGAAGATTCTTTTAAGCAAAGAATTCAGAATGGCAGTAGGAAGTTTTGTATATAATTTTCCTGCCGGTCTTATTGATGCCGGTGAGACACCGGAGGTTGCAGCAGCCCGTGAACTTAAAGAAGAGACGGGCTTGGATTTGGTTTCAATCGAAGAGGTATGGCCTGAATCTTACAGTGCAGTCGGTTTGGCAAATGAGAAGACAAGTGTTATTGTCGGTAAAGCAAAGGGTGAATTTGCTCCGAGTACTTCGGATGAAGAAGAAATTGAAGCTTCTTGGTATACCAAAAGTGAGATTCGCGAGTTGATAAAAAAAGGTAATTTTGCTGCACGTACTCAGGCTTATTGTATTATGTGGGCCAAGCAATAAGTAAGACATTAAAACATTCTTAATTTAAGAAAGCGCATCAATTTGTTAAAGTTGATGCGCTTGTTCATATTCTATTAAATTGTTTACATTTAATTAAAAAATAACTCGATTTCGTAAATCAAATTAGTGTTAGAATTATGCTGTTTAGTTATATGTGAGGATTTAATGTGAAGTATTTTAAGAGACTTAAAGGAACATATAAACGAATAAATACGGTTGGAACATGGATTTCTGTCAGAGATGCTGCAGAATTTGTCAGTACAATTGTATTTGTTGTTTCCTTGTTTTTCTTTTTGGTTCTTTACTTTATGGTTTCCAGTCGACTCGGTTATGATGCGTTTACTTCATTTGGAAATATGAGTAAATCCCAGATTAAACTTTTGGGAGTATTTTTGCTTTTTGTTATTGCATCGACGGCACTGTTTACTGCATTATTCATAAGAATGTATGACATGATAATTAATACACCTGTAAATCAGCTTTTCAATAAGATGAGAAAGATGGGTGATGAGAGTTCAACTGAGTATTTGTTAAGCGGTAAAATATCCAATCCTTTTAAAAAGAATACTGCAGATGAGACGTGGATGGAAATGGTTCAGAATTATTTGGATGTATCTTCGGCGGAGAAGTATATTGATGAATTGACAGGTTGTTTTAATCGTAAGTATTTTACTCAGTTCCTTGTTCACTATATGTCTACCCAGATGTTGACATATCCAAATCCGAATATGCCTAAGACTTATGATACCGATACTTTTGCTGTATTTCAGGTTGATATAGATCATTTTAAAAGAGTAAATGATGATTTCGGACATGATGCCGGTGATGTCGTTCTGAGAGATGTAGGTAAGCGTTTACGTGATTTTGTCGGTGAAGACGGAATAGTTGTGCGTACCGGTGGTGAGGAATTTGTTGTAGTAATTTGTAAGAAGTTTCCTTTTGATTACAGCAATATAGCAAGTTCTTTAAACCAGTTATTCAGAGATAATATAGTTGCGTACGGTCCTACTGTTCGTGAGAAACGTCAGGTTACTTGCTCAATCGGCTTTGTTTCATATCCTCTGTATGGTGATAAAACTATTGACCTTACATTCCAAGACCATGTTACTTTGGCCGATATGGCATTGTATAAGGCTAAGGAAGATAAAAGAGATATGTGGTATGAAGTAGTTGCCAAGTATAAACCTAACAATCAGGATTTGCATTTGCTTTTGGAGTATCCTGAGAAAGCTGTAGAGGAAGATTATATTGAATTCACTTCTTCGAAAATGAGTGAAAAAGCTATATAAAGTTGACAAGTAAAAGTGCTTGACAGATATATATGTTAATGGTAAACTCCGTATTGTGTTTTTGTAGGGACATATGCGGAGGTTTTTTATGACTTCAGTTGACGTGTGTTTGTTGGTGGATTTTTACGGAAATCTTCTTACAGATAAAATGCTGAATATGGTTGAACTCAAGTATTTTGACGATTTGTCTTTATCTGAGATTGCCGAACAGAACGGAATATCACGCCAGGCCGTGCATGACACACTGAAGCGAGCTGTCGGTACTTTAGAACAGTATGAAGAGAAGTTGAGACTTGTTGAACGTTTTATTAATCAACAACATATTGTCAGTGAGGCAGTTAAGCTTATCAGAGATAATCGCATTGATGATGCGGTTAAGGAATTGGAAGATTTGATTGATTTGTAATAAAGGATTAGGCGATGTTTGAGAGTTTATCTTCAAAACTTCAAAATATAACTTCAAAGATGAAGGGCAAGGCAAGAGTTACCGAGCAGGATATCAAGGATATGATGCGCGAGATTCGTATGGCTCTTCTTGAAGCAGATGTTAATTATACTGTTGTAAAAGAATTCTGCGCTGAAATGAAGGAGAAATGCCTTAATCAGGATGTTCAGGAAAGTTTTACGCCTGGACAGCAGATAGTTAAGATAGTACATGATTCGCTCGTTGAGCTTTTGGGTTCAGGTGATGAGAGAATAAAAGTTTCTCCTCAGGGTTTTACTGTTATAATGCTTTACGGTCTTCAGGGTGCAGGTAAAACTACAACTGCGGTAAAGCTTGCTAAGCTTCTTAAAGCGGACGGTAAGAAACCGATGGTTGCATCTGTTGATGTGCACAGACCTGCAGCTGCTAAGCAGCTTGAAGTTCTTGCTCAGGCTAACGGCATTGAATCTTATATAGAGCCGGAAGAATCGGATGCAGTAAAGATTGCTGATAATGCTATAAGCAAAGCAAAGTATATGCTTTGTAATTTCCTTATTGTTGATACTGCAGGTCGAACTGTTGTTGACGATGAACTTATGGGTGAGCTTAAGGCTATTGACAGTCATGTTAAGCCTACTGAGCGAATTCTTGTTGTGGATGCGATGATTGGTCAGGAAGCTGTAAATGTAGCTCAGTCTTTTGACGGTGCTATCGGTATGGACGGCTTTATTATGACAAAACTTGACGGTGATGCACGAGGCGGTGCGGCACTTTCGATTCGTAAAATAACAGGTAAGCCTATTAAGTATATATGTGTAGGTGAGAAGATTGAGGCCATCGAGGTGTTCCATCCTGACAGAATGGCTGACAGAATTCTCGGTATGGGCGATGTTGTAAGTCTTTTTGAGAAAGCTTCACAGACTATAGATCAGGATTCTGCAATGAAAACAGCAGAACGAATGATGAATAATCAGTTTGACCTTAACGATTTGCTTGATCAATTTCAGCAGATTAAGAAGATGGGCTCTATGAAGGATGTTTTAGGTATGCTTCCCGGAGTATCCGGTAAGGTTGACGAGAGTCAAATTGATGATCATATAATTGATAAGAATATGGCGATTATTCGTTCAATGACAAAGAAGGAACGAGCTTATCCTCAGATTCTTAATGCGAGCCGCAGAAAGAGAATAGCTCAGGGTTCAGGTACTACTGTTCAGGATGTTAATACACTTATGAAGCAGTATGATCAGACCTCTCAAATGATGAAGCGCTTTACAAAGGGCGGTTTCAAGCTTCCAAAAGGCTTAGGCGGTTTTCCCGGCGGAAAGATTCCGGGAATGGGCGGAGGATTTGGCGGCTTCGGCGGTAAGAAGGGTTGGTTCTGATAATCAGAGCAACGTCAATAAATCAGTATATTCCATAGGCGTTTACAAAAGTAATTTCACTATGTGAATAATATAAATTATATTTTTTACGGAGGGTAAAAAAATGGCAGTTAAAATTCGTTTAAGAAGAATGGGTAAGAAAAAGGCACCTTTCTATCGTGTAGTAGTAGCAGATTCACGTTATCCGCGTGACGGTCGTTTTATCGAGGAGATTGGTACCTATAATCCTCTTTGTGATGGTGAGCAGTTTAAGGTTGATGCTGAAGCAGCTAAGAAATGGATTGCAAACGGTGCACAGCCAACAGATACTGTACGTAATCTTCTTAAGAAGCAGGGTGTACTTTAATCAACATTCCATAAAGGAGGTTATTATCTGATATGAGTGATTTACTTACTTATATGGCTCAATCTCTTGTTAATAATCCGGATGAAGTTGTTGTTAAAAAGACAGAAAAGGGAAATACTATTTTATTTGAGCTTTCTGTTGCTCCGGATGATATGGGTAAAATTATCGGAAAGAATGGTAAAAGAGCACAGGCTATTCGTTCTATTATGAAGGCTAAGTATTTACGCACCGGTAAGCGTGTTGTAGTAGATATAGTCGGATGATTAATTCATATTTAACAATAGGTAAAATTGTCGGCGTACATGGCATTAAAGGAGAAGTAAAAGTTCTTCCTTTAACTGACGATGTACGTCGTTTTAAAAAATTGGAAAAATGTGCTCTTTGTAAGAATCCGGATAATCCGGATGATCAGTTTATCAGTGATTTAAAAATACTTTCGGTTCGCATTGACAATGAGACGGCATTAATTAAATTTGAAGGCTATGAGGACAGAACGATTGCTGAGAGACTTCGTAATCTTTATATTTCTGTAAGTCGCGACAATGCCGTAAAAACTAATAAAGATGAATATTATATTGTTGACCTTATCGGTTTGAATGTTGTTGATGACAAACGCGGCGACGTAGGCATTATAAGCGATGTCTATGAGAATGGCGCAAACTTTATCATTCAGGTAAAGCGCAAGGGAAAGAAGGACTTGTTGATTCCTTTTCTCAAAGTGATTTGTTATGAAGTTGATTTTGCTGCTGACTCATTCAAGGTTAATATTCCTGATGATTTGTATGAGATTTATGAATAAGGTTGTGTATGATATTTAATGTTCTGACTCTTTTCCCGGAGCAAATCAGTAATTTTCTCGGTTACAGTATTATCGGTCGTGCTCAGGAAAACGGATTAATACAATTAAATACGGTTAACATCAGAGATTTTACCGATGCAGATGATAAATATCGTAAGGTTGATGATACGATGTTTGGCGGCGGTACCGGGATGCTCATGAAATGTGAGCCTGTATATGCTGCATATCAAAGTATCAAAAATAAGCAACCGGATACTTATACAGTTTTCGTCGGACCTAAGGGTTCTGTTCTTAATCAGGAAAAAGCCAAAGAACTTGCTTTAAAGAAGAGCGTTACCATAATTTGCGGTCATTACGAAGGTATAGATTCAAGAGTTCTTGATGAAATTGTAGATGAAGAAATTTCAATCGGCGATTATGTTCTTACAGGTGGTGAACTTGCATCCTGTGTGATTATCGATTCGGTATCAAGGATGATTGACGGTGTTTTACCGAATGAATCGGCGTATACAAATGAATCACATATGAATGGTACGCTTGAAGCACCTCAGTTTACAAAACCGCAGCAGTGGCATGATAAAAAGGTTCCCGAGATTCTTTTGTCCGGTAATTCTGCTGAGATAGATGAGTATAATGATGTACAATCTCTTTACGAGACTTTAATAAAGAGACCTGACATGTTTGATAAACTTGAGATTACTGCTAAAAAGTGGGAAAAACTTCTTGCCTTTATGCGAAGCTTATGATATATTTAATCGGTTGAAAGGGATGGTCCTCTGTCCGCGCGAGACAAGAACATCTAACAGAGAAGGAGGAAACTGACAATGGATTTGGTTAAAGTTGTTGAGCAAGAGAATCTTCGTAACAGCTATCCAGAGGTTGAGGTTGGTGACTATGTAAAGGCACATCTCAAGATTAAGGAGGGAAACCGTGAGCGTATCCAGATTTTTGAAGGATATGTTATTGCTCGTAAGGGCGGCGGAATTTCTGAGACAATGACTATTCGTCGTATTTCTTACGGCGTAGGCGTTGAGCGTATTCTCCCTGTACATTCTCCAAAGATCGAGAAGATCGATATTGTACGTAAGGGTCGCGTTAGAAGAGCAAAGCTTTATTATCTTCGTGGACGTCAGGGCAAGGCTGCTCGTATCCAGGAGAAGCTCTAATTCAATATTATTATTGGTTAGTGATGAGGTGTATCGTAATCGGTGCACCTCTTTTATTTGGATGTTTTGTTATATTGAAATTAGTTATAAATAAAAATATAATACTTTTTGTTTGAAATTGTTTTCCAAACAATAAAAGTTAAAGGAGAGATATTTATGAGAGGGAAAAAGTCATTAAGTATTTTGTTAGGTGCTTCATTAGCAGTAAGCAGTATTCCTATGTTTGTATCTGCCAGCGGTGGAAGAGAGTATATTAACATAGAGTCAGTTTTTCCGGATGAAGGATTCCGTAAATTTGTATATGCCACAATTAACGGAAGCGGAGGAGATGAAAATGAATATTATATTACACCGGGTGAGCTTGACGCATATTATGTAGAGCATGACGGGATTTTGTATATAACTCCTAACAGTTTTGATATAAAGAGCATTGAAGGCTTTTTGTTTTTGTTGGAAAGCCCGGCGTGTAAGGGATTTTCATTTTCGGGAAATATGAGTGTAGAAGAGATTGATATCAGTAATTGTCCTTCCAATGTAACAGAATTTATTTTCAGCGATTGTTCACAGGATATACCTCTTGTTTTCCCTGAACAGACTACCTATGTAACTATGTCTCAGTGTGATTTTACTTCTGCTGATTTGTCTTCATGCGGCGATAATATCAATAAAGCTGAGTTTTACAGAGTTCCAAACCTTGAGTCAATCGATTTACCTGAAAAGGCATCTGATTTTGAATTGTTGAGTTGTTCATTTTGTGATGAATTGACAGAACTTGATTTGTCAGATTCAATTGAAAAAGTAATTATCAATAATTGTCCTAAGCTCAATAAGTTAGATACCTCCAAAGATTCGGAATTAAAGAGTATCGAGATTACCGGAAACTCTGAACTTGATTCATTGGATTTGTCTGATAATGCAGCTGTTGAGGATGTTACTGTTAATGTTGGTGATAAGGAATTTGTATTGGATTTAACAAACGGTGACAGTGAAGAGGAAAGAATTAATCTTCCTGAGATAAATACCGATATGGGTGATAAGTTAGTTGTATTGACTAAACCTGTTCCGACACCTGAACCTACTCCAACGACTGAACCTACACCTACAACCGAACCAACTCCGACCGATAAGCCGAAATCTACTCCTACAACTACACCGGTTTCGTCTGATGGTTTGAGAGCATTCGTAAATCGTTGTTATACAGTAATTCTCGGTCGTGAAGGTGAAGAAGAAGGCGTAAACGGATGGGTATCCAGATTGGAGAAGGGTGATGTATGCGGTGCTCATGTAGGATATGGTTTTGTATTCAGTCCTGAGTATATGAATCTTGATAAGAGCAATGAAGATTTTGTTACAGATATGTATAATATGTTCTTTGGCAGAACACCTGATGCTGAGGGATTTGAATATTGGGTAAATAAGCTTGATAACGGAGAATCAAAGGAAAATATTTATGCAGGCTTTGCAAATTCAGAGGAATTTTATAACCTTTGTAAGTCGTTCAATGTTGCAGCAGGTCTTTACATGACAGGTTATGATTATGAGACTCAGGGTAAAGTGAATTGCTTTGTTGACAGACTTTATTCATTGTGTCTCGGACGTCATGGTGATATGGCAGGTCAGCAGACATGGACAGCTTCTCTTATCAGAAATGAGATGAGTGCTTCACAGGTAGCATATGGTTTTGTATTCAGTGATGAGTTTGCAAATAAAAATCTTTCAAGTGAAGACTTTACAGAGACTATGTACAAGGTATTCATGAACAGAGCCTCTGATGAAGAAGGTAAGGAATATTGGGTTAACATACTCAATGATAGAACCGAATATGATGTTTTTGTCGGCTTTGTAATGTCAGCTGAATTTACTGAGATATGTAATGATTACGGAGTTGTACGCGGAGATATCTGATAGTAATGATGCTTGTTTATCGGACTGCCATTTTTGGCGGTCCGATTTTTTTGACAAAAACGGACATATAATGGTATCTTTTTTTATGTAAGAAGAATATAAGGCGGTAATTTATGAACGATAATATGTCAAACATTAACTGGTTTCCGGGACATATGCGTAAAGCGCGTAATGATATTGCCGAGAATTTGAAAATGGTTGATGCCGTATATGAGACTTGTGATGCCAGAATTCCATTTTCGAGCAGAAATCCGGAACTTAATAAAATACTTGGTAATAAACCGAGAATAATCGTATTAAATAAAGCGGATCTTGCAGATAATGATAAAACTGTAAGGTGGATTCAATATTTTAAGGAAAACGGTTCAAACGCAATTGCTTTGGATTCGGCAAGGAAAAAAGGATTGGATAAGCTTATTTCCATGACTGAAGATACATGTTCGGATATTATTGAACGTGCCAAAGCTAAGGGCAGGATAGGGCGTCCGTTAAGAGTAATGGTTGTCGGTGTTCCTAATACAGGAAAATCTACCTTGATTAACGGATTGTGTGGTCATAAGGTAGCGGTTACAGGTGATAAGCCGGGAGTAACCAGACAGCCCAAATGGCTTAAAACAGAGGGTACACTTGAACTGATGGATATGCCCGGTGTTTTGTGGCCTAAGATACAGAGTAAGAGAAGTCAGCTTTGTCTTACTGCTACCGGAGCAATTAAAAGTGAGGTAACCGATCAGGTTGAGGTAGCATATGAGACAATCAAGCTTCTTAATGAGCTTTATCCTGATTTAATGTGTGAGAGATATGGTATAACTCTTCCGAACAGCAGAAACTTTGATGAAGATGAATATATAGAAGATGATTATGACAGATTCTGTTTTATGGCAAAGAAACGCGGTTGTATAATGTCCGGCGGCAGAATAGATGAAGAACGTTTTGCCAAACAGCTGTTAGATGACTTGAGAAGTATGCGAATCGGAAGAATTTCTCTGGAGACAGCAGATAAACCACAATAAAAGAGGAAATATTATGCCTAAGCTTACCTTGGAACAATTAAATATTAAATATGACGAGCTTTATACTTATGAAAGAGAGTATTTGTCAAAAGGCATTACCAATATTGTCGGAATTGATGAGGCAGGACGCGGTCCTTTGGCCGGACCTGTTGTAGCAGCGGCAGTTATATTGGATCCGAATGTGAAAATTCTCGGCTTGGATGATTCCAAAAAACTTTCCGAGAAGAAGAGAGAGGAATTATTTATAAAAATAAAAGAGAGTGCTTTGGCATATTCCGTTTGCAGAGTTGAAGCTGATGAGATTGACAGTATTAATATTTTAAATGCTACAAAAAAAGCTATGCGAACTTGTGTTGAACAGTTGTCATTAAAGCCGGAAGTACTTCTTATTGATGCAGTTAAGCTTGAAGGTACAGGTGTACCCGTTGTTCCGATAATAAAAGGTGATGCAAAATCCAATTCAATAGCTGCAGCATCGATTCTTGCCAAGGTTACCAGGGATCATATAATGACAGATTATGATTCTGTCTATCCGGGATATGATTTTACGAAGCATAAGGGTTATGGTACAAAGGCACATTATGAGGCAATTCGGGCTCTCGGAATGTCACCGATTCATCGCAGAACTTTTTTGAAAGTAATTCATTGATTCGAAGTGTTATTTGTTGAAATCCTCTTTTCTTTGTTTTATTCTGTTTATAACGGTTACAGTCTCGTATGAGGAGGTCAATGAACAGAACTGTTGATACGGGAAGAAATGCCGAGGATGCAGCGTGTGCAATTCTGATTCAGAAGGGATACAGAATTATAACTCGCAATTTTGCTGTGCATAACATCGGCGAATTGGATATTGTTGCTG
>JAZLGO010000003.1:0-15363 GCA_045616305.1 Saccharofermentans sp. | reverse complement strand
CGACGCGGCGGTCGGCCGTCGCCAAAATCACCTCAAAACGTCGCTGCCGGCGACAAAAAACGCATGTTTCAGCGACGCGGCGATTCGGCGTCGCCAAAATTACCTCAAAACGTCGCTGCCGACGACAAAAAACGCATGTTTCAGCGACGCGACAGAACAAACACATCACAAACAGCAAAAAATGGGCTTTTGTGATGAAGTCAGAGCAAAGAATCTGAGTGTCAATCAAATGCTACACTGTTCGAAGCCAAGCACAATCTTCTGTCAAGCATTTATTCCATAAACACCGCACAAATTAGCAAACTCAATTGATTCGCTGAAGCCTGCAAAAACATCCTCACGGGTAGCTGTTCCGCCCTCAAGCTGACTTACCCAATAGTTCAAACCTTCCTCATCAGCTTCACGGCCGAAGAATGCACGATACATGTAGCAAACATAATCGGTATCATTCAAGCCGAGAGCCATAAACTCGGAACTGAATACAAATCCGTATGCACATGTAGAACCACTGACTTCACCGTTCATGAGTTTCATTACCCAGCCGTTCTGACCTGCCATATCAGGCAAACGGTTCAGACAAACCTTGTACAAACGAGCCACAAAGCAGTTAACCCCGCCTTGCATATCGTTCGGCACACCTACCGAATAATAACCGCTGACTACGCCATATTTCTCACAGAGATTGTAGAATTCCTGAGAGTTTGCAAAGCCGGCAAAAACTTCCTCACGTGTAGCACCGTCTTTCAGTATATTCAGCCAATAATTGTAGCCTGCTTCGTCGGCCTCACGTCCAAAATACAAAGTATACAAATCAGTAATATACTGCTCATCAGTAGTTTCCTTATTCATGTACTCATTGCTGAAGATGAAGCCGTAACCAACCTGGCTGCCACATGCCTGACCCTCATTCAGTAAAGATACCCAATAATCAAATCCGGCATCATCGGCCTCACGACCAAGTGCTACTTCATAGCATCTGTCAACAAAACCGCCTACACTTAATTCAGGGGCTTGTGTCGGAACCGGAGTAGTCGGAGCGACAGTCGGACTTGGAGTAGCCGTAGGACTTGGTTCATCTGTCGGACTCGGCTCACCGGACGGCTCCGGTGAAGATGTCGGCGTCGGTTCAACCGTAGGAGTCGGACTCGGGCTAGGCTCACCGGACGGTTCCGGCGATGGTGATGGCTCCGGTGATGGTGATGGCGACGGTGACGGCGACGGAGTCGGCTCTGGCTCCGGCTCAGGATAGGTAGTAGTAATCACGCAATCGGCATCCATATAGATGCCGCCGTATATTGCATAGCCATCCTCATCTTCATCGTATTGTCCCCAATAATTAACACAATCATAAACAGTACCCGTCTCGTAATCTACATATTCATCCGAATTACCTTCAAGTGTAGTATAAATCGTATAGAGATCGCTACCCTCTGAGATTACAACGGTTCTGACATTGCTGGCCGGTGAATAGAAATCATTAACCAAAGGATTGGCAGTCAAATCCAGAATTGAGTTGAAAGACTGATTCCATGCAAGATTTACTTCTGTTAATGTCGGGCAACCGCTCAAATCCAATTCAGTCAGCTGATTATTATATAAATCAATTTCATCGAGAAGCGGAAGCTCACTGAGTTCAACCTTCTCAAGAACATTATCCTCAGCATCCAATCTTGTAAGCTTAGGACAATTCGATATCGAGAGTTCTTTAAGTAAATTGTCATTCAAAAGAATTTCTTCAAGAGCAGGATTATTTTCTATATCCAATTCTGTTATTAAGTTATCTTCCAGATAAACATATATAAGATTGTTCAGGTTACTGATATCAATTTGTGTAAGCTGATTGCCGTATGCATTTAATGATTCGAGTACAGGACAGGTATCCAATCCTTTTATTGACTCAATACTGTTGCTGTATATCTCAAGATACTTAAGTGACGGGCAATCGCTAACTTCAAAGCACGTAAAATCGTTACAGGCAGCAGACAACTCCTCAAGATTTGAATAACCGATAATCTCAAGCTTACCTGCAAAATTACAACCGTTAATACTCAATACCTTCAAACTATCACAACCATCATAGAACAGGCGACTTAACTCACTATTATCGGAACAAATAAGATACTCGAGCTTATCCAAATCGGATACGTCTAATCGGTGAAGATTACAGCTGTTACAATTAAGCTCCTTCAGATTCTCACACTCGTAAACATTTATTTTAGTCAGATTCTCGCTTCCGCTGACATTTATATGTTCAAGAGAAGTCATTCCGCTGACGTCCAAAGAGGTAAGCTCACTGCGTTCACAATCCAGTTCTTTTAGATTGGAAAGATACTTAATACCGGTCAAATCGGTAACTTTTCCCATATAGCCGAAGTAAAGACTCGTAACCTTGGCAGCTTCTTCTACCGACAGATAACCATCAATATTCTCATCATATTCGTTGGACAATTTTCCGCGCAGAAGCGAATCCGGGAAGTGGACTTCATCGAGTTTAACACCGTCAACGGGTAAAATCTCCGTCGGCTCAAGCAAGACCGCACCGCAATCCTCACAATATGCACCGAAGGTATATCCTGATTCTGCAGCAGTCGGTTCAATCGGATCTATGTAATGCACATTCTCATGATCAAAATCCGCACGATGTACCTGAACATCCGTATCCGTCTTCAATTCTTCACAGGCAAAATCATAAGAAGCATCTATTGCAACAAGATTATTAACCGAACAATCCAGACTCTGAAGCTTTGCCAAGGTACCTACATGAAGAAACTCGATTACATTGTCGGAGCAATCGCACTCCGTAAGTTCCGGACAAACTGATATATCCAGTTCTGAGATTTTGTTGTCGGAACAATTGAGATAAGTTAATTCCGGTACTTCGGACAAATCCAGACTTCGCAGACAGTCATTACTGAGATCCAGTCTTTTAAGTGAAGGCTTGCCTGACAAATCAAAGGTTGTCAGCTTATTGTTTGTACATACGATTTCTTCGAGCTTGCTGCAACCGTCAAGCTTTATGCTTCTGAGAACAGGAGAAGAACAGTTAATTTTAACCAGGCTGTCGGAATCCGTTAAGTCCAAAGAAGTCAGTTTGTCATATCCGTCTAGAAGCACATTTTCGAGAAGGCTGTTGCTGCTCCTTAAGACTGTTAAAGACTCAGAGACTCCCATTGAAGCAAAGTCCTCTATAAGCGTATCGCTGATATCAAGATAAGACAATTCTTTGCACCTGCTCAAATTCAGTGCCTTGATATGAGTATCGGCACAATCCAAATAAGTAAGACAAACAAGGCTGTCTATCGCGTCAAAGCTTGAGATATCCAACCCCGATATATTAATTTTTGTTATCTCAACAATTTCCTCAGAAGATAAAATGCCGTCTTCATCTGTATCAAAAGCAGTCATATAATCTAATAAATCCGCATCCGGAAAATTAGTACTGTTTAACTCCACCGGTTGAACTAAAGCCGGTATAACCTCTTGAGGTTCAAAAATCCTGCCGCATCCCGAACAATGCGAACCGGCGGTCAATCCTGTTTCAGTATAAGTTGCCGGGACCTCGGAATCATCCACGATAGTATGATGTGACATGATTTTATGGCCTTCAAAGATTCCGTCAAAGCATGTTAGGTCTGGTTTATTCGTCAAATCAACAGCTTCTATAGCCACATTCTCCACTTCAACACCGTCAATCCAAGCATCGTCAGCAAGTATAAGATATTTAAGATTTCTATCTTCTCTCAAAGCAAGAATTGAGATTTTCTTTACTCCGCTTATATCTATTTTTGTAAGACAGTTACACTTAACAAATTCCAAAGAATGCATTTCTTCTGATTGCGGTAATACCAGATTACTGATAGGGGAATTATAAATGCTGATATTATACAATTTCTTACAATTCTCTAACCCCTTAATACTCTTTAAATCCTCGTTAAGTGTTAAATCCAATTCACTCAAAGAAGCAGCGCAATCTGATAAATCTATTTCATTTATACCTGTACCTGATATATACAAATCTTCAAGGTTACTGCATCCGTCAAGACTTACCGAAGTAACACCTTGGGCTTCCAAATGTATTTTCTCTATATTAGGAAAGATGCTAAAATCAAAGGTCTTGATTTCCGTCTCATAAATCCAGGTATCATAGTCAAAAACCTCAAGATTCTTAAAAATCTGATATCCGCTGATATCCGCAATCAAAGGATTATATGATATTTCAAGTTTGGTTACGGCATTAATCTCCTCTTCAGAGAGATATCCGTCTTCATCCTTATCAAAATTCTCAGAAACAAACTGCTGAAATTCAACAGATTTAAATCCTTCTTCAATCTTTACGCTTCCGCTCGGCGTTGAGTCTGCAGAAATCACACACGGCAATGAATATAAAGCCAAACTGCAGGATAAGCAAACTGCTGTAAGTTTCTTCCTCATAGTATCCTCCGTAGTTGTCAAAAATAAGTATATATAACATTTATATTGTATTCTTCAGATGAGGAAGTCAAATTAAGGATTTGTAAACATCAATTTGTTTTTCCTTTTCGAAAAGCATAATTTCCCGATCTCAAATACTTTTTGTCCCAAACAAAAAAATGATGCCGGATATAAAACTATCCGACACCATTCTGATAACTATATTTATGTGTAACTTATCTTGTGATTCCGTAGCTGTTGCAAAGAGCATCAAACTCAATTGAGCCGGCAAAGCCGTTAAATACGCCCTCTCTGTCAATGCTTCCGCTTGTAAGCTGAGCTACCCAATCGTCAATATCTTTCTGTGAAGCTTCTCTGCCGAAGAATGCGCTGTACATGTACTCTATGAAATCAGTATTGCTGAGATTCAACTCAATAAACTCAGGGCTGAAGATAAAGCCATGTGCTACTGTTGTACCTGATACCTCACCTTCAATAAGCTTCTTTACCCAGCCGCTCTGGCCGCCCATGTCAGGAAGTCTGTTAAGACATACTCTGTAAAGTCTTGATACGAAGCAGTTAACACCGCCCTGCTGTCCATTTGGTACACCTACTACATAAAAACCGCTTACTACGCCATACTCAGCACACAAATTATAGAACTCCTCTGAGTTTGCAAAACCGGCAAATATCTCTTCTCTTGAGACACCTGCATTCAACTGTGCTACCCAGTAGTTAAATCCGTTTTCATCAGGTTCACGACCGAAGAACAAAGAATACAAATCCTTTGTAAACTGCTCATTATCTGTATTCTTAGCAATATACTCAGGGCTGAAGATAAATCCGTAACCTACCTGAGCACCGCAAGCTTCACCTTCGTTGAGCTCGTCTGTCCACTCTTCCTTACCTTCAGCATCAGGCTCTCTGCCCAATGCTACTCCATAGCAGCGATCTACAAAATCATCTACATCAGGAGCGTCTGTCGTGGTTGGTTTTGAAGTAGGCGTCGGATCTGAAGAAGGAATTGGTGTAGAAGACGGAGTTGGTGTAGGGGTTACTATTGCCGGCGGATTTCCGTTAATTGATACTGTTGCATCTACAAAGAAAGCTCCGCTTTCATAGTCCTCTATATTCTCACGATCAATTTCACTGTCAGAATATTGCAATACCTTAATAGTTTCTCCGTTATGTTCAAAATCCGATCTCGACCATTCAATAGGTCTTATATCAGGATGATTACTATATATCTTCATAAGAATAGGACAAGTAGTAATATCTATGGATTTAAAATTATTACCTTCACAGAAAAGAAGTTTTAATTCCTTAAGTCCGGAAACATTTAAAGAAGTCAAATCACATCTGCTTACATCTGCAAACTCCAACTTAGGGAACTTGGATAAATCAAGACTGCAATCCAGATAACTGCATCCAGTAATATTAAGTTTTGTTAAATTACTGCAAGCTGAAATGTCCAAGGATGTAATTGGACATTCCCACAAGTTAATTTTCTCAATTCCGGTACAACCTGACAAATTTATAGATTTAAAATTATCGCAAAGGTCAAAATCGACTTCTATCAAAGAACTCATTCCTGATAAGTCTGCTGATGTTACATTCGTAACCGCTGCACACAAATATGAAAGTGAAGTGAAGTTCTTTACACCTTCAATTGATTTCAAATCATATACACCCAGCATGTCTATTTTTGTTACATCTGCTATCTCCTCAGCAGAGAGAACACCGTCTTCATCAATATCAAATTCTTCGCTTACATAATCTCTGAATAACTTGTCCGGGAAATTCTTCTCATTAATTGCTACATTCCCGCCGTCAGCAGACACTGCTACCGGTATCATACCGACTGTCAAAGCCAGTGACACAAGTGTTGAGGTTAATCTTTTACTAATCATAATCATCCTCCTCGAAAATAATCTAATTAACAGTTTGTACACAACTGTCACACATATTATACAAAGAACAGGTCATGTTTTCAATTCTCTTTTACACCGAATAAACCTTCTTTATTTATGAAATAAAAACATAATAGTCAAGGTGTGGATGGATTTATATTTTCGAAAAGAAAAACACACCGGCATTCCCGATGTGCTTTCTTTCTTACTATATATACATCCCAATTATCCGATATGTGTCAGTACAATATCCCCGTACTCATTAATTTCCATTGCAAAATCTTCTGAAGAAAAAGTATAAAGCTTCATAAGATAATTATCACTTTCCAAAGCATAAATATTAATTGTTCCGGTATAAAGCAGATTATCTCCTTCTCCGTAAACCTCAACTTCAATGGCAGCATCTCCGCAACAACTACCCTCGTAAGAAGAATTTTGATACGTCCAACACAAGAAGTTGCCGTCATATATTTCATCATTACAAGAAGGATTATCGTAACCATAGATGGTATCTTCTTCATTAAATTTAAGAAGTGTACCTTCTGTACAATTTGCTTTCACTTTAGTGCAATTACTGTCATTTACATCAAATAACATCAGTATATCATATAATATATCAGATTCGAATTTTCCAAACATGGAAATCGAGCCGTCAGAATTAACTAAGCGCTCAATGCCAATATCATCATCGCTGTGTATATCAGCTACAGTTCCGTTTGTCTCAAACAATTGCATGTAATGCCCGACATCGCTCTCAAATTCTTTGAGCACTCTGCCATCATCAAATTTGTATGCTTCAATCAGATCTGAATCTGAAGTTGCATCACTATTCTCAGAATTTTGTGATAACAAAGAATCTTCCGAGGCTTCCTCCATATTTGAATCCGCCGACACTTCTGCTGCCGCCTCTGTTGTTGCAGTTGCTTCTGTTGTTGCAACTTCCGCCTCAGTTCCGTTATCATTAACTTCCGAATTTGCACAACCCATCGGAAGAATTATCAATGCCGCCATAAGTACAGCACTTAAAACAATTGTAATGAATCTGCTTATTTTTGTTGGTTTTGTGTATTTCATTATTCTAACTATCCTTTCCTTCACTCCGACCTCGGCGAAAGCCACATGATATGCTCTCGGTACTCCGGATTGTCCCGCAGTACTGCAGGACAAAAGCGCAGAAGAATAACGTCTTCTCTCACTTTTCTCCATGTCTGAGATCACACGCTCGTCACAGGCTAACTCGATATCTCGGCAAAACATTGCATAAGCTGCATACACAAGCGGATTAAACCAGTAAATCGCAGTAATAATAAATCCTATAAACTTTGCGATATGGTCGTTCTTTTTGATATGCTGTCTCTCATGCAATAATGCATATGGTATTTCCTCATCGGATATAGCATACGGAACGTATATCTTTGGATGAACAAGTCCGTAAATAAACGGGGTTGAAGCTGCATCTGTTCGGTAAATATCTTTCTCGTAGATTGTCGCTTCAGAGAGTCTTCTGCTCAACTTAATAAGTCTGTAAACTGCAAAACCGACAATCAGCGCAATTCCTATCAACCACAACATCGGAATTAATGTTCTCGGATTAAAGGCTGCTTCTGTCACTGCATCAGCGGCCACAGTCCTGACCGCCTGCCGGTGCGGTGCAACGAATTGCGAGACGGCTGATTGTGGGACAACTGATTGCGAGACAGCTGATTGCGAGACAGCTGATTGCGGAACGGCAAGCACGGCGCTTTTGATTCTCGTGATTGGAACAGTTCGCCTTACAATTTCGGTTGCGTGAGTAATCACCTCGACACCGCTTTTCGGAAACAATCTTTTGAAAAACTCAGCAAACGTTACCGGAATCAACAAACGGATTCCGACCGCAATCCAGATGGCACGGCCTGCGCGTCCCCTGAGTCTCGGACAAACTGCTCTTAATATCAGAATTGCCAAAATTACTACTGCCGAGACGGCTCCCATATCCAATATCAGAGCAAATATCTCACTCATAGCTTCTATCCCTCTTACTCGTTAATAATACGCTTTATCTCTTCGAGCTGCTCCTCTGTAAGCTTCTGACGCTTAGTAAAAGCCGCCAGAAAAGCCGGCAATGAACCCTGGAACTTCTTATCCATCAGCTCATCCAGCTCGGATACCTGTGCCTCCTCCTTGGATACAATCGAAGTCACAATTGTATTCTCATTCTTGAGAACTCCGCGTTCTGAAAGTCGCTTGATTACGGTATAGGTTGTTGTCTTTGACCAGCCAAGCTCCTTCGCACAAATTTCAGAGAGTTCTCTTGAAGTTATAGGCTCATGTTCCCAGAGAATGAGACAAAATCTGTATTCACTCTCGAAAATCTTAGGCGTATTCATATATACATTCCCTTCTGTTCTGTTCGGCGTACCGGCGTACTGGTGTACTGGTGTATCGGCGTACGCGAGACGGTATACCGAACTATTCTAATCGATTAGTACATTGTTATTCTAATACGTTAGAATGATTTTGTCAACATACGCGGCTCATCAAATTTGTGACTTAACGATTGTCACAGCTTTGATTAAACAGCGGATTCCCCGGGATGCCCCGCGATTTCTCGGGATTTCTCGAGATGCCCCGAAATTCCATGCGATGCCCCGCAATGCCCCGCGAGAAGTGGTGCTTACCGTGCGGATGCGGACGTTGTGCGGACGAGTCAGTGAATGAGAGTGAGGGTGATGGTGATGGTGATGGTGATGGTGAGGGTGAGGGTGATGGTGATGGTGAGGGTGAGACAGCGATTTGGCGGGAATCTGTAACATAGAATGTCGAATTCCCGTAGAACGAACACGAAATTCAGAAAACATCGCTATTTCACGGGAATTCTTGGTTTTGGAACGGTAAATTCCCGAGATTCAGTCACGTTTCTTGATAAAACATGTGATTTCACGGGAATTTTGTAATACAAGTTGTCGAATTCCCGTAGAACGAACACGAAATTCAGAAAACATAGCAATTTCACGGGAATTCTTGGTTGTAAAACAGAAAATTCCCGAGATTCTGTCACGTTTCTTGGTAAAACATGTGATTTCACGGGAATTTTGTAATACAAGTTGTCGAATTCCCGTAGAACGAACACGAAATTCAGAAAACATCGATATTTCACGGGAATTCTTGGTTGTAAAACAGAAAATTCCCGAGATTTAGTCACGTTTCTTGATAAAACATGTGATTTCACGGGAATTTTTGGTTTGGAAACGACAATTCCGCAAGGTGTGTCCATAAAATTTGAAGGAAAAATGTGAATTCTTGTGGAATTCAGACTCCGCTTACTCAGAGTCTTCTCACTCAGCACCTCCGCTTACTCAACCGCAGCTTACTCAGACTCCGGTTACCCACATTACCGGTCGCATGCACATTCTCGTATATGAGTCATCATATTCTTCTATGGTTCCGGTAGAGGTTGCATAAACCATCTTAAAAAAGTCACTTGTTGCTCTGCATTCTCTTAACCACCAAGCGCAGCAACCGTTATTTTTATCAACCCATGCGTTTCTGTCTACGGCATACTGCGAAGGATAACACAGACTTAAGCCCGGCACCTCTTTATACCTTCTGAATTCATCCTCAGTAAGCAATCTGACACTGCCTTCTTCTCTCGGACTTATTCCGCCTTCCGATGGAACCTCAATGATTTTCTTCTTATCATTGTCCGTAAACGCGGCATCATAGAATGAACGCAACCACTCCGGATAAATAAGTCTCTGTGAAGTTTCACTTAACTTCTGAGCGTATTCCGAGGTGTCCAAACCCTTCTCTGAGATAACCAGATACTTTCCGTGATATGCTTCAAGAACTATCCAGGAGATTTTCTCTCCGCCATAATTACCCAAAGTTATTTTGTCACCCGGCTTATACTTATTTGAAGCAGTCGACACATCTGCTGCTACACAGAATGCATCCTCGAGGTCTACCCACATAGCAGGACGAACACCGCTTATATCGTCTCTGTCAATCCAGTCAATACCACCGATACTGCTTATCGCATAATTTCGGTTATTATCTATACAGGTTCTGACCCACCAGGAATAAGATTCATATATAACGTTGCTTTTCTCGAGATTCAAGTATGGCGCCAGAGGAGCAATTTTACTTCTGCCGGTCGGAAAATATTTATCTGTCTCGTTATCGCTGAGCAAGAAAAGCTTGTCATATGTCTCTTCGCCCTGCATATCATGGTGATAATTATAGTGTTCAACATCATTTACTACATAGGTTGTCTGAATCAATTTCTGTTCTGTCGAAGTAAAAAATGAGCTGTAGAAATCAACATTGAGCCAATATCTGAGGGAAGATTCATCCCAGGCAGCGCCTTCTTTGTCCGCAAATTGCTTTGCCTCAATAATATAATCGGTAATAACCAGATACTTATTGCCCTTCTTTTCGAGAATGGTCCAAGTAATATCCTGATTCTTGTAATTTCCTATGCGAATATGATCGCCTACTTCATAATCGAAAATATAACTCGGAAGCGACTCGTCAGTCAGAAGGCTCGTTGTTCCGGTGAACTTCACTCTGATTACCGGTCTTACGCAAGCCGTCAAATCACTGACGTCATATCCCTCTTTGTTGATTCCGCCGGAAGTACGCACATACATTGCCTTGGAGGCCGCATTGCCCTTATCTCTGAGCCACCACCATGTGGCACCGGTCGCTCCGTATGTATCAAGATACAAATATGCACCGTTTGCCACAGCATAATCGGTAGCATAACAAAGTCTGTCTTTGTTAGAAGGTAAATATTTCTCCGTCTCAGCGCAATTGAGGAGATACACCTTATCGGACAAGGTTGCAGTTGAACCGCCGTCATTAGCGAAAGTTGATGTTACAATCTGTGCCTTTTCCTCATCATCGAAAACCTGAACGTAAAAACTATTATTGAGCCAGGAGCGAATGCTTGAATTCTCATACTTAACATCTGTTGATTTGGAATTAAACGGCAATGTCTCAAGTCCGCGCTCAGCCAAAAGAATATACTCATCGTTAATCTTGTCGAGAACCTTCCATACAACTGTCTCACCGGCATATTCACCGAATTCAATTCTGTCACCGACTTTATAAACATACGGAGTCGGGATCGGAGTTGATGTAGGTGTAGGATTGCCGCCGTTGCCGGTTCCGCTTCCTGAACCGGAGCCGCTGCCTGTATTTCCGCTGCCTGTATTTCCGCTGCTGCCTGTGTTTCCGCTGCCTGTGTTTCCGCTGCTGCCGCTTCCGGTTCCGCTGCCGGAGTTTCCGCCGCTGCCTGTATTGCCGCCGTTACCGCTTCCGGTTCCGGTATTTCCTGTTCCCGTATTACCGTTACCATCAGCACTTCCGTCAGATGCAGTATTAACGTGTCCGCAAATCGTACATGTTCCTTCTGCATGAGTAGAAGGATTACTGATATTTAAGCTGCCCGGCTCAATTCCGTAGGAATCGCAAATAACTGCAAACTCAACGGAACCTGCAAAACCGTTAAATACAATTTCTCTGGCAGTACCGCCGTTAAGCTCACTTACCCAAGCAACTTTTCCGCCTTCATCAGAGGCTCTTCCGAGAAAAGCATTATAAAGTATCTCTACAAAACAATTATTACATGTATGTCTGTTCAAAAACTCAGGACTGAAAACGAAGCCGTATGCAACGCTGCAACCTGACTCCTCATGGTTAACCAGCTTAATTGTCCAGCCTGCCATTCCGACGTCGTCACAGGTTCTGTCCAATACCACATTATAGAGGCGCTCAACAAACAAGTTAACAAGCGCAATTCTGTTATAATCTTCACCTTCAATATGGTAACCGCGAACTACACCATAATCCTTACAGAGATTAGAAAATTCCTGAGAATTTGCGAAGCCGCAGAAAACACTTTCCTTTGTTGCGCCGTTATCAAGAAGCTCAACCCAATATTTAAAGCCTTCTTCATCAGGCTTACGACCGAAGAAAGCAGTATACATATATGTTGTAAACTGCTCGTTTGTCGGATTTTTGCCGATAAACTCCGGGCTGAAAACGAAGCCGTAAGCAACCGAGCAACCTGTTGCTTCCTTATCGGCAAGCTTTTGTGCCCAGCCGTCGAGACCGCTCTGTTCAGGTTCACGATCCAGACAAACCTCATACATTCTTGTTACGAATGCCTTTATTCCTTCCATATCTACAGAAGAAGCATTCAGCTTTAAGATGTTCATATTGATAACACTGAATAACATTACAATAGTCATTAAAGTCGCTGTTATGCGTTTTAATTTCATACGATGTCTCCTTTTCGCTTCGTAAAATTATACTTTCGGAGCTTCGGTCCAATTCTCAGAACCCTCTGCTTCGCCGTTTTTCTGAATATATATTCCCTTGATATAAGTATCCGATGCCATACGGCAATCCTTATAAAAGTAATACCACTTATTATCTATCTTATAAAAACCGTCAGAGAGAGCTGCGCCTCCGCTCTCTTTATCAAAACAGTACCAGTATCCGTCAATCTTTTTCCAACCGATAACCATTTTTCCGTCATAGTCGCAAAAATAAAGATTGTCCTCCCACTGAATAAAGCCGATTTGCATTATTCCGTCTGTACCAAAGAAATACCAGTATTTGTCAACCTTAACCCATTCTTCGGCACGCGCGCCGGATGAAGTAAAGTAATACCAGTTCTTACCTTCCTGAAGCCAGCCTGTATACATAACACCGTCATCTCCTAAGAGATAATACTTTCCCTCATAGTTAATCAAACCGGTCTGCATTACACCGACGTTGCTGAAGTAATACCACTTGCCGTCAATCTTTTGCCAATCGGTAGCCATTTGTCCGTCTTCTGCGAAAAAATACTTCTCAGTTTTGGAATTATACGGATTACTGTACTCGAACCAACCGGTTTTTACGGCACCGTCTTCGTCTGCATAATATGTTGCATCATCAATATATATCCAACCGGTTTTGAGGATACCTGCTTTGTTAAGATAATATCTCTTGTTTGCAAGCTCAAGCCAGCCGATATGCATAACTCCGTCAGCATCAAAATAATAAGTATCGCCCTTATACTCAAGCCATCCGGTATGCATAATTCCGGTATCAGGTTCAAAATAATAATTTGTCTTACTCTCGGTTATATATACCCAGCCGGTCTGCATCTCACCGATTATATTAAAATAGTGCACATTGCCGCTTATCGTCACAAAACCGATGGCAGCAGTAAAATTATCAGTAAAATAATAAGTAAAATCATCTATCTCTTGCCATCCGCGAAGTGCCTTACCGGTAGCATAGTCAAAATAGTAAATACCATACGGTTCTTCAATGAACACCCAACCATGCTGCATTATACCGTTCTCGTAAAAGTATAAATCGTTGCCTATTGTGACAAAGCCATCATAAACTGTACCATCAGGACCTGCTGTTCCGTTTGGCAAACTGCCCTGTGAGCCGCCTTGTGAGCCGCCCGGTGCATCTCCCGTTGAACTGCCGTTTGAACCGCCCTGCGCACCGCTCGGTGTTACTGATTCGGCTCCGCATATTGAGCATATACCCTCACAATATGTTGTCGTAGTAAGAACGGAAGAGCCTCCTGCATCTATTCCGTAATCGGCACAAATATTCGCAAATTCCGGTGAACCTGCAAAGCCGCAAAACACTGTTTCTCTCGGGGCGCCGCTCTTAAGCTTAAGCACCCAGGTTTTTTTACCGTCCACGTCGGAATCACGTCCCAGAAAAGCCTTATACAGTACTTCTACATAACAATCATTACAAGTATGTTTATTTATAAATTCCGGACTGAACACAAATCCGTATGCAACACTGAATCCGGATTCCTCATGACTTAATAATTTGCCGGTCCACCCTGCCATTCCGACATCATCACAGTTTCTGTCGAGAACGACATTATATAATCGCTCCACAAAAAGATTAACCTTAGCCGTCTGATTCGAATCAAAACCTTCTACATGGAAACCGCGAACTACACCGTAATCTTTGCAAAGATTAGAGAATTCCTGCGAATTTGCAAAGCCGCAGAAAACGCTCTCCTTGGTTGCACCTTTATCAAGAAGATCGACCCAGTAATTATATCCGCCCTCATCAGCTTCTCTTCCGAAAAAGGCGTCATACATATACTTGACATATTCGCCGTTTGATGGATCTTTCTCGATAAATTCCGGGCTGAAAACAAAACCGTAAGCAATCGAGCAACCCGTTGCTTCCTTATTCAAAAGCTTTTGTGCCCAGCCGTCGAGACCGCTCTGCTCCGGCTCTCTGTCGAGACAAACCTCATACATCCTGGTTACAAAAGCCTCAACTCCGTCCTTGTTTGATGAAGCCTCCGCAAAGGCAATAAAAAAATTGCCCAAAACAACAGCGCACGATAAAATCGCCGCTAAAAATCTCCTAAACTTCACTTAAAAGCTCCCTTCTTTTTCTTCAAATATAAAATCCGTACCCCTAAGCCAATTATACATTTTGATATTCTAAAATGATATCAAAAATCCTTTAACTATAGGCTTTGTGACACATTTTCGAGAAAAATAAACGACAAAAATCCATGAGTATAAATTTACTCGTATCATCTCAATTTTTTCATACAAAAAAAGGACCGCAGTTCCAACGAACTTCGGTCCTCACTGTTTCTCATTATATTATCATTCCTCGGTTGCTTCAACAGAACTTACGTTAGCTGCATTCTTTGCCATAGCCTCAGCACAAGCCTCTTTGAAATAATCACCGAAAGTAATCATATACGTAAGCGACGACGGCGGTCAAGCGTCGCCAAAATCACCCTAAAACGTGGCTGTCGGCGACAAAAATCACGTATTTTAGCGACACGGCGGTCGGGCGTCGCCAAAACCACCCTAAAACGTCGCTGCCAGCGACAAAAAACGCCTATTCCAGCGACGCCGCAAGAATCAACGTTTTTCCTTCAAATTTTATGGACACATCTTGTGGAATTACTGTCTCCAACTGTAAATTCCACAAGAATTTGTTGTTTTTTAACAAATATGTGTCCACACCTTGTGGAATTCACTGTAAAGTGACTCAAATG
>JAZLGO010000002.1:0-4969 GCA_045616305.1 Saccharofermentans sp. | reverse complement strand
GATGCGTCCATACAATTCGAAGATAAAAGGCGATTCCTTGTGGATACTACAGTCAGAAACGCATTTTTTGCGGAAAAGCCTGTATTTAATAAATCCGAGCTCCGAAGCGTCATGCATCACAAAACTAACTACAAATTGTTTAGCAATCCATCCCACAAAAACACGTGAAGAACCTAAAAATGATATTACCATACCTGTATTTGGTCTGAGTAATCATGAAATTATAACCCAAGCTGTGTAACCCGAATGGGTATCGGTAAGGGTCCCCGGGACATACGCGGCGAAGCTGCGCGCACCCGTTGCTCGGTAATTTAATTTCCAATATGATTAGGCATAATCCGTCCGGAATTTCCTCTGTAATTCAAGTAAACGAAATAACAGCATCTGACAGTGATACAAGAATAGTTGAAATAATCATTGCCGATAACGGCCCAAGATACCTGAGAAACTAAAAGACAATATGTTTAATTCATTTGTGGTAGGAGATGAATCAATAAATAAAAAGAACGGAAGCGGCCTGGGACTTGCAGTCAGCAAAAAATAATTGAACCCACGGCGGCAGTGATAATACAAGATAACAAAAGGGGTGTCTCGTTTAAGACTTGAGACAACCCCTTTGCTTCTCATAAAGAGGAGATTTATGATGTGGATAAGTAAAAACGGAGAGCTTTTACTTATTCGCTGACATATTAATGTAAGAACTTAAAACTCTTAAGAGACGGATTACCGTCACCCTTGAATGTAAAGTACAAAGGATAAACTCCGTCAGGCAAGCTCATTTCAGCCTCGGCAACAGTCCAGGCAGTGCAGAAATCTACAGGAAGTTCTGCAAGAACTTCGCCGTCAATACTTGTACGAACCTCAAAAATACCTTTTCCGTATCCTCTGGTTGTAATGGTTATACCGGTAACATTTTTGCAGTTGAAATATTTGAAGCCTACGGTAGAACCGTTACAGATATTACGTACATATCCGAGATTCTCATCTCCGTCACGACCTTCCTGTGTAACAAAAGCAGCGCCTGTAACGCCTACGTATTTCTCACACTTGTCATTGAAAATATTACAAGCAAGATAAGCCGGATACTCATCAATATCGTTGAGAGGACCGCCGTTAAGACCGCAGGATGTTATCTCAACCTGCTTAATGCTTCCGTCTGCTTCAAATTCTATTTTCTCTGCGCAGCCTTGTCTTGAATACCAATCATTGTTGGTTTGTCTGTGATAGAAAATATACCAGTCACCTCCCTTTTGTACGATGCTTCCGTGATTGTTTGCTCCGTAAGCCGTAGGCTTGTCTGAAGGCTTATATGATGATATATGTAAATCACAGTTACTTACAATAACTCCGCCGTATTTAAAGCCGCCGAGGGGATTATCTGAGGTAGCATAGCAAAGCTCATGCATAACTTCCGAAGAATAAATGAAATAGAAAATACCGTTGCGCTCTCTTATAGAAGGTGCTTCAAAGAAAGCGTGATTTTCCCATTCAGTTCCCTTGCTGTAAGGTGTGCTCGGTACAATAAACTCAGGTTCGCGCTTAACAGTAAGCATATCAGGACCGAGTACTGTTACCATTGCTCCGTGACGACTCTTGTCACCCTGGCTGCAGAAACCGGTATAAAGATAAGTGTCTTCTCCGATTGTAATTACACCCGGATCAAATTGAGCTTCATCTCCTTCGCGTTTTCCGAGAAGCTGACCGTCTTCGTGATGAACATAGCCGAGGAATTTGAATTTACCTGTAGGTGTATCCGATACTGCTACAGAAACAAAGTTCTCGCAATCAAGCACATAGAAAAGATAATATTTACCGTCAGGTCCGATAGTCATATCCGGAGCGTAAAGACATCCGCGATTCTTGCTGTTTGCGGGATCGTCCGTACGACAGAAAGTAACGCCTTCGTATGTCCAGTTGCCGAGGTCGTTAATCGGAGCAGACCAACAAACATAATCATTCAGACAGAATGCATGTCCGTTAAATGCGTCATGAGAACCGTAAACATAGATACGGTCACCGTAAACATACGGTTCTCCGTCAGGAATATATTCCCAAGAAGGAAGATACGGATTGAAGGCCTGCTTTTTGGCTGCCGGAACATAGAAGTTAGACTCTTTCTTAATTACTTCAGGAGTAATACCCAAAGCATCTTCAATGAGGTAGTCTGTTATGAATTGGACAAATTCAGAAGATTGAAGTTTTGTCTTAGGTCCTTCAGAAGTAAAGTGCATCTCGCATTTATTTGATTCTGTATAAGGATTCCAACGTACCATTTCAGCGCCGTTTGCATCATTTCCGTTCGGATCACCGTTCTTTATAAAGTTTGTGAGATAATTGCAGATGTTTCTTGCCAAATCAAAATGATGACCGTCAAAAGGTCTCCAACAAGCTGCCAGTGTCTCAAAGAAGAACCACAAATCAACTGAGTGGAAGGTGCCCGGATTATCCTCACCCGGAATATCAGGCTCGAATGAATAGTAGAATGAAGGCTGATCATTATGAGTCAGGATAGCCTTTACTGAAGATTCGATACCGCGACAATGCGCATAGAGATGATTATCGTAACAAACATTTGCTTCCGGGAAGGAAAGGAACTTCTCTGTCTTGTCTCCGAATATTTCAGTAGCCTGTTTTATAAAGCTCTCCTTTGAATCAGCGGAAATAAAGCTTGGAAATTCATCCAGTGTATTTCCTGCAAAAACAGGAACATGAGCATGATGTCCTTTGAGGAAATTCTTAAACGGAGTATCCGTAAGGAATACATGGTCTACACAAGGAGTGAGGAACATTCCTGTGGTATTTCTTAAATTGCTGTAAGTCTCTCTTATAAAATCAGGTTCAAGCTTACGGGCTTCCTCGAGAGTTTTTACTCCCAAAGCTTCGAAAAGCTTAATTCCGAACTTCTCGGTCTCACTGATATCCTTAGGAGATATCAGATTATCCTTTGAATAAGGTGTTTCAATAATACCGGAGAAAATAACAGCTTTTTGGAATAAACCTACACTTGTCTCGGAAGTCAAGTGTGAGAAAACACTTCCGCCGCCTGCGGACTGACCTGCGATGGTGATGTTGTTTGGATTACCGCCGAAGTTTTTGATGTTGCGAACAACCCACTTAAGACCGGCTTGCTGATCGAGTAAACCGAAGTTTGCAGGTGCTTCCGGTGATTCTGCTGTAATTTCAGGATGAGTAAGGAAACCGAAGGCTCCGAGTCTGTAGTTAACAGATACTACAATTACTCCTCGCTTGGCAATATTCTCACCGTTAAATTCCATCTCGCGAGGATATCCCCATTGGAATCCGCCGCCGAAGAACCATACCATTACAGGAAGATTGTCATCAACTGTTTTGGCATTGGTCCATACATTAAGATAAAGACAATCCTCATTCATCTCAATATCAGGATCAACGTGCCATTCCTTACAATATATGTCAGTTCCTATACCCGGCTGATCTTGAACTGAGATAGGAGCGAATCTGTCGGCTTCGAATATGCCGTCCCAGTCTTTGCAAGGCTGAGGAGCTCGCCATCTGTTTTCACCCGTAGGCGGTTCAGCAAACGGAATACCCTTAAACACTGAGATACGTGTATTGTTTCCCTGAAAACCGCGAACCATACCATTTTCTGTCTTAACTAGCTTTAGCATATGTTTCACTCAACTTTCTTTATATGTCATATATAATGGAAATATTCTCGAACCAATATAATAATAGACAAGAAAAAATGTTGAAACAATATGACAAATTATAGTTAAAAACCGATAAAATACAGCACTTAGTTAAGAGTTATTGATTTTTGAAAATCTGTAATGTAAGTTGTGAAGTGTGAGATTATGCACTAAATTTTCGAAAGCGAAAGGAAATATGTTTTGTGTACAAACTGGTAATTAACCCGGACATTAAGAAAGGACATATAAGCCCGGAGATTCAGGGACACTTTTCTGAACATCTCGGAAGATGTATTTACAACGGTATTTTCGTAGGAAAGGATTCTGATATTCCTAATACTAACGGTATGCGTAATGATGTGGTTGAGGCTTTAAAAGAAATGAAGCTTCCGGTTTTGCGTTGGCCCGGCGGATGCTTTGCGGATGAATATCACTGGAAGGACGGAATCGGTCCGCAGGAATGCAGGAAAAAAATGATTAATACCAACTGGGGCGGTGTTGTTGAGAATAACAGCTTCGGTACACATGAGTATATGGAATTATGCAAGCAGCTTGGCTGTAAGACCTACGTAAACGGTAATCTCGGAAGCGGTACCGTAAGAGAAATGAGCGAATGGGTTGAATATATGACCTTTGACGGCGTCTCACCTATGGCTGATTTAAGAAAGGCCAACGGTCATGAGGAACCTTGGACGGTTGATTATTTTTGTGTAGGTAATGAATCATGGGGATGCGGCGGATATATGGTTCCTGAGTATTATGCCTCACAATACAGACAATATCAGGCATTCCTCAAAAATTATAATTCCGATAAGAAGATAAAGAAGATTGCAGTCGGACCTAATGAGAAGGATTATAATTGGACAAGAACAGTATTGAGCGAGTGTTTCAGAGATCAAGGTTCATGGAATGATAATCACGGCTTGATGGACGGTTTCTCTTTGCATTATTACACTGTGCCTCACGATTGGACTCACAAGGGAAGTGCAACATCCTTTGATGAGAAGGAATGGTATATGACACTTGCCAAAACTCTTGTTATGGAGGAGTTAATTTCCAAACATACAGCCATTATGGATGAGTTTGATCCTGAACGTAAAATCGGACTTATGGTCGATGAGTGGGGTACTTGGTATGATGTTGAGGAAGGAACGAATCCCGGTTTTCTTTTCCAGCAGAACACAATTAGAGATGCCGTTGTGGCGGGTATAAATCTTAAAATTTTCAAAAAACACTGAAACAGAGTATAGATGGCAAATATTGCACAGCTTGTTAATGTGCTGCAGGCTGTAATTCTTACA
>JAZLGO010000001.1:0-2756 GCA_045616305.1 Saccharofermentans sp. | reverse complement strand
TGTTTATGGAATCAGCAGGACGCATATTATGGTATTGGCGCAAGATGCTGGAGCGGTATATAAGGTGGGAAACACCGCGTTGATTAATATGGAAATCTTTGAGCAGTATTTGGAACAGTTCCGTGAACCGCGGACAATTCTTCCACAACATATATATAATAAGCTTGTGAAATGAAAATGCCAAAGGAAAATGCCGTCAATGCTAGGAAAATCAAGGCTTCGTTAAATTTTCCGCGAGGTTCCCGTGAACTCGAAAAATATTTTTAGTACAGTAAGTTCCCATGAAAAGGGAGTTTGTTGATAAATAATTGTTGAACCTTGATAAAAAATGTATAATAAAGTCACTTTTGTAAGGATTTTTGCGCACGTTAAGTAGCGGGAAGTTCGGCAGTCTTAAAAATGGATAGAAGTAACGTCCCGCTAAAACATTGCATAATTAAGACTGATATGGGCGCAATAATAATTACTTACGAAGCAATCTAATACTTAAGTTAATATCATCATAAGGTATCTGGGAAATACCTAATTTATTGATGTTATTAATACCAATGAAGCCCTTGCCGGCTTCAAATGGTGATTGGTTGTTAAGTGACTTTCTAGGCACAGAGTTGATATGTGATGCAAGAAGATGGCAGTCTTCCTGCGTGATTCCTGCAAAGGATGTACCTTTAGGTAAAACATATCTTATATACTCATGGTTCTTTTCAATAGAACCTTTTTGCCAGGATGCGTTGGGATCGCAGAAGAAAACATTTGACAACCTTTCTCCGTTTATAAGAGAAAGTTCAATGCTCTCTGGGTCAGAAAATTCTGTCCCGTTATCTGTGAGAATAACCTCAAACAGTCTTGAGAATTCAAAATCTCCCAACGTCTTTTTAAGCTCCTGAAATACTTCATTTACGTACTGAACACGCTTGTAAGGTAGTAGATAAATAAGCATAAAGTTAAAAGTTCTAAATAGTAGTGTAAGGAAGCATTTGCCACCTTTCCCGCCACTTGTGCCAATGACTGTATCCATCTCAACGATAGATGCTAATGGATGTAGTTCCATGTAATCCTGAAAGTCATGATACTGTCGTCCAAGACGATACTGGTGGTCTATTTTCTCACGGGAATAGTCATATTCCTTTTTAACCTTGAAACGGACTTTACGCTGTAAATCGATATTTCTAACATCTAGAAGACCCAAATCTACATACCTGTAGAAGGTGGACTTACTGAATGGTAATAGTTCAGGATGAGATGCAAACACATGATTTACACTATGATGTTTATGAACCATTAGAGGAGCAATTACATCGTTAATAGCGGCAATCTGATCCTTAGTGACTTTAAGGTTAGCACGTTGCAAAGATAGAGTCTGACGATACTCATGATCAGCAATGGCAGCATCATACATGAGCTTAGCTTTGTAGCAGTTACCTATTTCCTTACAACCGTTGCATACATAAGGAGCCTTAAATAATTTAGCGCAGGTAATCTCTTTTGTTTTGCCGTAGGGCTTAACAAAACGATGTGCTTTGATCTCTTTAGCGACTGTAGTACGGTCCTTGTGGATACGGTTTCCAATAGCAGTAAATGAATATCCGTAATTAAGGAATTCATGAATTATAGACCTATCTTTATAGGTTAAGTGAGAATACTTCTTTTCAATTGATTTATTCATAGTGGTATGTCCTCTCTATCATACCCATATCAGTTGAAAAGATTATATAACAGAGACATCCCCTTGGATGTTCTCAAGGTAAAATCCCGATACCTTTAAAACGGGAAGTTCAAAAAGGAATTTACCCCAGAAAGAAATTGTCACCCTTCTTTACGCTTAGCAGAAGGGGGGGCTTCTCCTCCCGAGATAAAATGCTCCGTGATAATGAGATTATTAGCCGGAATCACTCTATAATTGGCTTTGAATAGAAAAGTTCCCATAAGACGTTGCAAATTTTTCTTTTGACACTCACATCACATGTTGTATAATATCATCATTAATCAGTTTACATAATTGTCATGTGTTTTACGGAGGACGAACCATATTGGATACATATTGCGGGAAGCTGATAATAGACAGCGATTACATCATCAAAGTCGCTGACGAAAACTTCTTTTTAATGGTGGGTGAGGGTAATTACATATCTCTTTTAAACAGTATCTTCAGCGAAGACCTTTCAAAGGTTAAAGCATCTGTTGATGCTACCTTCAAAACGCACGAGGTTCAAATGTGTTGCTACAGGAGTAAAACCGTATCCGGTGATTGGCCCTGGCTGGTATGCAGGATGAGTTATCAGAAAAATGACCGAATCGCAATAGAGTATACTCCGGCCGAAGAAATTTATTCGCTTATCCAATCCGAATCGAATTTTAACAAAGAATATAACACGTATCTTGACCTATCCGGAACAGTATGGATTAGATACGACTTGAATGAATGCTTATTAACCATATGTGCCGGGGGATATAACAGAATTCCCATATTCAGCGGCACATTGGATGAATTGGTACTATTTGCCGAAGAGAACAGTTTTATTCACGAAAACTCTCTCACCGATTTTAATAAAGCGGTTAATGATTTTCGAAACGGTGTGCACCATTTCGAATACACGCTTATGGTCAAAGCGAATTTTCGAGGCGAACACTACCGTAATCATTTGCTTAAATGTAAAACCATCGATTACTCTGATAATCACAAATGCGTTTTCGGAATAATTGATATATCCGGTCGTGGCAAAAACAACAAACTCAAGATTAATTCCGCTGACAAT